>ONVC01000011.1 GCA_900321205.1 uncultured Acinetobacter sp. | reverse complement strand
GTACAATTATAGAATCTTTACGAATACTCCTTAATGATCCATCAAGAGAAGAATTGCTCAAAGATGCGAAACGAGATGCAACAATTGCTTTTGAGAAAGTTTATAACAAGCTTAAAAACAATATTGAAACAAAATATAAGGTTGCTTTCGGAGCAGATACAGTTCCTCAGGATTTACTAAAAAGGTATATTAAAGATAATCCGGAATACAAGGATGCTCTGAGAAGACTCCGTGATGAAGTAATGGCTGATGATATTGCTAATGCTCTGGAAAGATGTCTTATCAAACACAGAAATGATGATGTTGCAAGAACCATTCTGAAAAACCAGGTTAACGGAAAATACGGCTGGGAAGACAATCAGGTAATTACACGTTCTCCTCTTCCGAGCGGCGAATTGTACAGAAGCGATTTCCGAAAAGACGGAACCGAGGTAAAATCAAGAGATATTATCGGAAACGGTGTAAAACTTCCTAATGGGACAAAAAAACGTACACGCAGAAAAAAAGGTTACTGGACACAATTCAGACGCTGGACCAAAACAAAAACAGGGAAATGGGCAGTAAGAGGAGTCGGTGCAGCAGCAGTACTCTCTGTCTTCGGTTACGTAGGACACAAGCTCGGCTGGTTAAGTCCCGAGTTCGCAAGCGAAAAGAAACCCGGAGATTTATCAAGGGTTGTATAATAACACGTATTTTTCTGCTAACATAGGTATATGATATTAAAGATTTTTACAGAACCGCCTATTGAAAATAATAATTACCTTCTGATAGATGAGCTTTCTAAGGAAGCTGTTCTTATTGACTGCTCGTCAGCAGATAAGAATGTAAAAAATGTGCTTGATGAAGCAGGGGCAAAATTAAAGTATATTTTACTTACACACGGACATTTTGACCATGTTGCAGGCATTCGACCTACTGATGCAAAAATTGTTATGCACGAAGACGATTTGCGGATTCTGAACCAGGCAAATATTTATCTCCCGATGTTTGGAATTCCTGAAATTACAATTCCAAAAATCGATATTTACATAAAAGACGGTGATATATTAAAACTCGGAGATAACGAAATAAAAGTTATACATACTCCGGGACACACTCCAGGCGGAGTTTGCTATCTTACAGATAAAATGTTGTTTTCGGGTGACACAATATTCAGGGAATCCGTAGGACGATGTGACCTTGAAGGAGGAGATTTTGTACAAATCGTGGACAGCATTAAGACAAAAATATTTACTTTGCCTGATGACATCACAATCTACCCCGGGCATGGAAGAATAACAGACGTTGCCTGGGAAAAACTACACAACAATTTTATGTAAAACAGCTTAATGGTTATATTATTTACGCCCAGCTAAAACCATCCTGTTTCATTCTTGATATAGCTTCTTTTATTTGTTCTTCAGGACAAACGATAGAAATGCGAATGTATCCCTGACCGTATTTTCCGAATGCATCACCCGGAACTACAATAATCCCCGATTTTTTCATCAGGTCATCGGAAAACTCGACAGAAGTCTTGTATCTCGGAGGAATTGGTATCCACAAATAGAATGTTGCATCAGGAACGTGAAAATCACCCCAGCCGAGTTCTTCTCTTAAACCTTTAACAAAAAGTTCCTGATTATGTTTAAACTTAATATTTGCTTCCTGTATATATTTTTCGCCTTCCGGAGAATTAATTATATCAGCAGAAGCTTTCTGCAGTGCTTTAAAAATACCTGAATCGATTGTTGATTTCAGTTTACCGAAGAATTTTACAGCTTCTTCGTTTCCGCAAATCCAGCCTAACCTCCAGCCTGTCATTGCATAAGGTTTGGAAAAGCTGAAAAATTCTACCGCAATATCTTTTGCTCCTTCAATTTCAAGAATACTCATAGGTTTAAGTTCAGGTCTGAAATACATATCTGTATATGCTGCGTCTGATATTAGCAATATATGGTACTTTTTGCAAAACTTAACAACGCTTTCCATATATTCTCTTGTTGCAGTTGCGCCGAGAGGATTATTCGGATAATTAATTATAAGTGCCTTAACTTTTTTAGGATTATTACCTTCTTTTAAAAACTGTGCATAAACTTCTTCCAAATCAGGCATAAAGTTATTTTTCGGTGTAAGCGGAAGTGAATAAGCCTTACCGCCTGATGCCTTTATCATTTCGCCGTAAGAAGCATACCCCGGATCGGGAATGAATATAATTTCTTTATCCTCTTCGACTGTTGTCGGATTTATAAGCAATCTTATAAAGTTAGCAATACCTTCTTTTGAACCGATAAGAGAAAATATTTCGGTATCAGGGTTCAATGTAACATTAAATCTTGTCTGCATGCGTTTTGCAATAGCGTCACGCAGGTACTTTTCGCCTTTCGGAGTGGAATAAAGATGTGCACCTTTTTCGTCAAGAGCATTTTTAAGTGCTTCCGTAACCCGTTTAGGCGGATTTGCCGTAGGAGCGCCCATTGATAACATAATTGGTGCTCTGTTTTTTGATATAAGTTCAGGGGTAAGTTTTGCAACGGTTTCTTTGATTCTGAACATTATATATGTCTCAAGCGACTGAACATAATCGTTAAAAAATTCACGCATATTTATACTTCCTCTTATAAAGCGACATAGTAACTGCTAATTACTATTTTATTATATATCAAAAAATTAAAGAGAAAAGTTTTTTATTGCGGGAATTTTTGCGCAGTTGTTTAAATACTCCAAAGTTGTGAGTTTTTCTTTGTACAAATACTTCGTAAAATTAAGATATGCAATATCCGGAGAACTCAAAAGCAAGTTTATTTCAAACCCTTCCGAGCAAAAGGGTTCATAATCATATACAACATAACTGTTATACTTGCTTTTCCATTCTTTGCGTTCGACACGGCAGTTATTTTCTTCGGCAATCCCTTCCAGCCAGTCTACAATGTCTCTATTAATATTTTTGATTTCCAAATACTTATTCTGAATTTTTCCCATAACAACATATCTCCATACAAAAATTGTAAGAGCTTAATCGCATTGATAAATTACCTGTTTGTGTAATTTAGGGAGTAATACAAATGTTCTGTTTATTTTAAACTTTCTTTACAATCCTGTTTTACAAAGCAATTTCTGTACTAGATATGTTTTTATATAAATATGAAGGTTTCAGGTGTAAATAATATTGTTTTTGGCTCACTGGGGGTAAATAAACAGACCTCTGATACCGTTTTGCCTCAAAAAACCCGAAGGGAAATTAAAGATTTTACATATGCAACACCTGACTTTAAGGTAAATGTTCCCGTATTTTACCGTAAAACCTCTGTAAATAAACTCGATAACGGACTGGAACTTCATAATTACAAAATGGCAAACGGTTACAAAGTAACAATTGTGCCTATGAAAAATTCGCCTGCGGTTGTAAAAAGCTATGTTAACGTTGGCTCTATGAATGAAACAGGGGATATAAAAGGGATAAGCCATTTTTTGGAGCACATGGCATTCAACGGTACAAACGGTGAAAACGGACATATTGAACTAAAGCAGGGTGATTCTTTCAAGAAGATTGATAAGCTCGGCGGCTGGGCAAACGCAAGTACAAACTATGCAATTACTGATTACGTAAACTCAACTCCGCTTCTTGAAAATAAAGACCTGGAAACACAGATTAAAGTTATTGCCGCAATGGCAGAAGATTTAAAGCTTTCGGAAGACATGATAAAAAAAGAAAAAGGCCCTGTTTCTTCTGAAATCAATATGATTCTTGATAATCCGCAAACCGTTGCTATGGATCAGACAGTAAGAACAATGTTTAACATTAAAAATCCGGCAGATGAACTCGTAGGCGGAAGTGTTGCTCATATTCAGAATCTGACAAGAGAAGATGTGGTTAATTACTACAACAAATACTATACTCCTGATAACACGAATATAGTAATAACCGGTGATGTTAACCCCGAAGAAGCAATGAAACTTGTTTCTAAAAATTTTAACTCACATAAAATTTCAAGAGGAAAAAAATTTGAAGAAAAACTTGACCCTATTCAGAAAACAGTAAGAAAAGATTTTAAGTCGGATAAAACAACTTCTTCCGAAATCGTAATAGGTTTTGCAGGTCCGAAAAATAATGACACAAGAGGAAAAATACTTTTTGAACTTGCAACAACGTACATTAACTCTCACGAAGCAGGATTAATTCCAAAACTTAAAAAATATAACTCTTACCCGGTTATAAGCAGTGAAAAAATATCAACAAATCCGAACAGTCCCAGACTTGCATTTATGCTTATGACTTCTGCCGAATATAATACGGAAGAATTGTTAAAAACCATATTTGAAAAACTGAGCAGCAAAAAACAAATATCGGAAGAAACAACCGAACGATTAAAACAAAGACTAAAACAGGATAATGACTCTGTCCTCGAACATTCTGCTTCCGTAAACGACTGTATCGGATATTCGGTACTGGATAATGATATTGAATACATTACGCAATATAATAAAATTTTGGATTCTATCACCCCGGAAGAATTGTCAGAAGCAGTAAAAAATTATTTCGATGTTTCAAAAAGTGCAATAACAGTTGTTCACCCGTCAAAAACAGGAACGGTTTCATTTAAGGGCAAAGACAGAAAACCGCTTGACACAAACGCTATCAGCGAATATAAACTGCCAAATAACTACGATATTGCTTTCTGTAATACAAAATCAAACAACATAAATATATCTTTAAAACTTCAAAGTGACGTTCCTTATACAAAAAAAGCCGGCGTTACGGATGTTCTTAATGAAATATACACAATGGGAACATCAGATATGCCCGTTGATAAGTTTAATGAATTCAAAGATAAGAACAACCTGAGTATAGCTGTAAATGCAGGTCAGGCAGGTATATCGGCAGGAATAAGCGGTGATATTAATAATTACAGACTGGGGCTTGAGAAAATGGAAACTCTTTTACTAAACCCGAATATCACGGAAGAAAACATTAAAACTGCCGTCGTACGTATAAAAGACAGAATGCTAAGAACTCAAACCACAGCAAACTCCTTACAAAAAGATATTGATGCATATATAAATCCGTTATTATTCAGGCGTGATGAGATACTTAGAGGACTTGATAAGGTTACGGTTGATGATGTAAAAGAACTTCACGGATATATTCTCAAAAATTCCCGAGGACTTGTTGCGGCAAATGTTCCGGAAATGTCAGAAAAAGAAGTTAAATACAACATTTTAAACAACGTTAATTATCTGCCAAAGGTTGAAGAAAATAATTACAGATTACTTGATATGCATAAAGAAATTAAAAAACCTGCGGTCATAACAGAAATAAACCACAACTCTCAGGCTGATATTTCACAGGTGTTCAGATTTGAACGTAACAACAGTATCAAAGAAAAAGCACTGATTCCGGTTATGAATTCTATCCTCTCATCTTCAAGTATAGGTCTGTTTGATACCCTCAGAGAAAAAGAAAACCTTGCTTACTCGGTATTCTCAAACTATTCAACGTGCGGAAATCAGGGTCAGTTATCTCTGAATATACTGACAACAACCGACAACAAAGAAATCGGAGAATACAGTTATGATAACGTTAAAAAGTCAATTAACGGATTTAACCGCCAGATAAAAGCTCTTACAAACGGTGAATTTACAGATGAAGATTTAGAGATTGCTAAACGTTCAATAAAAGCCGGATTATTAAATAACGAAGGAAACTATGCAAAAATAACGGCACTTGAAGGCGCTCTGAATTCTCCTTATTCAATAGACTTAAAAAATAAAATCTATGCAGAAGTTGATAAAATTTCAAAACAGGACATAATTAACTGCGCACAAAAAATATTCTCTAATAAACCGATTTATACAATTGTCGCATCAGAAGACACTCTGAATGCTAACAGGGAATTTTTGGATTCTCTTAAATCATAACGATAGCCTTTGGGATTTATACAGCAGCCGGAATACTTTTTTTATATTTACCTCCGTGTTATAATGTTAATACTATCAAAAGGAGAAAAACCATGTCCACTTTAAGAAATGAACGTGTCAGAAAAGAACTAATGCGTGATATCTCTGATATTATCAGGAAAGAAATCAGAGGACTTGAAGGTGTTGTATCAGTTGTTGACGTGGAAGTTTCACACGATAACTCCTATGCAAAAGTTATCTACAGTGTCCTGGGTTCTCCTGAGCAAGTTGAAAAAGACAAAGCAATTATGGAACGCAATACGGGTAAAATCCGGTACGAAGTCGGAAAAAGAATCCGTTTGCGTGTTACACCGGAAATTAAACTTATTTGCACAGACGCTCTTGAACAAGGTTCACGTGTCTTGGATTTGATTAATAAAATTTCAAGCGGTGAGATTAAATAATGTTCGGCTTTTTGAATGTCTACAAACCAAAAGGCAAAACATCGCACGATGTTGTTGCAATCTTGAGACGTGTTACAAAGATAAAACAAATCGGACATACAGGAACTCTTGACCCGTTTGCCGAAGGTGTTTTACCAGTATGCATAGGAAAAGCAACCCGTCTTATAGAATATCTAAAAAACGACAAAGCTTATGTCGGAACTGTTCAGCTTGGTAAATCAACTACAACCTACGACATTGAAGGCGAGGGGGTAAATATATCTGATAAAAAAGTTACTCTTGAAGAAGTTGAAGCAGCCCTTGACAGTTTCAGAGGTGATATAGAACAGCTTCCGCCGATTTATTCAGCAATAAAAGTAAACGGGAAAAAACTTTATGAATATGCAAGAAAAGGCGAAGAAGTTAAAATAGAACCCAGAAGGGTAAATATAAGTGAGCTGAAAATATTGAGTTATAATGAAAGAAAACGTCAGTTAGAACTTTATATAGCTTGTTCCAAAGGCACTTATATCCGTTCAATCGCAAATGATCTTGGTGAAAAACTTGGAACGTTTGGGCATTTGATTAAACTGGTAAGGGTTCATGCAGGTGATTTTGTGGTGAATGAGTCTGTAAAATTAGAGGATTTGGAAACGGTTGAACAGGTAAATCAAAACCTGATTTACCCTCTTGAATATTTAGATTATCCAAAATATGAGCTTTCAGAAGAAGAGTTTGAGAAAGTTTCACACGGAAATCCCATAGAGCCTCAAAAAACTTTTCCGGAAGGAACAATAATTCTAACCAAAAACGGTCAACTTTCAGCCGTTGCTAAAAACGCAAACGGCACAATAAAATGCGAAAAAGTCTTTATATAACTATATCAATCTCTTTTCCGAACCGGTCCAGAACAGGCTGGACTTTAACTTTTAAATCTTTGGAGTAAAGAGTTCCGCTTTTTTGGACAATTTCCAGAATGTCAGCTGTTGCTTTTGCCAGTTCAGGATATTTTGCAAGGATTTTCTCGCTGACTTCTTCTGCATACCTTCTGTATCCCTGATGCCCCGTATATTTTGGAACATTTCCGTGAACTTTTTTCAATGTTTCTATATAACCCGTTACTCCGTCAGGCTCAAAAATTTTTCTTGTTGTAATTTCTAAAATTCTTCCTGTCGGATATTTTTCACCAAATGATATGTTTGTTTTTTGTATTTCCATACTATTATTAAAAATCGTAAAAATATTATTTGTTACTCTGGCAAATTTTATTTTCAGATGTTTTAATAATGTTATGAAAATTCTGCAAACTAATAATTATCAACCTGCTAATTTCAAAGCCACATATCCTGTCGTGCATTGGGTTGCCGAAACAAACGGAAGTTTTGCACCAGTATCGGATTTAAAATCAGTAAAAAAACTCCAGGGTAAAATTATCAGGATATTAAATAAACCTCTGGATAAATCTTCAAAAGCAATTAAATTTGAAGAACAAAATTTACGCTCATATATCGGCAGATGTGATATTGATTACAGAAATAATCCGAATGTCAGAACTTTTTATAACAGAGAACGAGGAAATTTAAACGGTAATTCGTATAGTGCATACATCATATCAGGAGACAGCATTGCACCATTTGAAGAAGATTTGGCAAAAATTATCGGGAACGAAAAACATAAAGCAATTCAGACAATAAAAAATGCATATTCTCCGGAGGCTATTGCCGCAATAAAAAGCTATAACAGTAACGGACTACAATATGTAAACCGACCGGAGCTGAGAATAAAAGATACTAATACAGGAATGACTTATGCTTTGCATACAAAATTCCAAATAATCAGAAACAGTTTGGGAAAAATTAAAGATTTCAAATTCATTGATGCAAGATTTTTACCTGAATTTGGTCCGGAAAGTCCGTTTGAACGTTTAAAAAACAATTTGTAAACTTTTGTAACAACACCCCGCCCGGATTTTATTAAAAAGGCAATTTTTTCGTGAAATATAACTTTATATATGTAAGGTTAGAAAATATAGGTTAGGTAGGTATGATTAACAACATCCAAACTATGGACTTGCGTCCTCAGATGAGTGTTGCTAAAGCAACACCGTCTTTGTCAAGTATGAGCATGCCGGCGATTTTAGGATTTAAAACGCCGCAGCTGAAAGAAAAGGCGACACTAAGAGTCAAAAAGATAAGGCGCGGAGATAATATAATTATTCCGGGCGAGATTGATGATGATTATGTAGATATAGTAGAAGAAGAAGTCGAATACAAAGGAAAATACAGCCGGTATGCAGAAGGTTCGGGCGGAGACGGGAACTTTTTTGCAAAACCGTCAGGTTTATTTATTCCTAAAACATATAAACGGAAAATAAAGTATTTGAAAAATTGTTATATTATTGACTATATTCAGTCACCAAAACCAAAGTGCGGACAAGGTACGGAGGCGATAAAACAACTTGCCGAAAAAGCAATGTTTGACTCTCGAGCCCAGGGGCGTATTGTGACCTTTTCTGCACCGATTATGAAAGAATCTTCACCGGCCATGTTCTTCTATAAACTCGGGTTCAGGTTTACCGACCCTCTGTGTAACGAAGTTATGGAAGAGTGCAGGAGAAATAATATGCCGGACATACCTGCTCAAATAGGTATGATGTACCTGCCCAAAAACAAGCTAAATAAGTTGTTACATTACGGAGAACTTTTCTGATATGACGGAAATTCAAGCCTATAATATTAATAACCTTAACTTAAACAACTCTCCTCCCGTTCGGGGAGAGAGCGAAAAAATGCAACTCGAAGCGCATACCACAACAAACATGAAAGTAAAAAGACCCAAGGTTTCACCAAATAACATCAGTTTTAATTTGCCGTCGCAAAAAGTGTTTTCCGACAGGGAGGCAACGAAAAGAATGCAGTCAATAAATACTGACATCTATGAAGGCGCAATACAGGAGAAAGAAAAACATGAATTCAATCTTAAACGTTATTTCACAATTTTTGGCATACTTGCTCTGCTCACCGCAGCCATCGGTTATTTCCGTAAAGGCAAATGATGACGAATGGTAATAATACAGACATTAGAATCTTAATTAGTCTTAAAAGTGTTTTTTACGGCGGCACTTGTCAATAGAGCTTCTGACAAGTTCCGCATTTCTGAGGAGTTTTTCGTAATTCCACTTGTAATAGTTATCGTATTGAGAAGTGTCACTATCAGGTTTTAAATATCTCAACTCTGCTAATAAATATTTAAAAGATTCTCTTTCACGCTCGATAGAAAACTGTTCTTTTTGAGCATTATCAGTTTTTACGGGTTCATGACGTTTTCCGGATTTATTTTTTATTTTTGTTATTTTGTTTTTTATAAGCTCTGCGTTAGCATCTAACTTTTCGGAATTCCACTTGTAGTAGTTTTCATACTGAGATAAATCTGAATTAGGTGACAGAACTTTTAATTTGTTCAACAGAAATCTGAAATTTTCTCGTTTTTTATCCAACGAAGACATATTTTGCGGATTTGATATTGAATCATAACTCGCAGACAGGAGCTTATATTGTTCTTTTTTTGATTGCAGTTCTTTTTGTTTTCTTTCTTCAATTAAACGCTTACGCTCAGCAATTTTTTCATTTTTTAACTGTCTCAGTCTTTCAATTTTTTGATCTTTTGTTTCCCTTCTTAAAAATTCATTTTCTATGTCATCTCTTGCTTCTGCCCAATCTTTGTAAAATCCTTTAAAACCTTTTATCAAACCAAAATCTTCATCCCCTGTCATCAAACCGAGCGCACCGTCACATAACGCTTTTGAAGAAGCCAGAAATAGTTTGAGCGGCGACAATAAAAGGTCAACACCTCTTGATACCGCACCTACCGCAGCTTTTTCCGTATCTCCGTTAATAAGGTCGACTCCTGGTTTAATAAATCTTGCCACAGGTATCATCTCGGCAACAGCACCAAGTAAATACGGATTTTCTATTGCATTATTTATAGTTTCAATTGTCTGATCAAGTTCCTGCATCTCCGTAATATCAGGTGAATCTGACACATCCGGAATATCGTGGGCTGCATCATACGAATCGGTAGAGGAAACTATATCTTCACTGCCCTTAAATGTTGTAACTGATTTTTCATTTGCCCTGGCAAGAGCTTTGAGATAATGTTTTTTCTCAACAGAGTTTAATGTATTAGAGGATTGAATCTTGGCAACAATTCCATCATAAGTTGTATCTGTCAGCTTGTTATCATTAAACCTGAACGGTTCCCAGGGTCTTTCGTGTTCAATAACATTTTTTTTCTGAAGTTCATCCAGCAACTCTAAATTTTTTACCATTTTTGTATCGGGAGTATAGTTTTTTAATAACTGGTCTCCCATATATTCAATAGTATCTTTTTGTGTCCTTTGTACATATGCAACCAACGGTATTGCTACAAGAGGTAAAGCCTTTTTTAAAACTTTTTGGTTTAATGGTTTTTGAACATTATTCGCTGCAATTTTAAACACTTTCATTTTTAGTATCCTCATAAATTTTTAGTTGATATTCCTGATTTTTTATATTTTCCATACAATCTTTAACTTCTTTTTCGGAAATATTATTCACTATTTCATCCAGATTAAAAATATTTGAATCATATCTTGCAATAATTGAATTTTTCATTAATGCAAGTCCTTCCGGATCTTCAAAAGACTCTTTTACATCCTGCAAATACGCTTTTTTTGCCAACCCAAAAACATTGTGCAAATCATTATTTATAACATTGTCGATTTCAGAGTCGAAATCCTGCTTATTAAATTTTTGTTTGCAGACAATAATTAACGATGTATCAGAATGTTCTCTGCGCAAAATATATTTACGATTAAACCTGACCTTTGCATTCAAAACAGATCTTGCTATATCATCTGTTATCATACCCTTAATATCCGGTTCGTTACTGTCTTTTGCAATTCTCATTTTACTGTTTATATTTTTAAACAGTCTTGCCTGATTTTTTTTGAAATAATCTTCGGAAACCGTAACATATGCGGTAACAAAAGCCTTGCTTAACAGGTTGTTATAGTATTGTTTCAAATAATCAACCGATATATTTTCTTTTTCTAAATTAAGTTTTTTAACTGCATTTTGAAGATTATTGTCATTTATATCCAGGCCGTCTACGGTTTCATTAAGATTTCCCAAATTATCTATTGTATTTTCTCCGAATATTTCAGAGAAAGAAAAATCTGCATTTTTCCTGTTTCCAAGATCGCAAATAACATATTCACTTTTTTGTGACAGATCCTGCTCTAAAATTTCTTTAAGTATTAACTCTGCTTTTTGATTTCGTTCTTCATGTGAGAGATTATTTCTGAAAGACATTATAATTTGCGGCTGCTCTAAAAAAACACTATCATTTGTATTTACATTCTTATCCGTATGAATTATTAATTTTAAATTAGTATCAGGATATTTGTAAACATGAAGATTTTTTGTATCTATGCTGTTTTTTGTATCTGTTTTTTTATTATAAACAGCAGTTATTTCAACAGGAGCCGGTATATTCTTAAAACAGATATTATTCCGTGCCAAAATAGCTTTACCTGCCTGATATCCGGATAAGTTTATGCCTTCACTGCGATACTGCTGTCTTTGTATTACAGAAGACAGTTTTAAATTATAATACCCCTGGTTACTTATTTGGCTGATAGGATTAATCATCACACATCCTTTTGCATGAAATTAAAACTCAAAATATCATAATTTTGTTATTTTAATATAAATTTGTAACATTTTTTTACATCAGATATAACAAATTTTTTGTTTTTGAAGTTTTTAGCTCAGTAATGAAAGTTCAAAGTATAAACAACAATATGACGTTTAATGCCGGTTTAACAAAACAAATGAAATCGGAGATTTCGGCATGCAACGTTGAAAATATAGAAAAACTATTTGCCAAAAATAATATCAATACGGATTTTAAAAACAACAAAGTTCTTGCTTGGTGCTCGGCAAAATGCTTTCAGTTTATAAAAGAGCTCAACCGAAAATATAATTTAAACCTCGGAGTTCCTGAAGGGATTTTTGTTGAAGATTTCAGAGATTTAAAAAACATTAATGAATACTCTGCCGGCTTTACCAACTTCGCTCCTGCATATTTATACCGTAATAAAGATGTAGTTGTTCCTGAAAAAACAATATTTTTTAATACAAACGAAATAGACTGGAATGAGATTGACTCAATTGCCGACAAATGTTTTGAACGGGGGATTTCCACTACGGATTTCTTTTTGGAAAATGTTTTGCATGAGTTTATGCATGTAATACATGAAAACAATCTTTTAAAAAAATTAGGCGGAGAAGAAGTTGTAAAACGCCTTATATCAATTTGCGACCCTGTGTATATTGATAATTTTATATTAAAACATTCTAAATCATTATCTAAAATTTGCCACTATGCAGCATCTAATCCTATGGAAACAGTAGCCTGTGATTTGGCTAATCGAGGAGTAAAAAGCATTAACAAAGAGAATTTGTCAGTTTCAGGAAATATATTCAAATCAAGTCCTTATGAAAAAAAGCTCCATATCGGTATAAACAGGAAAACAAAAAATGATATTTTACTGAGACAATTCTGGAACGGTAAATTTTCCGTCTGATTACTGATAAAGCTATGCCATTTTAAAATATTTACAAATGTTTATATAATCTTAATTTGAAATAAGGATATTTATGTTAAAATAGTCTAGTGAAAGTAGGAGAGATTTATGTGCGGAATCGTTGGATATATAGGAAATAAGACAGCAGCTGATATTTTGCTTGAAGGCTTGACAAGTCTTGAATACAGAGGATATGACTCCTCAGGTATTGCATTGAATATTGACGGAAAAGTTCAGTTATTTAAAGCTCAGGGCAAGCTGCAGAATTTGAGAAATATTGTTGAAAAAAATTATTCCGAGATATCAAAATCAACAATCGGTATAGGACATATCCGCTGGGCAACTCACGGAGTTCCCTCTGTTGCAAACGCTCATCCGCACACATGTAATTGCGGTCGTGTTGCTATTGTTCACAACGGTATTATTGAAAACTATAAAGAACTCAGAGTAAAACTTGAAGCTCAGGGCTGCACCTTCCGTTCTCAAACGGATACTGAAACTGTTGCACACCTCATTGCTTCAAAATATGCTGAAACACATGACTTAACCGAAGCTGTAAGACTTGCAACATTAGAAATCGAAGGAGCTTACGCTCTTGCTGTTATACACCAGGATGTTAAAAATACTATCGTTGCAACAAGAAGAAATGCTCCGCTGGTTATCGGGTTCGGAGAAGGGGAAAACTTTGTTGCCTCCGACATTCCCGCTTTAATTCAATATACAAAAAAAGCAATGTATCTTGATGATAACCAAATTGTTACATTAACACCAACAAGCGCAAAAGTTATTGATGTTGAAAAAAATGAAATACCTCTAAAAATAGAAACACTCCCCTGGGAGCCTGTTGCTTTAAGCAAAATGGGTTACAAACACTTTATGCTTAAAGAAATCCATGAACAGCCTGATATTGTAAGAAACGTTCTTTCCGGAAAACTTAAAACTATTGATGAGCCGATTTCATTAGAAGAAGTTACTCTGGATAAATCAATATTGAAAGATTTAAACAGAATACAGATTGTCGCATGCGGAACATCTCTTCACGCAGCAATGGTCGGTAAATATATTATTGAGGACTTCTGCGGAATTCCTGTTGAAGTTGAAGCTTCAAGTGAATATATTTACAGAAAAACCATAACAGATAAAAATACTCTTGTAATCGGAGTTTCCCAGTCAGGTGAAACAGCCGATACAATAACAGCAATAAGACTTGCTAAGAAAAAAGGTTCACACATTCTTATTGTAACAAACAGACCTGATTCAACCATGGCACGTGAAGCAGACAGTCTTGTTCCGGTTAATGCCGGGATTGAAGTATCTGTTGCCGCAACAAAATCTTATATGGCACAACTGATTTCCTTCTATCTGCTAGCAATTTATATGGCAGAAGTCAAAGGTTCAGTTTCAAAAGAAGAAATCCTGGATTTGAAACACGAACTTATTCTTCTTCCTCAAAAAATTGATAAAGTTTTAACTCATAAAGAAGATATACAAAAAATTGCAAGAAAATTCTCTTCTTTTAAAGACTTTATTTTTGTTGCACGCGGCATTAACTTCCCGACTGCATTGGAAGGAGCTTTAAAACTTAAAGAAATCAGTTATATTAATGCAACAGGGTATTCGGCAGGTGAACTCAAACACGGTCCTATTGCCATGTTAGATGACTCAATGCCGGTTCTTGCAATCTTAATGAAAGGTAAAGTTTACGAAAAGATTTTATCAAACGCAGAAGAAGCAAAAGCAAGAAATGCCAGAATGATTGCCCTTACTGATTCAGAAGATACAAAACTTGAAGAACTTTTTGAAAATGTTATAAGAGTTCCTGAAATATCAGTACTTCTTTCACCTGCTCTTGCAATAGTTCCTTTGCAATTACTTGCATACTATATTGCGGAATTCTTAGGTAAAGATGTTGACCAGCCGAGAAATCTGGCGAAGTCAGTAACGGTTGAATAGCGAATATTGACTTGTTATTTTTGATACGGATAAAATACATTTACCCCGCAAGATTTTATTTTACAGGTTTTTTATTCGTTATGGATTTAACTATAAATAATGACATCTCTTTTCGTGCAAAACTCGGAAAGAATTTACTGAAACAAATAAATAAAGAATTCGGACATGATAAAATCAGAATGAACAAATATGTTCAGCTCTTTGATGATACTTTTGCCTCAAATATTGATAAAGAAACAGTTATAGACATTAACAAGAAAAGGAATTTTGTTTTTGGCAATACTAATTTCCCTGATGTAAAATACCAGCACAGCTCAAAAATGACAGAAACGGTAAGTGTTGCAAAAACTCTTATCAATGAATGTTCAAGAATTTTTGGAGGAGGGGAATCTTATTTGTTTAAAGTTATCATCGGAAAATATTTAAGCAAAGGAAAAAATCCTGAAGAGCTGAAAGAATTGGCAAAAAATATTATTACCCCTAAAAGCAGAAAATCTTTTTTAGAAAAACTTAAAGTTGCAGAAAGAATAAAGAAGGAGTTTCCGGACACAAAATTTTCCAAAGATGAATTTGCATACGTAGAAAATATAATGTTACAGGAAGAAGCAGAAACTCCCGGAACGGAATTGTATAATTTGGTTCACAGTTTAGATAAACTTCTTTAAATGATAAAAAATAAATGTTTGTGGTATTCTTATAATTATGCAGGTAGTATCGGAGTTAGTCGAAATAGAAAATAACGGTCAACCAACGACCGAATATATAGAAAAAGAGTTAACAAAACGCAATATTAACCCGTTAAGATGGGCTGTTGTATTTGTTAGTGATAAAATAGTAAAGGTAAGTGTTGCAAATTTAAAGGATTAAGAAGGTAAATTATGACTATGACACAGTTAAAATGTGATATTAAAGACATAAACCTTGCAGAACAAGGTTTAAACAATATCCAGTGGGCAATGAAAGAC
The DNA here is from genome assembly GCA_900321205.1 of uncultured Acinetobacter sp. Classification (GTDB taxonomy): domain Bacteria; phylum Cyanobacteriota; class Vampirovibrionia; order Gastranaerophilales; family Gastranaerophilaceae; genus CAG-196. The sequence continues at coordinate 15,019 of ONVC01000011.1, read as the reverse complement.
ATGCCCGTTTTGGAACAAATTAAGAAAAGATTTATTGAAGAAAAACCGTTTGCAGGATTAAGACTTGCTGCATGTTCTCATGTAACAAAAGAAACTGCCGCATTATGTATAACAATGCAGGCTGGCGGAGCAGATGCAATTCTTGTTGCTTCAAATCCTCTTTCAACACAGGATGACGTTGCGGCAGCTTTGGTTAAATACTACAACATTCCTGTTTTTGCAATTGCCGGAGAAACGGTTGAACAGTATAAATCACACATCAGAGAAGCAATTACTCACCAGCCGCAACTTATTATAGAAGACGGCTGCGATTTAGTATCAATGCTTCATGCTGAATACCCCGGACTTGCAGATAAAGTTATCGGTTCAACGGAAGAAACAACAACAGGTATTATAAGACTTCAGGCTATGGAAAATGAAGGCATGCTTAAATTTCCTGCCGTAGGTGTTAATACAAGTTTAACAAAACACCTTTATGACAACCGTTACGGAACCGGTCAAAGTGCAATGGATGGTATTATGCGTGCCGCTAACATCCTTATTGCAGGAAAAACAGTTGTTATCTCAGGATACGGCTGGTGCGGAAAAGGCTGTGCATTAAGAGCTAAAGCCCTCGGTGCAAATGTTATTGTTTGTGAAGTTGATCCTCTTAAAGCTCTTGAAGCAGCCATGGAAGGTTACAGAGTTATGCCGATTGCCCAGGCTGCTCTTGAAGGTGACATCTTCTTAACAGTAACAGGCGATAAACACGTTGTTGATATTCAGCATCTTCTTTCAATGAAAGACGGTGCAATGGTTGCTAACGCAGGTCACTTTGACTGGGAAGTTAATGTCGGCGGTTTAAGAGAGTTTACAACAGAAATCAAGAAAATCAGACCTTACCTTGAAGAATATAAACTTAATAATGGCAAATCAATTTATGTTCTTGCGGAAGGCAGACTTGTTAACCTCGGCGCAGCAGAAGGACACCCTGCTTCCGTAATGGATATGAGTTTTGCAAATCAGGCTTTGGGTATGGAATATATCGTTAAAAACCAGGGTAAACTGGCTAACAAACTTCACACACTTCCTGAAAGTGTTGATAAGAGTATCGCTCAATTAAAACTTCAAACGATGGGCATTCAGATTGATACTTTAACTCCTGAACAGGAAGAATATCTTAACAGCTGGAAACTATAAAAATAAACAGATAAACAAAAAAAACGACACCTTAAAAAGTGTCGTTTTTTTTGTTTATTTACTGAAAAGGCAAACTCCCACAGCTTAAAGTTGCAGGAGCTATTGAAAGGACCTTTATTATATCTTTATATAGTTGGTTCCGATTTTACTAAATCAGGTTCAATGCAATTGAAGGCATTTGGTTTGCAGTTGATAACAGAGTTGCTGTTGATTGCTGCAATATCTGATACTTAATGTAGTTAGAAGATGATACCGCTACGTCAGCATCCTTAATTGTAGAGTTAGCTTCAATCAGGTTTTCTCTCTGAACGTCTGTTGATGCAATTGCTGATTCTAATCTGTTCATATATGCACCAATTTTTGTACATCTTAATGAGATATTATCAATAGCTTCATCTACAAATGTGATAAACTCACGAGCAGAGTTATCATTTCTGTAAATTGCTCTGCACATATTTGTAATAGATACAGTTTTTGATTGATCCATAAGCTTATATTCTACGATTTGACCGTCAACAACTGTTTTGTTTTCAGCCATAGCCGCAGTAAGAGCTGATTCATAAGAACCGTCAAGATACTGAATTACACCGTTAATTATAATCGGCTTACCTTCTGAGTCAAGTTTACGAGCTCTGTATTCATATTCATCAGGATTTGAAGAATAATTCAGGTTAATATAACCCGGACGAGACTTAGTTACGTGGTCGTTGTTAGCTTTAAAACCAAAAATAACTGTTGATTTAGCGCTATCAAATAAGAATGCATCCATTTTAATAACGCATCTTTTGTCTGAATATAAACCTACCTGAAGGTTTATATCAGTTTGTCTTGAACCATCAAGCAAGTAAGTATCATTGAAGTCAGTAATTTCACAAAGACGGTCAATTTCATCCATTCTCTGTTCAACTTCCAACGCCAATGCATTCAAGGAAGCAGAACCGTAAGTTCCGTTCGCTGCTTGCATAGTCAAGTCACGAATTCTTTGTAAGTAATCATTGATAATGTCTAAAACACCTTCTTCGGTTGTCAACATGTCCAACCCCATTTGAGAGTTCATTTCAATGATGTCATAACCGTTAATTTTCGCTTCCATACCGGCCGAAACGGCGTAACCGGCTGCGTCATCTTTCGCACTGTTGATTCTGAATCCTGTTGATAACTGCTCCATGGCAATGTTCATACCTTTGGTGGCAGATTTTAAATACTTTTGACAGGTCAGTGACGAAAGGTTCGTGTTAATTGTAATTGCTGCTGTCGATGCCATAATAAATTTCCTTTCAATAAATTTATATTTTGCCTTTCAATTTCGTTATCGGCAAAATTTTTTCAGACTTTACAACTTTAGTTTGATAATCATCTATCTGGAGGAGCTGAATCTGTAAAGCCTTGTTTTTATTGAGTTTCAAAAATCAAAATTTTCAGAAAAAGTTATAGAAAAAAGTTTTTCTATAACTAAAGTTGGATATATAACAAAAATCGTGCATGTATATATTTATACATGCACGATTTTATTAAATACTTAATTTTATAGTCTGTAGTACATTTCTCTTATCAGATAATTTTCCAGATTTTTCTTAGCAGAACTCTGTGATGAAGGTTCATTAATTATAATTGCAAATGCATACCTTCGTCCGCTTTTTGAAGTCAGATAACCGGCAATTGAACTAATGTCAGATAAAGTTCCGGTTTTTGCACGAAGATTATCCTTTAATGGAATCAGACGGGTAGATAAAGTGCCTTCTCCGGGAACAGCAAGATTGTCATAAATTTTGTTATCTTTGTTTTTAACAAGGAATTCCGAAATAAAATCAACATCTGACAGGTTATTTTTTGAAACACCACTTGCATCTACAATTCTTATTCTTGTTGAATCTATGCCATGCTTTTCGCAATATTCATTAAACAGTCTTATACCATCTTTATCAGTACCTTGTTTATTATAGTACTTGCCTGCCGCAAGTTTAGACATGGTTTCTGCAACCATGTTGTTACTGTTCAGCAAAACATCGCTTATACCTCTCGACAAAGGATGCTCTACTGTGGTAATTAAACGGTCGGAAGAAGATTTTACCGCTTCCTTATATGGTGCTTTAAGATATATACTTCTGTCTTCAAGAGAATCTGTAAGTTTTTTGTTAAAATACAGTTTTAAATTATTATTCGGCACTGTATAAGATACCGGAGTACTTACAGAACCTTCCAGTTTAAGTATATTTGCTGATATAATATTATCTCTTGATATTCTTATATCGTTTTTACTTCCGGTTACTACAGTATTAAAAAATATCATGGGAGATTTTTGGGGGTTAATTATAAAAGCCTGTTTACCCGGATCTGTCGGCATAACCGTAATATTTGTAACATTGCCATCAAGATTGTAAGAACCAAATCTCGGCATTAACGGGTTAAGGTCATCATCCCACTGCCATCCTTCTCCCCAGTCTTTTTTCTCTACTATATTATTATCTATATATATTTGTTTTACTTTATTCGAGTTTATACTTTTGACAAGAGTATCCAAATCTGAAGACGCAAGATACGGATCTGCCCCTAATTTAATTAAATAAGCGTCATTCCCTCTCTTGTACAGCTCTGTTTTAAATTTATAATCTTCACCCAGCGCTTCTGCAATCGGAGCTATTGTCAGAAGTTTCTGTACAGAAGCCGGATGTAACAGAACACGTTCATTTTGAGCAAATACGGTTTTTCCGGTTTCAACATTTTTTACGGATATAGCAACGGAGTCTTCTGAAATACCTGATTCATTAATCAGAGTGCCAAAACTTCTGTGAAGACTTTTTGCTTCCGCACCCACACACATTACACACATAAATAATATTAGTATTAACAGTTTTTTCATTTTATTATCACCTCGTAGGAGTCTTTTATATCTTTTAAAATTGTACATTTACCACGGAATTCGTACATCTCCGGCAAATTAACCTCTGCGTAAACTCCGCCTTCAATTTCCTCTATCTGATCCAGAACATTTCCCTGATAATCAATAATCATAGAATGTCCCAGATTTTCTTTTCCGTCAGGAAGCAATCCCGTTTGAGTCAGAGCAACCATGTAAGTCTGGTTTTCTACAGCTCTTGATGTTGTCATTGTATCCCATGGTATTTTTTTTGTTTTACCCCATGCTGCCATATTTACCAAAATATCTGCGCCTGCTTTTCTGTAAGCACGGTATATTTCAGGAAAACGTATATCAAAACATATAGTTAAACCGATTTTTACACCATCAAGCTCAACCATTACAGGATTCGCACCTCTTGTTATAATATCCCCTTCATTATCTCCGTAATATGAGAAAAGATGGTTTTTGTCATACAAAGCAACAACTTTTCCATACCTGTTAATCACAGGACAGGAATTATAGTATTTGTTTCCTTCTTTGCGAATAAAACTTCCGCCTGCAATATTAACATTGTATTTTGATGCTATGTCAGATAACATTTTTACCGCTTGGGAGTCTTCTAATGTTTCAGCAGTCTTTAAAAAAGCAGGAACATACCAGCCGGTAGTCCAAACTTCCGGCAAAAAAACAAAATCAGCACCCTCGTACTTTTCTATGTTCGCAATTAACAGGTTTTTTACGGTATCAATATTTAACTGTAGTTCACCGATTACGGATTCCATTTGAATTGCGAGGAGTCTGACCACTTCCTTTTGATTTGCCCCCATAGATACACCTCTTTAAAAGCTAAAGGAATTCTTCTTTCCAAATCATCAAGACTTTCCTGAAGTTCTTTTCTTTTTTCCTCTATGTCGTCATCTTCCTGAACATATATGGGTTTTCCGTATAAATTAACCAAATTGGTTCTGAATATCGGCATTCTTAAACCATCCCAGCCCGGAAACTTTAGCCATGTCGGACTTGCAGAATACCACGATACAGGAACAATCGGTACTCCTGCCATTTTAGCAAGTTTTATAACACCGTTCTTTGCTTTTTCCGGGGGCCCTTTTGGACCATCAACCATCATTGCACCGTCATCACCGTTTTTAAGTGCGGTAATAAGCTGCATTGATGCTTCAACGGCACCCTCTTTCCCCTTAGAGCCTCTTATTGTTTTAAACCCCATATGTTCTATTACGTCAGCTATCATTTCACCGTCTTTTGAACGGCTTACCATAATATTTGTTTTTGAAATATCTGGCTGCCCGTACATACACATCTGGTTTCTGTGCCACATTGCATAAATACAAGGCGAAACATCAGGAAAATCCACTCTTGTTATATGTGTAAACATTTCCTGCATGTGAAATATGGCATATACAATTTTTGCCACCTTTTTTGCTGCATCATCTTCAAATAATCTTACCATAGTGATAATTATACAATAAAACATAAGAAAATAAAATTTTCTCTTGACAAAGTGTTAGGCTTGCCTTACAATTTTAATCAGAATATGGAAACTACAAATTTATCATCAGGACTTGAAGATTACATAGAAGCAATCTACATTGCAGATATAAATAAGACACAACTAAAGGGCGCAGAGCTGGCGCGCAATCTAAATATCTCCCGTGCGTCAGTCTCGGAAGCTCTTGCAAAATTAGTTTCAAGAGAGTTGATTCAATATGAGAGTTACGGAGTTATAAAGCTTACGGAAAAAGGCCGGGCAGAAGCTGTCAACGTTTACCACAAGCACAGTATTCTTAAAGAATTTTTTGAGAAAATATTGTTTTTAACTCCTGAAGAGGCAGAAAAAGTCGGATGCAAAATTGAACATATCGTTTCTAAAAATGTATTGGAAAAAATACGGCAATACACGTTGTATTGCGAACGACACCCGGAAATAAGAGAAAATTTCAGTAAGGAAAATTTATGACTCCCATTTCAGCAGTAGGGAAATTTTTAGACCAGCCGATATTAACAGCAAAAATCAATAAATACGTTCCGCTTGCGCTTGCAGGAATGGGTAGTGTTGTGATAGGAAAAACAACAAAAAATACTCCCAAAGAAAACCGTAAAAAAGAAGGTATAAAACTCGGGATAATTATGGGAGCAACTGTTGTTTCAGCGATAGCAGCACCAAAAATAGCATCCAAAATAACGGGAAGAAAAACACAAAAAACTCTGGAGGTAATAAAACAAGAAAACTCCAAACTTGTTAATAATTATATTTCCGATAATAACTCAGGTATAAATGATATTCTTGAAAAATCTAAAAACAGCCTGCTTTCACCAAAAGAAATTTCCAAATTATTCAATACGAATAAAGAACTGGCTGACAAGCTTATACCACCTCCGGAAAATGTAAAAGCTAAAGATATCTTTAAAGAAATCGGCTGGCTTTCAATATATGGTGCCGTTCCCGTTATCGGAGGAATATTAGGAGGAGTTGCCGCAGACAAAATTTATGAGCCAGAGTGGAAAGAAAAAGTTCCTGATAAAGTAAATGAAGGTATTTATCAGTATCTTGCAAATATTTTCCTCTGTAATATCGGTGCAGGTGCGGCACTCGGAATACTTGAAAAAATGAATATTAAATCAAAAGCAGCCAGATGTATAGGAATGGTGGGCGGAATACTTCTTACAGGCGTTATTGGCGGAAGTATTATAGCAAATTATATAGGCAATAAGTTTATAAACCCCGTCCTGTTTAAGGGTAAAGAGAAAGAAAAACGCACTCCTGAGCTTTTGGATTTAAGCCTGCATACAGATGACATAGCAACAGTATCTTTGTTATCAGGACTCAAATGGATAGAACCCTCTTTACCGTTATTGTATTCTGTATCCGGATACAGAGCCGGAATAGGATACCGAAACGATAATAAGCACTCAGTAAAATATAATGCTTAAACCAAAACACATTCTTTATCAGAGTTTGATTTTTTAATCGGTGTATTCCATAAATCGGGCTGACTCACATAATCAATTATCTTTGATTTGTTTTTTTCTATAGTTTCATAAATCTCGGCATGATTCTCAAAAGTATCGTAAGGATTAACAGCCATTTTTTACTCCTTTACATATTATTCACCACAAAAAAAGACACTACAGTTTAACACTTACAGATACCGTTGTAAAGATGTTACCTACATAGCAAAATTGTAATTTACGGGTTTTTATATTAGCATATCAAATATATTATAAGGAGTAAGTATGAAAATATCCGCAGTCGGAAACAACAATAACCTGAATTTTGGACGAAGTTTAACGGCAAAAGAGATGCAAATTTACACAAACTCATTAAATAAGGGGTTACAATTATTAAATAAAAGAGTGGACATAATTATACACAACTCGGCTGCACCTGCCATACCAAAAGAAAATACAGGTATTGGCTCACTTTTTTCAAGTACGGTTCAGAAGAAATTAATCCCATTTCTTAAAGCTCATGGTTTCACAGGGATTCAGCAGGAACCTAATAATTTAAGAAAGCCCGGAGACCCGTCACCGTACGCACCGGAATCTTCAGCTAAAAATATTTTTATGATTCCGCTTGAAAAACTGACTACAAAAGAATATGGTGAAATTCTGCCTATGGGTATTTTTAAAAGCATTGTTGCAAAAAAACCTTATGAAAACAAAGTTGATTATGCATATGCAAACAAAGTATATGAAAAGGCTTTAAGAACTGCATACAACAATTTTAAAGAAAAAAATATTTTAAAAAATGAATTTGAAGATTTTAAACAAGCAAACGGCAAAAACTTAGAAAAAGCTGCAATATACAGAATACTTGATAATTTTTACCAGAAATCCTGGAAAGATTGGCAAGGTATTGATAAAAATTTGTATTCCCCTGCTAATGAATCGGAATCAAAAATTGCAAAACAAAGAATAGCTGAAATAAAAGAAAATTATAAAGATGAAATTGACTATTTTATGTTCCAGCAATTTTTAATAGATGTGGAAAACAAAGAGTCAAATAAACTTGCTGAACAAACCGGTATAAAAATCATAGGAGATTCTCCCGTAGCCTCGCCTGCAACAGACGAATGGGCAAACCAAAGTTTGTTTTTAAAAGACAAGGCAATCGGCTGCCCTCCTGATGCTTTTTCAGCTGAAGGACAACGCTGGGGATTCGGATACTTCAATCCTAAATACATATTCAACCCTGACGGAACGCTCGGCAAAGCCGGAAAAATCCTGAAAGAAAAATATGACAGCTTTTTTGCAAGTTTTCCGGGCGGACTAAGAATTGACCACGTAATCGGATTAGTTGACCCGTTTATTTACAAAGTATCTGAAAAAATCAAACCTGAAAATTCAGGAAGAATATATTCAAAAGGCGAGTTTAAAAAAACAGAGGAAGAATATTCAAATATTCTTGAAAAAATCGTATTACAGTCTGCAAAAGACCACGGTATGAATAAAGATGATATTATCTGTGAAGACCTTGGAGAACCAAATATACCTACAATGAATGTCATGAAGAAGCTCGATTTATCCGGACTTTCTGTTACGCAATTTGATTACAGAGGAGCTGATGCACCACAAAGAAATGTTATTATGATTGGTTCTCACGACAACGAATCCTTCATAGAATACACTGATAAATTCTTTGGCAAAGTTGCCGGCAAAAATATAAACGAAAGAAGCAAGTTTGCAAAATTTGTCAGAAATTTAAAAAATAAACTGCATATAAAACAGGAAACAGATGGTGATTTAGTTCATTTTATGAGAAAAACAAAAATGCTGGCTGAAGATACAGCACCTAAAAACGCATCAAAAAAAGAACTAAGCGCATATAAACAACAACTGAGAACAGATAAAAATAAGTTTATGCAGGCAAGTTTTGCAGAATTGTTTACAAGTCCTGCAAGACGTGTTCAGATATTCTTTGCTGACTTTTGGGGACTTGGCAAAACATACAACCGTCCCGGAACAGGCAGCGGTAACTGGGAGCTAAGAATTCCTTCATTCTTTGAATATGAATACTATAAAGCTGTTTCTGAAGGCAAAGCACCTAACCTTGCCGATGCTGTTGCAACGGCTCTGAGGCAAAGAGGACTGGACATAAGACATCCGCAATTGATGAAAAATCTTGATGAGTCAGCACGAATTTTAGCCGAGTAATGGCAATTTCTAATCCTTAAATTACTTTATATTAATATGAGGATTTGAGGATTATTATGGTCAATTCGTACTTTAACGGAATACCGCATGTTTTTCAGGATAAAACAACAGCAACCGGGAATAAAAGTTCGGTTACGCATGTATCCGAGGCTGATAACTATAATAATTTCATTCGATTAAAAGAAAACAATAAAGATATTTATAAGGCTTCAGACGGACAGGAATACAATATTATGGAAATAATCCTGTCACGCATATTGATTCTCAACCGGGATTCTGCCGTTTACGACCGTAAATACGAACTCGTTGATAAAATTATTGGCTCTGAAAAAGCAGACCGGATTTTTGAGTTGCAAACAGGTAAAAAATATACTCCTCAGAACATTGAATTATTTTTAAAAGGTGAGCTGGAACTTCTTGCAGAAAAAAATGCAAGTCCTGATAAACGCGAAAAAATCGGTAAGTTTTCAAATCCTCCATATATAAGAGATGACTGTTCAGAGAAAAATCAAACGATCAAATCTTATGAAAATAAAAAAGTATTAAATGCAACGGAAAAAACGCTGTATGCAAAGATTTACGGCTCTTTGGATAAGGTTACGCAGAAAAAATTTGAGAAATGTCTTAACTCCGGAAAACTTTTACAAAGGGACTCAAATAACAAAACAAGCGTTCTAGACAACCTTTATAAGATTTTTTCTACACCGAGAGCACCGGAAGTAAATAAACAGACTATCTTAAAAGAATGCATAGATATACTTGATAATCCTCTTAGAGTTACGCAAATTACCGAAGATATTCCCGACAAATACATGGGCAAAGCCTCTGAATATGTATTCTCGCAAGAAGAAAGCATACGCAGAGAAAGAAAGGAAATCTCAAAAAGTTCATCTTACATGCAAATGCTTATATCTGAAAGCGGTGAAGAAAATATTAACCAAAAAGATGAATTGGAAAGAATACGAAAAGCTCTCGAAGACAGAGATGTCGGAACCTGCGTTGCAGCAAGCATTGAATTTGCGTTTGCATCAAAACATCCTGCCGAGTTTATAAGGATTATAGAGGGATTAACCTCACCGAAAAAAGAGGTTAAAAAATTTATAAACTGCAAGGAAGCCGATTTAACAGATGACTATATCGAATATTTTAAAACAGAAAACCGCATAACAGACGGGAAAATGGAGCTTACGCTAAGAGCTGATGACGGCGCTTATATTCTCGCAGATATACAGAAAAAGTGCCAGGATGATGATGAGCGTACAACACTTGATATCTTATTCCAGTCACTTGTATTTCAGATAGCAACAAAAGGAACATATAACTCCATCAGCGACAAGCATTCCGGACTTTATCACAGCATAGACGGTCTGAACAGTATTGAGGAAAACTACGTTTTGCAAATTCTGACAGGGAAACAAAGTGAAGAAAATATTTATAATGATAATGAAACAGATGAACCTGACAAAAACCTGATTGAAAAAGATATAGAGGAAGCTCTCGACAACGGAAAATTTTTACTTGTAGGAATAAATATATTAAAAGACTCCGAAATCGTAGACAATCACGAACTTACCGTTATCGGAAAAATAAACGGTCTTGACGGAGCCGAATACTATATCTGCAAAGACACTTACGAATACTATCCTCGGCCTGTTTTGGTTAAAAAAGAATATTTATTAGAATGCATTTTGAGTATAAACGTAATTAATTAAGTTCAGCAGTAAAAACATACTCTGCCGGTCCCGTCATATAAACATCATGTTTTGCATCATATTTATTTCCGGGCCAGTCAATATGAACACTTCCGCCAAGAAGATTAACTTCAACAGAGTTTTCTGTTAAACCGTTAAGAATTGCGGCGACTGTGGTTGCACAAGCACCTGTTCCGCAGGCTAACGTAATACCGCAGCCTCTTTCCCAAACACGAAGATCAATTTTATCTTCCGATATTACTTTTGCAAATTCTACATTTGTTTTTTCAGGAAACTCAGAACTGGTTTCAATATCAGAACCGTATTCTTTTGCCAGTGCTAAAATATTTTCACTTTTTTCCGTAAAAATTACAAAATGAGGGTTTCCCATAGAAACAGCATTCCCTTCAAAGATTCTGTCTTTGACCGATATTTTATAGTTAAGGTTATTTACGGGAATAAAAGGTATTTTTTCAGACTCTAACACAGGCTTTGACATATTAACCCTTACTCTGCCATCATCCAGAAGCTTTGGTTTAATAATACCTGCAAGCGTTTTTACACCAAATTCTTTCTTGCTGACAAGCCCATTGTCAAAAATGTATTTTGCAAAACATCTTATACCGTTACCGCACATCTGAGCCGTTGTTCCGTCAGAGTTATAGAAAAACCAGCCTATATCCGTTTCTTCCGTATTAGTATTGGGAACTATAAAACCGTCTGCACCTATGCCGAAGTTTCTGTCACAGAGTCTTTTAGCAGCATCTGACATATCTTCCCAGCGTTTTTCTTCCAGACCTGCTTTGTAATCTTCATAACTCATGACTACAAAATCGTTGCCACACCCCTGCATTTTTGTTACTTTAATTCCCATTTATTTACTTAACCCTTTCTTATAGTACAATTAATTATATAAAGGAAAGAAAATTATGGCAATAATAAAAGTACAAAAAGGAACAAAAGATATATTACCGAAAGAAATGCCACTGTGGCATTTTATGGAAAAGAAAGCAAATGAAGTCTTTACAAAATACGGAGCAAGTGAGATCAGAACTCCTATTTTTGAAGCAACTGAACTTTTTGCAAGAGGAGTCGGCGATACTACTGATATAGTCAACAAAGAAATGTACACCTTTGAAAAAAGCGACCGTTCTTTAACACTCCGTCCCGAAAATACAGCAGGCGTTGTTCGTGCTTTTATTGAAAACGGTATGCACAGACTTTCCGCACCGATAAAGCTCTGGTACAAAGGTCCTATGTTCAGATACGAAAGACCTCAGGCAGGAAGACAAAGACAATTCCATCAGGTCGGAGTTGAAGTTTTTGGGATTAAACAACCGACTGCCGATGCTGAAGTAATTTTGATGGCTGTTAACTATCTTAAAGAACTCGGTTTAAATGATTTAACCGTTGAACTTAACTCGCTTGGCTGTCCGAAATGCAGAGAAGAGTTTAAAAATAAATTAAAAGATGTTATTCGCCCCTATCTTCCGCAGCTTTGCGAAGATTGCCAGACAAGATTTGAAAAGAATCCGTTGAGACTTTTGGACTGCAAATCTCCGGAATGTCAGGAAATATATGCAAAACCTGAAATTCAGGCTGTCATTCAGGGTGATTTTATCTGCGAAGAATGTTCAGAGCATTTTGAAGAACTCAAAAGTTATTTAGACGCTCTCGGCATTAAATACGAAAGAAACAAACTTCTTGTAAGAGGATTAGACTACTATAACAGAACCGTTTTTGAAATTAAATCAAATAATCTTGGCTCACAAAACGCAGTTTGCGGCGGAGGAAGATATGATTCTCTGGTTAAAAACCTCGGCGGAGAAGATACTCCCGCAATCGGTTTTGCTATGGGGATGGAAAGACTGGCTTCACTTTTGGGTGAAAAAGAGGAAGAAAAACTGACTGCATATATTGTTTCTAATAATACACTTGAAGCAATTAAACTAGCGGAAGAACTCCGTTCAGAAGGAATAACCTGTGAGTTTGATTTAACAAACAAAAAGTTTGTAAAACAACTGGAAAAAGCTTCTAAAGTCGCAAAATATGCAGTTATTCTCGGTGAAGATGAGATTTCAAAAAATGAAGTTACTATAAAAAATCTTGACAGCGGAGAACAAAAAACTGTCAAAAGAGCTGAACTAAAACTTGACTAAATTTCTGTTTCCTCTATCAAAAAATTTTTTCAGCATACTTAATAAAGTATGCTTATAAATCCTGTAAACAGCTGTCAAAATAAATTTTATATACCGTCTTTCGGCATAAATTTGCAGTCAAAGAAACTGCGTTTTAAGGAAGATGACTTTTACGTTCGAATAAAAGGTTACGGACATCATTCAGGCTGGGCTAAAAAAATAAAAGAAACAGCTGATGCGGCAGTAAATTTTATACGGGAAAAATGCAATTTTGAAGGAACATTAAAAAAAATTTGCACCGGAGTTTCAGAAGCAAATCAACTTCCTTTGGATTTGGACAAACGCCAGCATACCGGAATTTTAAGAATTCAAAAAGAAGGCTGGCGGCATGGTTCAGCTTGGGATAACTATTCTCTCATCACAAAATACAGTAAACATAATAACAACAGATATAAAACATACGCTGACAGACTTGATTATGTGGTAAAAAATCCGCTTAAAAATCCTTATAAAAATATAATGCTAACCCGTCCGGTACACGATAAAGATTACGGAAAATATATAAATCACGCTGACGCTGAGTACATAAATAACGCATTTGAACACATAAACAAAATTTATGATAACTTGTATGAACAATACATTTCTCATGAAATTAAGAGCGAAAATTTGAATGACATAAACAATTCTATTGCCGAAATACGCTGGATATTAGCACACGCAACTCCCTGGGAGAGAGGAAGCGATGCAATATCAAATACTTTTATAAGAGCTATTTATAAAGCTGCAGGAATAAAAGCATATCCTCTTAAAAAAGGAGTGTCACTGGATTTGGAAGCATATTGTACAAATCTCACGGATTACAAAGAAAATTTCACTGATTATTTTATAAAAAAGCCGCATATCGTTGAATAGGGGTAAATGTATAAATAAGATACACTAAAAAAATAAATCTACCCGATTGTTAATATTTTGCCTGTAAGTTTTGCATATTTACCGATAGGAAGAGTTATTTTTTCCGTATCGTGAGTAATTTTAAATCCACCTGTTACGGGGATTTGCAGCTTTGCAGAAAGTTCATTAAAATACTCTTCGAGCCATTCTTCATTATCCGTATCAAGAAAATCGCCCAAAACAATTCCTTTGCAATATTTTTTGAACTGAAAAAGATTTATCAGCTGCTGAAACATCTTATCAATTTTATATACAGGCTCGTTTAAGTCCTCGGCAAAGAATATAAAATCTCTGTACGGAATAAAGTCCTGACCGCATAAAGAAACCACCGTTGAAAGATTTCCGCCCCATAAGATACCATTTACGGTTCCTTCTTTGTAGATTTTTGTACCTTCAAAGCACATTGGTTCTTCGTTAATAACGTTCAAAAAATTTTGCTTGGTAAATTCGTTTACATTTACCCCAAAATCCGTACAAGCCATTGGCGAATGATAAGTCACCATGCCGGTTTTTCTGTAAATCATAAGTAAAAGAGCCGTCACATCAGAAAAGCCGCAAAACGGCTTTGGGTGTGATTTCAGGATACTGTAATTAATTTTATTAATAAGCCTGATTGCACCATAACCGCCTCGTGCACAAAGAATTAATTTTATCTCATCGTCTTCAAAAAAACTCTCCAGCTCTGATATTTTATCCTCATCAAAACCTGCAAGATAAGCCCGTTTCGACAGTCTGTCGGTCATCACCATCCCATAGTAATGAATCCTTCCCCACGGACTTTCCATGGGGACAGCTGTGGCCGTAGGAAGGAGTGAGAATACCGTATCGCACGCTTCTATGATGGCCACCTGACCGCTATGGTTCATAACGGGTAACAAATAGGTGTAGGTATGCTTTGTTTCATCACTGATGAGGCAGTTTGTGAGGGGAGTTTGGATATCCTCTTTCAACAGATGCCAGGTCTCGAACAGCGGCTCGTGAAACGACTTCCCGTAAAGACGGTCAATCAAGGTTTCATCAAT
>ONVC01000001.1 GCA_900321205.1 uncultured Acinetobacter sp. | reverse complement strand
AAAATAATATATTAAAAATGTTAATTCATTACAAAAGATTTAGTCAAAAATACCGGATATGATGAATATTCTCTTCTTTCACTATCCTCAAACGATTACAAAAACATAAACGAAGTTATAAAAGAACTTTCTGTTGATTTTAACAAACGAAAAATCAACGTATCACTTCCGAGCCAGCGTATTGACGGATTTAATCTGGAGCTTGCAAACCTTATGCAGTCAGTAAGAAAATCCGGCATGACACTCGCTCCTGAAGCAGGAAGTCAGCGTTTACGCAACGTAATAAAGAAAAACATCTCCGAAGAGCAGATTTTAGATGCAGTTTTAACTCTTTATAAAAACGGCTGGGGAAAAGTTAAGTTCTATTTTATAGCAGGTCTGCCAACTGAAACGTTACAAGATATGGACGAGATGGCGGAACTTTTAGGTAAAATCAAATACAAAGCCAAAGGAATAAAACAAGAGCTTGGCTTAAATTACGGATTAGAGCTAACCTGTACTGTTTCAATCTTTGTGCCAAAACCGTTTACACCATTCCAGTGGTGCAGTCAGACTGATTTAAGTACGGTTACAGAACACATACAATATTTAAAAGAAAAAACAAAGCATATAAAAGGGTTAAAAATTAATTACCACGAAAGTGCCGTATCTCAAATAGAAGCCGTTTTAACAAGAGGCGATGCTTCACTTTGCGATTACATAAACGCCCTCTACCAAAAAGGGTGTTACCTCGATGCTTGGGGTGAATATTTTAATAAAGAAGTATGGAGTCAAACTGCTGAAGAATGCGGTTTTTCACTATCCGAACTCGCACAGAAAAAATATAATTTGGAAGAAGATTTGCCCTGGGATTTTGTAAATGTCGGACTTTCAAAAGAATGGCTAAAAAAAGAATATAAAACAGCTCTGACGCAGGGAACTGAGTTTAATCTTCAAAAAACCTGCGAACATAACTGCGTAAACTGTGGTGTTTGCACAACTCTTAAAACACACAAAGTTCTTGCACAGCCTTATAAAGCCTCGGAAGAAGCTCAGAAAGTTCTCGACATTAAACCTGTTGACCCGACAAGAGTAAATGTTGATATGAGTATTCCTGTATATCGATACCGATTAAAAATAACTAAAAAAGGACTTTTAAAATATTTTTCACACCTTGACTGGCAAAATACGTTTCACAAATGCCTGGCAAGAACAGGGCTGAATATAGTTTACACGCTCGGATTTAACCCGACAATGAAAGTTTCAATGGGGATTGCGCTTCCTCTTTTTGCCGAAAGCGAAGGAGAGTTAGTTGATATAGAAATATACGACAACGTTCCGGAAGAAGATTTGGTTAATCTTATTAACTCTAAGCTCCCGGAAGGCGCAAAAGTAATCGGGATTAAGCAGGTTGAAAGATACGCAACAGCCGTTGATATTGCTGCTCAGTGGGCAGAATACAAAATAACACCATATAACAAGAATACCCCTCACCCTAACCCTCTCCCTCAAGGGGCGAGGGAACATCAAGAGCCTCTTTACAATTTTGAAAAATTTATGTATGATGTAAGCAGAGTTTTATCTTCGGATAAAGTTTTAATCACGAAGAAAAACAAAAAAGGTTTAGAAAAAACAACAGATTTTAAGAAATCTATCGGAAGTTATAGATTTGATGAAAACAGTCTGTTCATATACCTTAAAGTCGGTCAAGGGTCAGATATCCCTGCTTTGCGCGCGGATGATTTGATGAAACTTGTAAACCCTGAACAAATATTTGAAATCACAAGAGTTCGTTTCCTTGACGAAAAACTAAACGAAATGTAGTTATGTAAAAAGGATTTAGAAACGATGAAAGACACAAACGCAAACAAAATTGTTATAGCCGAGCGTGATAATATTGCTGCGGTTATTGAAAACGGAAAAGTTGCCGAATTTTTTGTACACAGAGGAGAGATTATTTTAGGAGATGTTTACCTCTGTCAGGTTGAAAACATCTTACCTTCTATTGAAGCAGCCTTCGTAAATGTCGGTTCTGATAAAATGGGTTTCCTTCACGCACAGGACGTAGGCGGTAAAGGTGCCTTGCAGGATAAACTTAAACCGAAACAAAAACTTGTAGTTCAGGTTGTAAAAGAACCCGTAGGGCATAAAGGTCCCCGTGTTACAACAGAAATCTCACTCCCGGGAAGATTTTTGGTACTTATGCCAAACGAAGCAGGGATTAACGTAAGTAAAAAAATCACTTCATCAAAAGAAAGAGCAAGACTTAAATCATTAGTCAACCTTCTTAAACCTGTCGGAGTAGGCGTAATCGTAAGAACAGAAGCTGAAGGACAAACAGAAGCAGATATTCAGGAAGATTTGGAAATCCTTCTTGAAAAATGGAACAATATTGTAACTTCTGCTGAAAGCATGGAGCCGCCAAGTCTTTTATACCGTGACCAGGATTTGTTATACAGAGTTATTCGTGAGGCTTGTAATGAAGAAACTCAGGAAATTATTGTAGATACGGGATTTGCTCTCAACAGGGTTCAGAATCTGCTTCAAAACTGGCACATGAATAAAAACATTAACGTTACTCTGTACAAAGGTTCAGAGCCTTTGCTAGTTGCTATGGATATTCATAAAGAAATCAAAGCCGCACTCCAAATGAAGGTAAACCTTCCGTCAGGCGGATATCTGTTTATTCAGACAACAGAAGCTCTTACGGTTATTGACGTTAACAGCGGTAAGTTTACAAACTCCGCAACACAGGATGAAACAATCTTAAAAACAAATATTGAAGCAGTCCACGAAATTGCACGCCAGCTTCGCCTGAGAAATATCGGCGGTATGATTATCATTGACTTTATCGATATGACAAACCGTATCGATAAATTAACAATGATGGAAGAACTTGAGCTTGCAATGGAAGCTGATAAAGCTAAACCGCAAGTCGGTCAGCTATCAGATTTAGGTCTTGTGGAAATGACTCGTCACAGACAAGGTCAGGCAATAAGCGAAATTTTTGCAAAACGTTGTCCGCACTGCCAGGGTAACGGCTATATTATGGAAGATTTAAAATTCGCTTCCGCAACAGCTGAAGGCGAGTACAGAGCAAAAGCAGCAAAAATCAAACTTCCTATGAATGACAGAAAGAAATTCTCTAACAACAAATTCAACAAAGGGTTAAATGATAACAACAAGCCGCAGGAAGAAATTAAAGAAGTTCAGGAACCGCAGATAGAACAAGCTGAAAATCCTGCCGTTACGGCACAGGCTGAAGTTCAGGAAATCAAAACCGAACAACAGACAAGGGGTAAATCAAGAAGTCGTAAAAGAGTAAAAGAAGCTGATGTAAAAACAGAAGAAATTGCAACAACTGTTTTAAATAGCGAAGCTGAAATTGCTCCTGTTATTGATAAAAAGACCGTAAACAAAAATAAACGAACCAAAAAGGAAGTAACTGAACCGGCTCCGGAGGAAACCGCTCCTGTTACGGAAACTCCTGAGCAAAGCGAAGAAAAGAAGTCTGCACCAAAGCGTTCACGCAGACCAAACAGAGGCGCTAACAAAAGCAGACGCAACAATAAAACAAAAGAAGAAACAGAAGGATAATTAATCCAAATGAAGAAACTCTTTGCAATATTAATAATGTGTTCACTTTCTCTTCCTGTTCTTGCAATAGAAGGACAGGAAGGTGAAACGGCACAAACGGGTTCCCTTGAAATTTTAACAACGGAAGAGGTTAACGAACTTAATAACCAGCAGGCACCTGTTATTGATGAACCTTCGGCTCCTGATGTTCTTCCGGGACGATTTAAAGAACCGATAAGCAAAAAAAAACTTGCTAAGAAATTCATTATAGCGATGCTATGTGTTGCCGGAACATCAATATTTTTGTATGCCGTACTAAGCTTATACAACAAGGTTCGTGATGCTGTTGCAACCCCGGAACCGATTCCGCCCGAAGGCGAGAAACCGCTTGATTCTCCAGCTGATTTAACGGAAGCTGTAAAAACTTTTGTTGAAAAAACACATTGGGATAATTAATATTATGGCAAGAGAATTTGATTTTTATGTAGTACCTACTCCGATAGGGAATATCTCGGATATTACTCTGAGAGCAATAGAAGTTCTTAAAAGCGTTGATTTTGTTGCGTGCGAAGATACCAGAACCACTCAAAAAATTCTTAACCACTATGGTATAAAAACAAAGTGCATTTCATATCACAAGTACAACGAACGGGAAAGAGTCAACTTTTTTCTGTCAGAACTAAAATCAGGGAAAAAAATTGCACTTGTATCCGATGCCGGTACACCCTTGATTTGTGACCCGGGCGAAGTAATTATAGATGAACTTCTGAAAAACGGTTTCTCCGTAACATCACTGCCAGGAGCATGTGCCGTTACAACGTTTTTATCTCAAATACCGAGAGAAAGTGAAGAGTTTACATTTGTCGGATTTATACCGAGAAGCGAAGGACAAATAAAAGAGATTGTTCAAAAATATTCCGCAAACAATCTTGTTTTTTATGATTCACCCGAAAGAATACTAAAAACTCTTGAAACAATAAAAACTGTTCGGGGTGAAATTAAAATAGCACTCGGAAGAGAACTCTCAAAACTGTTTGAAGAAATAAAAGTCGGATTTATATCAGAAATTTTAAATCATTATAAAGACGGAATAAAAGGCGAAATTGTCTGTATGATTTATCCTGATGAAAATTCTGAAGACAAAGAGCTTGATTACAAAATTAAAGAGCTTAAAAATAAGGGATTCAAGGATAAAGATATCTCCGTTATTCTTTCAACTCTGTTTAATCTTAATAAAAATGAGATTTACAAAAGAAGTCTGAGTTTATAATTTAAGTTTATGAAGTAATTCGCGGACAAAAGCTGTCATTGTTTCTTTTGTTTTACCGCCATAGTTAGCATTCACCGTTTCATTCAAAGATTTTGAGAACTTTTTCATTGGTTCAACAAGGCTGTGTTCAGTCATTTCCGGAGCAAGAAGCTCTTTTATATACGATAAGTCCTTATCATTTGCTTTTACAACTACACTTTTGAATTCCGAATCTCGCAAAGCCATATCCAAATATGCACATATGGTTGCATTCTGAGCTGCTTGCAGTCTGTCAGTAGGAATTCTGGAAGCAATTGCCGGCTGATTGTAGTATTCAAAATCTTTTGATTTTTGAGCAGCTTTTTTGAGTGCATATAATACTTCTTTTTTACCCTGAAAAGCGGTAGAGCTAACTTTTAAATCCATGCTGAGAACCTCATAATTGTTTCATATTTTTATATAACCTTCTAAAAAAATTTTTTGCTATTGTATTATTATGGTATAATAACATTATTATCAGGAGGAATTAAGATGGCAAAAGTCATAACAATCGGAAGTGCTACCGTAGATGTATTTGTAGAATGTGATGAGGCTAACATAGTATCTGTTTGTACCAAAGATCACAACAGAGATTTTATGAGTTATCCTTACGGATCTAAAATTGATATTTCAGAATTTTCATCACGAGTCGGAGGCGGCGGTGTTAATACTGCTTGTAACTTAGCAAATCTTGGTTTTGATACTTCGGCTATCTTTAAGATTGGTGAAGACATATATTCAGAAGGTATATTACATTTCTTTAAAAATCATAAAGTTAATTTAAAACATATCATACAAAGAAAAGATACTTCAACAGGTTTCTCTATCATACTTGTAAGCTTCCAGGGTGACAGAACTGTTCTTGCTCACCGTGGTGCTAACGCTGAAATCAGAGAAGATGAAATTGATTTTGACGCAGTAAAAGATGCTGATTTTATTTATGTAGCACCGCTTAACGGGGAATCAAACTCTGTAATTGAACCGCTTGTTGATTTCGCTCATAAACACGACCTTGCAATTTGCTTTAATGCAGGGACAACAAGCCTCAAAAAAGGACGTAAACACCTTGATAAAATCCTCAAATATGCTCACGTTGTTGTTATGAACAAAGAAGAAGCAATTATGGCAACAGGAATACAGGTAAGACCTGATACCAAAACAGAACGATTCTCGAAAGAACTTGTACACCCTGATATAAAAGCAATGCTCAGAGAATTGAAAGTACAGGAATATCAGGTTATTGTTATAACTGACGGAAACAAAGGTGCTTACGCATGGGATGGCAAAAAATATTATTTCTGCCCGACATTCCCGTCTGACGTTGTTTCAACACTAGGCGCAGGTGATGCGTTTGCTTCAACCTTCTGCGGTGCTTTAAGTCGTACCGACATAAATGTCGGTTTGTCACTTATGTACGGTTCTGTTAACTCTGCAAGCGTAGTATCAGAGTTTGGTGCAACAGACGGACTTCTGACTTTTGAAGAAATAGAGGAAAAACTGAAAAATAACCCTGATTACACCTATCTTGAGTGCTGATAAAGGGATTATTTAATATGTATCCGCAATTGTCTCCAAATATGCTAAAAACATTTAATGAATGTCCTCGCAAGTTTGATTTTCGTTACTTGCAGGATATTCAGATGCCTGTTAATGACGAAATCTTTGAGTTTGGTAAAAATATCCATGCTTTGGCTTCTTACTACCTGAGAAAAGAAAATATCGACAAAATGGAAAAATCACTTTCTCAAAAAGAGTTTGAAGTCTGGACCTATCTTAAATCATGTAAATACTTTGGATATGAGGTTATTAATACGGAATACAACCTTGCACTCCGAATAGGAAAACACTTCTTTGGCGGAAGACTTGATGCACTGGTTAAAAACGGGGATAAATATTATATTCTGGATTACAAAACAGGCTCTGCTCCAAAAAACGCAAAATACGATTATCAAACCATAATCTACCTCTTGTGCGTTCACGCTTTTTTCAAAACAAATGATATAGATTTTGTTTATATTGACCTGAAACACAAAGAAGAGGTTACCGTTACATTTTCCGAAGATTTGGAAAACGAATATAAAAAGAGACTCCTTGAACTATCTGACAAAATTGACAGCTATAGTTCCGTTCAAAAAAAACAAGAATGTATAAAAGCAGGTAATAGTTGCACCTGCGAGTATTCAGTTATATGTTTTTAAATTTTATTCCAAGTTCATTCAGCTTTGCTATTATTGCTTGTGATACAGATGGAAGTTCTATCTTATGTGTATGAAATAAAACAGGAATCTTAAATTCTTTTCTGATAGCTTCAATATCATTATATAAATATTGACGATGTTGGTTTTCCGCACTTATAATATTAACCCCGGCGCAAAAACCGGTTGATGATATACTGTTGACTTTCATTTCCGTGTCCTTTTGTAATAATTGTATTTTTTACACTTATAATATACTGCGAACATTTTTTATTTTCAACACTTATGCATGCTTTGTAAAATTTATTATTGTTTTTATGGTATAATATTCCCAAAAAGAAAGGGAAGTTTTTATGACAAATTTATCACCATTACAAGTCGAAAGACTTAAATACCAACCAAAATTACCGTCTTCCTTAGCTTCCGGCATAAATCATCTGCAGTCAATTGAAGGCTCAGCAACACAATCGGTTGCCAACCAGGAAGAGATTAAAGCATTATTCAAAAATACATACGGAAAACCAACCGTAACATTCCAGACTACAACTGATACTATTCAGTCTGATTTAAGAAATGTCGGCGTTATTCTGTCAGGCGGTCAGGCTCCGGGAGGACACAACGTTATCGCAGGACTTTATGATGCTCTTAAACAGGCAAACTCTTCTAACAAACTTTACGGTTTCTTAGGCGGACCGAGCGGTATCATTGAAGGCAAATATGTAGAATTTAACGACAAATTTATTAATGATTACCGTAACACAGGCGGTTTTGATATTATCGGTTCCGGCAGAACTAAACTTGAAACAGAAGAACAGTTCCAGTCTGCATGGGAAGTTTGCAAAAAGTTAAACATTTCAGCCGTTGTAATCATAGGCGGTGACGATTCAAACACAAATGCTGCACTTTTAGCAGAATGGTTTGTCGCTCATAACGCTAACATTCAGGTTATTGGCTGCCCGAAAACAATTGACGGCGACTTAAAGAATGAACAAATCGAAATTTCTTTCGGTTTTGATACTGCAACAAAAACATACGGCGAACTTATCGGAAACATTGAAAGAGATGCAAACTCAGCTAAAAAATACTGGCACTTTATCAAGATTATGGGAAGAAGTGCTTCTCACGTAGCACTCGAAGCAGCTCTTCAGACTCAGCCAAATATAACATTAATTTCAGAAGAAGTTGAACAAAGAAAAATGTCACTTTCTTCAATTATTAACTATATGACAAGCGTTATCGTTGCACGTTCAGAAATTGGTAAAAACTTCGGCATTGCAGTTATTCCTGAAGGCTTAATTGAGTTTGTTCCGGAACTTAAAACAATGATTGCGAACTTAAATGACATTATGCCGTTATTAGAAAAAGACAGCAAGTATTCTAACGGTACTGATGCAGAAAAAATCGCAATCATTGAAAATACACTTTCAAGCGAAAATGCAGGCGTGTTCAAATCATTGCCGGCTCTTATCAAATCTCAGTTGTTAATGGACAGAGATCCCCACGGCAACGTTCAGGTTTCTAAAATTGAAACAGAAAAACTTTTAATCTCTATGATTGAAACAAAATTGGCAGAACTTAAAAAAGAAGGCAAATATTCAGGCAAATTTTCAACTCAGTCACACTTCTTCGGTTATGAAGGAAGATGCGCATTCCCGTCTAACTTTGATGCAGACTACTGCTATTCATTAGGTTTCAATGCGTTTGCTCTGATTAACTTCGGTTTTACAGGATACCTTTCTTCAGTAAGAAACTTAACAGAACCTGCTAATGACTGGATTGCGGGCGGCGTTCCTCTTACAATGATGATGAACATGGAAAGACGTCACGGCGAAATGAAGCCTGTTATCAAGAAGGCTCTTGTTGAACTTGACGGACCTGTATTCAAAAAACTTGAAGCTAACAGAGAAGACTGGGCGCTGAACGACAGATACCTGTTCCCGGGTGCTATTCAATACTTTGGACCTTCTTCAGTTTGCGACATTACAACAGTAACATTGCAGCTCGAAAGTCAGGCTAAATTAGCTTCTGTATAGAGGTAGTGGTAAATATCTAATAAAAAAGGCGGTTTGGGAAATTTTCCAAACCGCCTTTTTGTTTGATTATATTGGTTAAATTTGATAGAATAAATTTGGGTGGAGAGTTAATTTATGAACAACAACGTTTTTGAAAAGAATATAAATGCTTTAAGGGAGAAAAATGCCAGACTGGCAGATGTTTTAACCTCATACATCCTGACAGATGTGCCGCAGCTTGTAAAAGAAAATAACTATTATAACTTTACATATAAAGGCAAGTTCTTACATAATCTCGCAAATCCGCTGGGCGAAGCGGCAGAAATTTTCTCAAAAGCTGAAAATACTCCTGTCGCCATACACTTAATCTACGGTTTGGGGTTAGGTTACCTGTTTCAGGTCACTACTGCCAAATCTTTGGGAACCGTTATCCTGTACGAACCCGATTTAAATATTCTAAGAACAGCTTTTGCTCTGGTTGATTTTTCCGATAATATCAAAAAGAGCAACGTATATATTACAAATGACTTTTCTGAAGCCTGCGGTTATATTTATCAGAAATCAAATATGAAAAACACTCCGCTGTTACTTTCTACTACGGCATACAGAGAACTTGATGAAGACAATTTTAACAACATGGTAACAGAGCTTCAGCATACAATCGGAAGATTTAGCCTAGACCTTAAATACACCCAGGAAAAATTTTACGATTTGATACTAAAAACCTTCAAAAATATTCCGAAATTAGTTAATGAAGTTCCTGTCAGTGAGTTTAAAGATTTTTTCAAGGGAAAGACAGCGGTTGTTGTTTCTGCCGGTCCTACTCTTGACAGAAATATTGAAACGCTAAAAAAATACAGAGATAACTATGTTTTAATAACCGTTGGTACCGCTATGAAAGCTTTGAGTGCTAACGGAATTACTCCGGATTTTCTTTGTATTATCGAGGCTAATGACTGTTCCAAACAAATTGCCGGACTTGATTTGAGTGAAGTCAACTTTATTACGGAACCCTATGCTCATCCGAATTTAAGAGAATTTAAATACAAAAATGTTTACACACACACTTCTCAAAACCTTCCGGTAAACGAACTGTGGAGAGATTTATCCGACACTGATATTTCAGAATACTATTCAAAAGGAACCGTATCTTATACGGCTTTAAATGTTGCAAGGATTTTGGGCTGTTCAAAGATTGTTCTTGTCGGGCAGGATTTGGCATACATTGAAGGACAGTGTTACAGTAAAGATTCGGCGTACAAAGACCTGGTTTGCAAATACAATGAAGAGTCAAAAAAATGGGAAATTACCGCAAAAGATTTTGAAAGTTTTTGTTTGTCACTCGGGAACTATGACGACCCTGAAATCAGAAAACAAAAAGCTATTGACAGAATACACGCTCTCAATTCCGCCCTCTACCACGTTAAGGGAATAAACGGTGATATGATTCCGACAGAATCGGTTTATGCAGCATTTATTCAGCCGTTAAGCGAATACACTCAGGGTTATCCTGACAGAGAATACATTAACACTTCTCTTGTCGGAGCACAGATAGACGGATTTAAAAATATGCCGCTCGACGAAGCTCTTGAAGGTTCTGAAAAAATCGAAAACAGAGAACTTAAAACAGAGTTCAAATACAACGTACAAACCATAAAAGATAATCTTTTTAAAGCAAAAGAAAGCCTAAAATCCGCAAATCTGATTATAGAAGAGGTCAGAAAAATCGGCAGAAACATCAATAATGATATCAAACGGTACAAAAATATTACGCCGGAAATATTGAAAAGTTTTAAAAAGCTTGTTACGGGATACACCGCTTTGAGTTACGATTTTTCAAAAAACAACAAACTTTTTGACTTTATTATGACAGCGGAACGCATTAATATAGATTACGAAATGAAGATGACAAGGGAGTTTACCGTTGACTCTGTTACAAATATAATCAATAAAATAACGGAATATACAAATGCGGCAGAAACAAAAATGAACACAATATCAGCAGAAATAGACAGAATATCCGGTGAAATATAATGAAAGTTTTAATACAAAGAGTTAAAAAAGCAGGGGTAAATATTAACGGAGAAACAGTTTCTTCCATTAGTAAAGGGATTCTTGCGCTGGTCGGGATAGAAAAAGAGGATACGCGTGAACAGGTTGAAAAACTTGCCAAAAAAGTTGTTAACCTTAGAATATTCCCCGATGAAAACGACAAAATGAACCTGTCGCTTTTGGATGTTCAGGGAGAAATGCTTATTGTATCCCAGTTTACTTTGTGCGGAGATTGTAAAAAAGGTACACGGCCAAGTTTTGATAAATCCGCACCTCCTCAGATTGCCAACGAACTTTATGAATATTTCGTATCTCAGATTCAGTCATACGGGGTAAAAACAGGAACCGGTGTTTTTGGCGCAATGATGGAAGTATCACTTATAAACGACGGGCCTGTTACTTTCATGCTCGAAGGATGAACGGGTGAAGGGCTTTGTATTTTATGATATAATAAAGCCAAGAATAAATTTTATAGGAGAGTTTGTATGAAAAGAGAGCCAAGCTGTGAGTTGGAAAAAGAATTGTTTTACAGTGTATTTGAAAAAACACCGGATTACATAAAGAATCTGGATTTAATGAACTTTAATAATGAAGGCGGATTTACATTTACTCTGAAACGTGAACACCTTTACCCACACTCCGAAAGCAACCCGGAAGGCTTAAATCTGAAAGAATGGTTTGCTAATTATTCAAAGGAAGCAAAAGTCTCAACAGCAGGCATAAGAGGCCCTCAGAATATTATTTTCCCTCAGGATACAAGATTCCCTATTAACCTTGTCGGAATAGTTCTTGCAACACTTGCCAAGGCTCTTGTTGCACGTTCCAAGTATGAAGGAAAAGAAATTCGCAAACTTGTTGGTTCAGAAGTACGTTACAACTCAGATTTATATCTTGATGCAATTGCAAGAATACAGGCAGCACAGGGTATAAAAACTCTGACCCCCGAAGGCAGAAAAACCATTCCTATTTGGTTAGCATCATTTTTAGCCTTTAAACTTGATTTGCTGGGGGGAGAGTACATAACATCAAGCCACGGTATTTCGGTTAAAACAGCAACAAAAGATTTAAACTCTCAGGGAAGCCAGTATCTTCCCGAAGAATCTTTGGAGTTTGTAAATAAGATTCAGGAAATATTCGACATTGTTGAACGTGACGGTTCATACGAAATTAAAATTGCTCCGAAAAATGACCCGTTAATTGATGAAAGTATTATGAAAAAACTTAATGACGGAATCGATTTATATGTTGAATATCTGAAATCAGGCGTTGCCCAAAACATCGACAGCATAAAAAAGATGGAGGGTAAATTATTCATAGAGTCCGTAGGCGGCTGCGCTTACCGCACTTTGAGCAGAGTTTTGGAAAAACTCGGTATTCAGGATAAATACATCTGGAATAACACGGAAGAAGACCCGTTCTTCCATTCAATCGGTAAATATGATACCGACCCGAAGGGTAACAAAACTTTCTATGACTATTCCGTTGATGCAACGGTTATTGCAAAACATCCTGATGGCAGTAAATATTTCCCTGTAATAGAGAGTATGCACTATGAGAAAGTTTTAAAAGACTTGCCGTTAGGTACTATTGTTCTGATTACCGATCCTGACCATGACAGGCTTACTGTTTGTCAAATTGAGGCATCAGGAAATGAGCCCATGTTGAATGATTTTGGTATCTCTTATATTGAACTTGATGAAAACAGGATTTTAACTGTTTACACTGCTAATCAGGCGTTTTTAATGCTTATGAATTATCGTGTAAAACAGCTTAAACACGAAGGTAAATTTAAAAATCATCCGAGATTTATGATTAAAACAACGGCTTCTGCTCTTTCTTGGGACGAATGGGCTGCTAAAAACGGCATTAAGGTTGTGAATGTTCCTGTCGGATTTAAAGAGATTGCTAACATAATGAAAAAAGTTGAACTTCAAATCAAAAATAATCCTGATAAAGAAGTCATCATTGATGATGTTTTCGGAAACTCAATTAACCTAGGTGTTCAGCCAAGAATGATATTCGGCGGAGAAGAATCAGGCGGTATGATTATGGGCTCTGAAGATATGATTGAATCTCTATCCGGCAGAAAAGCTATCGCTATGAGAGAAAAGAGTGCAACGGAAGCTATTATTGTCGCATCTTGTCTTGGAGCAAAACTGGAAGAAGAAAACACAACTCTTTCCGAGTATCTTATTGAAATCTTTGAAGAAAATAATATTATTGCAAAATTTGATGTTAGAGAAGATATTGCTTATTATAACGAATCCGAACCGGATATTGAAAAATTAAAACTCGCAAAAGCGGAAGGTGAAAAACAAAGAACTAAGAATGATTTGTTCTATCTGTCACTTGCTATAGGTATCCGTGAAGGACTATTCGGTGTTGATAAGGTTAAAGAAGTTCTTAATGACGCATTTCCTGAACTTAAATTTGACAATCTTGTTGATGTAAAATTTGTAGGTGACGGAACTTATTTAAAATTCACTGATAAATACGTTGAAATCAGACCTTCAGGAACTGATGCAAAAACAAAAGCATACTCAGGCGGAGAGGATTTAGATAATATACAAAAATTTTCTCAGATTTTAGGTAATTATTCAGGTGAAAGAACAGAGTTACACAAGAAAATTATCTCTGATGAATTCTATGAAAGCTCAAAAGAAGTTGCACTAAATCATTATCTTGAGTTTGTAGAAAAAGATGCAAATAACGAACAGTTTGTTATACCGGAGTACAACTACTAATGAAAAAGTTTTGGTTTTCGTTAGACGATAAAATAAGATATTTGTTTGTAGGAAGCTTTAATGCAGGTGTATGCTACCTGATTTACGCTCTTATCTGCCTGTTGATGGGTGACAGGGTTTATCAGATTGCGCTGGCTCTTGCCTGGTTTTTGTCTTCCGCAATATCTTTTACAATGCAGAGAACTTTTGTTTTTGAAAGTAAAGGCGTGTGGTACAAAGAATACCTGAAATGCTGCATAACCTGGTTTTTCAGTTACCTTATTAATGCAGGACTTCTGGAGTTTACAGTGCAATATTTACATCTTAATGTCTATATAGCACAGCTTATCTCAAACTTTACCGCTGCAGTTTTCACTTATATAGCATTCAAGCTGTTTGCTTTTAGAAAAAAGAATTAACCACATGGTCTATTTTTTAGTACTGTTTGCCCCAAAAATAAACCATTCGATTGATGAAAATTGAAAAAATAGAGTTTATAGTATATTTGGAGGATATTATAAAATATTCCTCCTGTGGTAAGTAGGGGTAAATATAAAATGCCCTTTTCAAAGAATGGTGAGTGAGGTTAAGTAAGGATATGAACGTTACAGGTTTGGATGCAACGTTACACAGAATACAGGCGATAGAAAGTCAATTTCAGTCGCTTATGTCTTATAATGCACCTCAAAAACCTACGGAAGATTTTCAGAAGATTCTTGATTCTTCTATGAAAAACACACAAAATACAACTCCGACATCAAGAGCGGAGATTAATGAGCTGATTGATAAATACTCGGAACAGGCAGGGCTGGATGTCGATTTTGTAAAAGCGGTAATAAATCAGGAATCAGGTTTTAACCCTAACGCAACTTCTAAATGCGGTGCAATGGGATTAATGCAACTTATGCCTGGAACAGCACAGGGGTTAGGTGTTACAAATGCTTATGACCCTGAGCAGAACATTCAGGGCGGAACTAAGTATCTGAAAGGTCTTTTGGACAGATTTGATAACAACAAATCTCTGGCACTCGCCGCATACAATGCAGGTCCGAATGCTGTTAAAAAATACGGCGGAATTCCTCCGTATCAGGAAACACAAAACTATGTAAAAAGCGTGTTGAGTAAATACGATAAGATGAAAGGAGCAAACTAATGATACTTAGAGGTTTAGAATCTTGTGCAAACGGTATGCTCGCTCTTATGGATATGAACGACAATACCGCAAACAACCTTGCAAACGTTAATACAGTAGGATACAAAAAAGGGTCTATAAAATTCCAGGATTTAATGGAGTCTGCTGTTTATACACAGTCCGAATCAGTTTTGAGAAATGATTCAACAAGATATCTGGGAAATCTGAGTGTCGGAAGTTCTGCCTATGAATATACTCATGATTTTTCACAAGGCGCACTTAATCAGACAGATAACCCTTATGACCTTGCAATTGAAGGTGACGGTTTCTTCAAAATACAGGATGTTGACGGAAAAACTTATTACACAAGAAATGGTTCATTCACAAGAAATGACCAGGATTATCTTGTAACAAAACAGGGCGAATACGTACTTGATATTAACAACAGACGTATCAGAATGATACCCGAAGATTTAGACCCGGATTTGGTCAGAGACAAAGTTCAGATTGTTATCGGCGAAAAAGGTATGATAGAAATGAATGCCGGACTTCAAAAAATACCGATGCAGACTATCGGTGTATGGGATTTTTCAAACAAAGATGATTTATTTGAAATTAATGACACAAGATTTATCCCCAAGACACCAGAAGAAAATCCCGAACTTCGTTCCGAAAAATTTGTAATCCAGCAGGGAATGCTTGAGCTTTCTAACTCTAACGTAATCAAGGAAATGATTAACACAATAAGCACCCAAAGAAATTACGAAAGTTTGGCAAAAATAGTTTCAACAAACAGCGATATGCTTGATACTGCCGTATCACTGGGCAGACTTAGAGTATAATTAATTTAATTATATTTAAGCATTAAGCCTTTTTTAAAATAGACCATTCGGTCTATTTTTTCATCCGATAATTCCTTATTTTTCAACCTTTTGATTGATGTATATATACATAAATACATTTATAGTATTAGTGGGGAGAGGTAGGATTATACTCTATCGCTCAATGGTAAGTTTAAATATAGTACTGGAACACAGTCAGCTGGTTTTTGCCATCTGATTACTGGAGGAATATATGTTAAGAGCTTTAACAACCGCAGCAACAGGTATGATAGCACAACAGAATTATCTTGATGTTATTGCAAACAACGTGGCAAACGTTAACACTACGGGATACAAACAATCACGTATTGAGTTTCAGGATTTGCTTTCTCAGGCTGCCAGAACCCCGGGTGCTTTAATGAACCAGGGTACTTACCAACCTGTCGGTATAGAAATCGGACTTGGTGTAAAAACAGCAGCCACTACAAGGGTATTTACCCAGGGTGTTGCAATATCAACCGGAAGAAGCCTTGATATCGAAATCGAAGGTGACGGTTTCCTTCAGGTAATGAAAGAAGACGGTTCGCTTGCCTACACACGTGACGGTTGTTTACAGGTTGATTCTCTCGGACAGCTTTGTACAAATGACGGTCTTTTAATCCAGCCGTCTGTATCAATTCCGCGTGACGCAACAGAAATTACAATAACACAAGACGGTAACATTTCTGTTACACTTCCCGGACAAACACAACAGTCAACTGTTGGTTCTCTTCAGCTTGTTAAATTCCAAAACCCTTCCGGTTTGTTATCAATAGGTCACAACCTTTATCAGGAAACACAGGCATCAGGTAACCCTGTACAGGATACACCCGGACAAAACGGTTTGGGTCTTATTCAACAAGGTATGTTAGAAGGTTCAAACGTACAAATCGTTGATGAACTTGTTGGTCTGATTAAAGCTCAGAGAGCTTTTGAATCTAACTCAAGACTGATTACGGCATCAAGCAACATTCTGCAGGTAACAAACAACATGACATAAAATAAGTGACAATAAAAGGGTAAACAAAGAGGTAAATATATAAAATTATGGCAGAAAAAATGAATAAACCAAACAAATTAATAAATTTAAAGAAAGACAATATTAAAGCTCATTTGTTGTCTTACTGCCTTATTGCAATATTTACTTTATTCATCACTCCTGCGGTTCAGGCTCAGGTAATCCCGTCAAGCAAAATTAAAGTTGATGTTGCAAGATTATTTGAAAACAATTACAAGAAAGTAATTGACGGAGATGTTCAGGTAAAAATTACAGCAACTCCTTTTGCAGATTTACAACTTCCTGACGGCAGAGTTACTTACAAAATCTCAGGCGGAAGCGATAAGATTTTACCGCGTGACGTTAAAAGAGTAGACATTTTGGTCAACGGTGTTTATCAAAGAACTCTGAACCTTCCTGCACAAACTTCCGTTTATAAAGAAGTGTTAGTTGCAAGTGAACAAATTAACAGAGAACAAACTCTTACAAAAGAATGCACCGAGGTAAAGAAAATCGATGTTGCGAACAGGTCTGATTATGTATTGGACAGTTCAATGCTTGACAGAGATATAACAACAAAAAAAATATTCCAAAAGGGCGAAGTTATAGACAGAAGGTTTGTAAAAATGCGCCCGGATGTTGCAAGAAACTCGGATGTTAGAGTATTTTTTGTATCTAACGGATCCGTTATGATTACAATTGACGGAACGGCAATGTCTGACGGAATGTTAGGCGATTATATAAATGTTGAAAACAAAAATTACAAAAAAGTTTACAACGGAAAAATAATAGGGGAAAACAGGGTGCTGGTTAATATCTGACCCTGAGCGTTCAAAAAAGAGAACGGAAAAGAACGGAAAAGACTTGAGGAAAAATTATGAAGAAAGTAATGTCAATATTTTTAGCAATTATGATGTGTATCGGGCTGGCTCCCGTTAATGCGGCAACCGTAAGGATTATGGATATCGCACATATTCAGGGTGTCAGAGAAAACCAGCTTGTAGGATATGGTATCGTAGTCGGTCTTCCGGGAACAGGTGACAACTCACGTTCTACACAGATTACAAACAAAATGCTTTTAAGAAACTTGGGAACAGTAATTGAACAGGAAAACTACATCCAGAAAGGTGCATCAGCAGCCGTTATCGTAACTGCAACAGTTCCCCCGTTTGCAAAAAACGGTGACAAAATTGACGTTACTGTATCAGCAATAGCAGACTGTAAAAGTTTAGAAGGCGGCGTTCTTGTACAAACAATACTTAAAGCTCCAAACGGAGAAGCAGTTGCGGTTGCACAAGGACCTCTGAGTGTCGGCGGTATTGCAAAAGCAGCCGGCGGTTCTTCAATGAGAAACGCTATTACCACAACAGGCAGAATCCCGGGTGGTGCTATTGTTGAAAGAGATATTTATACTGAAATAGGGGATGAAAGTTCTATAATACTTTCTCTCGACAAATCAGATTACACTCTTGTTTCAAGACTGGCTGCTTCTATTAACAGAATTGCTCCTGCACAAGCTATTGACGGTAGTTCTGTAAGAGTTCAAATCCCTGCAAAATTCCAAAAAGACAGAATAAGTTTTGTATCAATAATAGAAAATCTTGATGTTACACCTACGGCTGAAAGAGCAAAAGTTGTCGTAAACGAAAGGACAGGAACTGTAGTTATAGGTTCAGACGTTAAACTTTTACCGGCAGCTGTTGCACACGGAAACATAACAGTAACCGTTTCAGCGCACAACGAAGTTTCCCAGCCGAACGGATTTTCTAACGGTTCAACAGTAGGCATAGAGAATGCCGACATTGAAATTGACAAAGCTCCCGGAAGGCTGATAGAAATGAATGCCAACAGTAATCTTAATGATTTGGTAAGAGCACTTAACTCAATCGGCGTAGCTCCCGTTGACCTGATATCTATCTTGCAGGCACTCAAAAAATCAGGAAGCTTACAGGCAGAACTCATAATAATCTAAGAGGTAACAAAAATGACAATCTCACAAGCAAGCGACATAACAACACCTACATTAGATTTAATCAAGCACGGACTTCAGCATGCCAGAACAGTTAACTCTGACCAAGAATTATATAACCAGATTAAAAATTCCGGCGATGAAAAAACTCAATTGAAAAAAGTCGCACAGGAATTTGAATCAATATTCATTACTAAAATGCTGGAGACCATGGATAAAACTGTAGAGAGGGAAGAAGACGGTTTGTTTGGCGGAGATCATCAATACGAAGATACTTTTAAATCAATAGTATTCCAGCAAATGGGCAGAGATTTGGCAAGCAATCCGAGAACGACCTTCGGCTTTGCAGATCAGATTTACAGACAGATGGAACATCTTGTTCAGGGATAAAACAGAATAGAAGGTAAAAATGGAAATCATTAAATCAGGTGTAAATGCAGTACAACAATTTAGCGCTCTAAACTCTTTCAGGAGTAACAGAGTACTGAAGCCTGCCGAAGAAGTTCAGAACAAACCTGAATCATCAAACGGTACAAAAACAAGTTCAACTCCATCTCTATTAGACAGAATTGACGTTGCAGATTTGAGAAAATGTGCGGAAACAGTAGGAGAGTTTGATATATCAGATGACGATATAAAATACGGATTACTCTACGGAAGAAGCGTAATCGCAGAATGGCTCTGCTAAATAAAAATCTATGCCGGACAACCGGATAAACAAAAAAATCAAGACTTGAGGGAAAAATGAAAAGATTATTATTAACGATTATGATGATTATGATAACTGCGCTGACAGTAAACGCAGAAAGTTTATTCGTGCTTGGCGCACAGCAACATTATCAGGGGGCTCCCCGTTCATTATTCGGCGGAGTACAAGCTCGTCAAATCGGAGATTTAATCTCAATAAGAATGTCTGAAAATGTTTCTGTCAGTGACAACCTGACTTTTTCATCAGCAAAAGAATCAAACACAACAGATTCTTTTACATCTTTTCTTAAAGAATGGTTTCATCTTAGCGGTTTGAAAAATTCTAACGGGTATGGCGGATCAAATGAAGTTTCTAACTCTGCACAGGGACAAAGAGCTTTAAATATGGGGGACAGAATTGCCTGCCAGGTTGTTCAGCAGCTTCCTAATGGTAACCTCGCGGTTCAGGGTAAGAAAACTCTTGTTAACGGAAATGAAAGAGTCGACTTTATTGTAACAGGTGTTGTTGACCCGCGCTGGCTAAATGTTGACGGAGAAATATATTCATACAATGTTTCTAATCTGCAGTTCGCTCTGTCAGGCAGAGGCGCAGTATCAAGAAGCCAGAACGAAGGTATATTCAACAGATTTATCAGATACTTGTTCTAATTATAGTAATGAACAAATTAGTTAAAAAAACAGTTAAAATAATATAAGAGTCAATTATGGATAAAAAACAACTGAAAAAATTAACAGATATATTAGACAAAGAATACAAAGCATACTGCGAACTAAAAGATTTGTTTGCAGAAAAAAGGGAACTTTTAAAAAAATCACGTTCAGATGATTTAGGCGTCATTGACAACAAAATCATTGCACTAAATAATAGAATAAAAGGGGTTAACAAAGAACGGGAAAATTTGTCAGTTGAAATTACGGGGAAAAACTGCAATATGTCCGAGTTCATAGAGTTTGTAAAAGAAACTGCCCCTGAATATACAACACAGCTAGAGGAAAGAAAGGTTAAGATTTGTAAATTAATCCCTGAAATAACGTTACTAAATAACCAAAATGTGGAACTTTTAAAACACGGCATTATAGTTACTAACAAGATGTTGGATACGATAATAAATGCCTTTGCCCCACAAGGAAGTTATTATAACGAAACAGGCAAACCAGATACACATGATATAGATATGTGGACCATTAGCGAAGAAATCTAATGAGGTAATTCAGATATGAACTTGTTATCATCGTTAAACATCAGCGCAGGCGCGCTGTCAGTAAATGAAAAAGCAATAAGCGTTGTTTCCCATAACGTTTCAAACATGAATACGGAAGGTTATCACAAACAGCGTGTTAATCTCCAAGCACGAAATATTGCCGGAGCAATCGGGGATAATCCGTATAATCAGGTTCGTGCAAACGGCGGTGTAAAAATTGCTAATGTTATGCGTTATAACGATGATTATCTCAGCAATTATTACAGAGAGCAGCTTTCCGAAAAAAATATGCTTGAACAACAACTGGCAAACCTTGGTGACCTTGCAGGAATATTTGATGACCTTGAAGGAACAGGTATTGATGCAGCGCTGAGCAAATTTTATGAAGCAGTAAACAACCTTCAGGAATATCCTGCAAGCTCAACTGCACGTACTAACTTTATTGAAACGGCAAAAGCATTGACAGGTTTGTTAAACGGTAAAAGCGTAGAATTAAGCAAATTGACAACCGGAGCTCTCGGTGACGGTGTTACGGATGATTCTCTTAAAAACTCCAAAATTTATGTCCAATACAGAGAACTTAATAATGCACTGGACAATTTGGCATCCGTAAACAAAGCATTGCAAACAACTCAGACAGGCACATTGACAGCAAACAACC
Source organism: uncultured Acinetobacter sp. (assembly GCA_900321205.1). Taxonomy (GTDB): domain Bacteria; phylum Cyanobacteriota; class Vampirovibrionia; order Gastranaerophilales; family Gastranaerophilaceae; genus CAG-196. The sequence continues at coordinate 64,740 of ONVC01000001.1, read as the reverse complement.
TTCTGGACCAGAGAGACTTGATATTACACGACATTTCACAATTTGTTGATATAACCGTAGATGAAAAAAACAACGGTTCCGTAAATGTTTATATGGGTGATCAGGCACTTGTTAAAGGAAGTGTTGTAACAGGTCAGCTTGATATTCAAACCGCGAAGTCTTATTGTGATGCTCACGGAATTATATACCCTGATAACTGGGATGGTGCAAACGCCGTTGTAAGTATTGTTGATTCAGAAGGGGGAGTTATTATTGACAACGCAAACGATATAATAACAAGCGGTGCTCTGGGCGGACTGCTTCATTCTGCAACCGATAATAACAACGGTATTACAAACGCAGGAACTGTTCAGTCCAGTTTGAATAAACTTGCTGCAACTATTGCGGAAGCATTTAACTCATTAAACACCAGAGAAAATGCGTATTGTATTGACGCAAGTAATACAAATCACCTGAAAGCAACAAATGACACAAATTGGTTATTCGCATGCTATGACGCATCAACCGGAACAGAAACAACCAGCGGCATAACCGCAGCAAACATTAAGGTTTCAGATAATTTATTATCGAATGACGGCATATGGAACATCAGTTGCGCATACTTTGATGACCCGAAAAATTACGATATAAACGCAGTCGGAAACGCTCAAAACGTAGTTGCAATGCTGGAAACAAGAAATATTAAGCAATCTGCACTCAACGGACAATCTATTGAAGATTATTATTCTTCATTATTAGGTAAGATAGCTTCTGCCGGAGACAGCGCAAAAACTTTGTATGATACGCAAAGTGATGTAGTTGAATCTCTGGAAAATCAGCTTGACTCATCATTTGGGGTAGACCTAAACGAAGAACTTGTAGACCTTGTAAAATACCAAACGGCATACGCTGCCGCTGCAAGAGTATTTACAACAGTAAACTCATGTCTTGATACTTTGGTCTCACTAGGAAGGTAACAATTAAAATACCAGGAAGGTAACATTATGTACACAGATCGTATCTCAACAACAGCCCGTTACAATATGCTAACGGCAGACATCCAGAAAAATGAAGCAAATTATAACAGATTAACTCAACAGCTTGCATCAGGCAGAAAAGTTGTAAGCATTACCGATGACCCGATTGCAGCGGTAAATATTGTTAATACAAATCGCCAACTTGGGCAGATTAATACTTTCAACGAAAACACACAGCTTGCGATGGAAGAACTTGATACATTAGACGACTTAATGGAACTGGCAACAGGATACCTTCAACAGGCTTGGGATAAGGGTGTTGAAGCAAATAACGGCACTTATGGTTATTCTTCGCTGGAAGCTCTGAGAACCGAGATTAACGAAATCACAAAAACCATGGTTGACCTTGCTAACACAGAGTTCAACGATAACTATATTTTTGGCGGTGCAAACACGAAATTAACTCCGTATGAGATGGATGAATACGGAAACATAATATATCGCGGAACAAAACATGATAATCCTGATTACATAAGACAAACAGAGGTGGCAGATGGAGTTTTTGAAGTTATTAATACTACAGGCGATAAAGTTTTTGGCTTCTATGAAGCTTTTTATACTGACCCTTCGGACACGAAATATTATGCAAAAAAAGATGACAGCGGTAATGTCAAATACTACGATATTAACGGAAATGAATACACAGGAAGTGTTGACGACCTTACTGCGCACGAAAACTACTCCGGTGTAATGGGCGCTATGAAAGTTTTAAGCAACTCCATTCAGGATGTACTTGATGCTAAGGACGCAAAAGATACCGCTGCTGAAACAGAAGCATATAAAAAAATGTTTTCTTCGCTAAATATGTTCAGCGATTCACATAACGAAATTGTTACGGAACAAACAAAGTTTGGCGGAGTCTACAACAGATTGGAAATGACAACTTCAACACTTGAAACAAATAACGAAAATTTAACTGCATATTTATCAGCAGTTCAGGATATTGATATAGCAGAAGCAACCTCAAAATGGCTGCAAGCTCAGTATGCATACCAGGCAAGCCTGCAAGTTGCATCACAAACAATGAATATGAGTCTGCTTAATTATCTGTAAAAATAACTTAACTACAAATTTAATATACTTACCATTTCAAGGACATTTCCATGTCCTTTTTTATTGCGCGAGCGAGCGGAGGGCGTAGGTGTTGCCGTTTGGCTTGTGTTGGCAAGGCAAAAAGGCAATACCGCAGACCCGTTCTATGCGAGCGAGCAAGAGGCGGATTTTGCGTAGGGCGAAGCGTTAGCGAAGACCCGAAGTAGCACGAAGCAGAGTGAACGGCAATTATGCGATAGCATAATATTGTGAACGACTGCGGAGTGTGAAGCAAAATCCAAGAGGCGCAAGCGAGCAGAGTGCGAAGAATATATTTACCCTTTTACTCATTAACTCTGGGCTGCTACTGCTTTGTAGAAGTTTATATAGTCTACCATACAATTAAATTCTGTATTATAAACCATCCTCTGTACGTTTAAAAGATTTTCTTTCTGCTGGTCTATATCAAGTTTTGCAATTACACCGTTTGCATATTTTTCTTCCGTCAGTTTGTAATCTTTTTGTTCAAGGGATTGGATTTCTTTTTGTTTTGCAAGTTTTTCCCTGTCCATATTTACAGAAACAAGAGAATCATTTACTTCCTGCATAGAAGTCAGATTAACTTTTTCATAATTTCTCAAACTTCTTTCATAAGCTATTTTTTTAGCCTTCAGGTTAGCCGTCAGAGAAAGCCCCTGGAACAGAGGCTGAACAAGGCCGCCGCCGACACCCCAGAGCATATTTGATGTTGTAAATATGCTGTCAAAGTATTTGCTGTTAAAGAAAAGCAAGCCGCCAAGATTGATATGCGGAAGCATTTCTTTTCTTGCGACCCTAACGTCTATACCTGCTTTTTCAAGCATTTTTTCTGCTTTTTTGTAATCCGGTCTGTTCATAATTATCTCAGAGCTGACTTCTTCCGGAATATTTCCTGAAAAACCAAATATTCTGTAGTCTGCACGTTTATAATCTTCTATATTATTCGGACTGTCACCGACAAGAACTGCAAGCTGATTAAGAAGTTTTGTTCTTTCTTTTTTGAGGTCAACCAAATCAGAAGTTCCTGCAATATAAGCCTTATTTGCTTTTACAAGGTCCGAAGTTGAAACAATACCTTCGCTGTTTGATATTGTCATAATCTCGGAGATTTCTTTTCTGAGTGCCACAATTTCTTCCTGCATATCAATCAGAGCATCCAGTTTAACAATATTCACATAAACAGTTCCGACAGCAGAAGCAATAGATATATACGCAGCCTGCTCATCAAGAATGGATGCCTCATATAATTTTCTTATTCCTGTTGTTTTATTATGGTTTTTTCCGAACAAATCGACTTCATAACTTGCAATAATCGGGATTCCAAAACTGCCTTGCGAAGCTCCCGTCATCGGATTCTTGCCGTATGCGGGCATAAAACCTGCAGAAAGATTCGGCATTTCTGATGCTCTCTGCATTACAACATTCTGATAATACTCATCTATAGTGAGTGTTGCCATTTTTAAATCTTTGTTATTTTCAACTGCGCGAATAATATAATCGTTCAGATACTCATCATTGAATTGTCCCCACCATGCCAGATTGATGTATTCATACTTATTCTTTTTTGGAACAACTTTTTCTGATTTATGTTTTTTTATATCTTTGTAAATATTTTTTTGTATATTTTCTTCAGTTCCTGCTTTTAGCACAGTATTGTCATTAACAGCAAAAGCTGTACTTGTTCCGAGCATTGATAATAATATTGCTAATGATAATAACTTCTTCATAATATTCCTTTTATAAAAGTTCTTTACAAGTAAGCAGATTAAATATTTTCCCCACTTGATTTTTTATAGTATGAATGATAACATAAATGTGTTGCATTTGCAACATGTAGTAAAACAAACATAATAGGGCTAAAGTTGCGGGAACATTTTAGAGATACTATATTTTATCAAATTGAACTTACAGCAAAATACTGCAAAAAGTTGGGAGCACAGGTCTTTGAGCAGTTCAATGTCGGTGTTTCAGTTGAAGAATATGCAATTCTTGATACATTACTATGTGAAAAAGAATTATGCCAGAGAGATTTAGCAAAACTCATTCTAAAAGACCGCGCAAACACAGGAAAACTTCTTGACGGGCTTGAACAAAAGGGTTTAATTACGAGAAGATTATCCATGAAAAATAACAGACCTGTTAAACTTATTGAGATTACAGAGCAGGGTATTAAACAGGCAGAGGAAGCCGCATTAAGAATAAGTCCTCATTATCACAATGTCAAAGAACGAATTGCAAACAGTGATATAGCAAGAGTCGGAGAACTTTTAACAGAGCTGAGGCAAACATTAAACGAATCATTAAAAATACAAATATAAAAGGAAAAATTATGAACGAAGAACAAAAAACTACAGAGAGAAAATTACCGGTAAAAAAACGTTATATATTTACATTTTTAGCAGTTGTCTCAATAATATTGGGAGCATACTATATATATCAAATACTTGGTTACCAAACAACAGATGACGCTTACGTTGAAACTACAACAGTTTCTGTTTCACCAAAAGTTGCCGGTCAGATAGACAAGGTTATGGTTGTTGATAATCAGCCTGTAAAAGCAGGTCAGGTTGTTGCAATAATTGAACAGGATGATTACAAAGTAAAATTGGCACAGGCTCAGGCTGCTTATGACAGAGCTATATTAAACCAAAATAATGCACATGCGAATTTAAATGCTGCAAACTCCGAAATCGAACTTGCGCAAAAAGATGTTGAAAGATATGAAAATCTTTATAAAGCAGGTGCTGTTTCCAAACAAACATTAGATAAAGCAAGAACAAACTTAGATGCAGTAAAAGCAAAACAGACCGTTGCGGAACAATCAATTTTTTCATCAAATCCGGCAAATAATGTCAAAGTTGCAGATGCAGATTTAAATGTTTTGAAAGCACAATTAGATGCCGCAAAACTGGCAATGAATTACACTGAGATAAAAGCTCCTATTGACGGAACTGTTTCCGGCAAAAGAGTGGAAAAAGGTATGATGGTACAGCCGGGAACTCCTTTGTTCGTAATTGTTCCGAATGAAGTTTGGGTTGTTGCAAACTTTAAAGAAACACAGTTAGAAAAAATGAAAAAAGGTCAGCCTGTTGATATTAAAATTGATACATATCCTAAAAAGATATTTAAAGGAGAAGTCGAAAGTATCCAAAGATCTTCCGGCGCTAAATCAAGCTTGTTCCCACCTGAAAACGCAGTAGGTTCATTTGTAAAAATCGTTCAGAGAATACCTGTTAAAATTGTATTTACTGAAAAAATAGACCCTGAAGAGTACGCTATTATCCCGGGAATGTCAGTTGTACCGAAAGTTAAAATAAGAGATTAAATCTGTTTATATTATTCATATAATAAAAATAGCAGTCGCAAACTGCTATTTTTGTAATATTTCGTGGAATATTATGCTTGGTTCCTGAGTATATTCCTGACCTTTGAACTTGTTTTTAGAGCTTGAGGTTAAATATAATTTTTTCTGCGCTCTTGTTATAGCAACATACAAAAGCCTTAAAGTTTCTTCCGCATTGAACTCTTTAAGCTCCTGTTCTGATTTATGTTTATATTTGGGGTTAAAAGATTTTACATCCTCCATAAAAGTTGAAGATGTTTTCAGTTTAGCTTTGCTTACATCTATTGACAACATTTTTTCCGTAAGCTCAGGCAAAAATACATAATCAAACTCATCACCTTTTGATTTATGAAGTGTCATTATCTGAACTTTTCCTTTTGCCGCCTCTTTATCCTCTTCTTCCGAGAAGAACTTAAATCCGCTCAGTGACGGTTTTTTTGCAAGTTCTTCCAAACGTTGAAGTGTTAAATCAAAATCACCAGATGCGTTAAGACGTTTAATAAGAATGGCTATCAGATATACATTTGATTTTTCTATATCGCTTGTGTAATAAAAAAGACCGATTCGTATAACAAGTTCTTCCAGCGGAAGCGTTGAAGAAGCGAGCCAGTACTGCATATCCAGCAAAAACTGGGCAAGAGAATTATTTTCTATATCATCACAACTTCTGCAAATAAAAGGCCGCTCGGAATTTTTAATTTCCAGCTGTAAACGCTGTTTATAAAAGCCGAGTTCTGCAAGTTTTTCATAAGTTGATGACAGAACTTCATTATCAAAAGGGGTCTGAACAAATTTTAATATTGAAAAAATTGTGTTAAACACTCCTTTTTGTCCCAGAGATTCACTTCTTGTTATTGTTTTTAATCCGGAGTCATTAATAAAAGATGTCCAGGCTGCAACCTGAAAGTTACCCCTTAAAAGAATGCCGACAGTTGCTTTTTTGTCCTTTGTAAGTATGTTTTTTATCTCTTTGAGAACATAATTCCTTTCCGCAAAAGGATTTTCAAAAATAAAAGAAGATATTGCATTTTGGGATACGGGGTTTTTGCCCTCGACACCAAGCATATAACTCTTAAAGAATGCTTTCGGTAAAAGTTTCAAACCCCAATCAACAAGTTTGTTAGCAAGATTCATAACTTCCTGAGCGCACCTTTGAGAATGGTTCATTTCAACGGTTTTATCAGCAGTCTGAATAAAGTGTCTGAAACCTTCCACATCTGCATTTGAAAATGTTGTCGTAATCGCCTGATTAATATCACCGCACCTTATAAGATTTTTGTTTTTGCCGCTTAAAAGTCCTATTAATTTTTGCTGAACCCCTGACGAATCCTGAGCTTCATCTTCAATAATATATTCGCAAATATTCTGATAATATTCTAAAATATCAGGGTTATTTTCAAGAAGTTTCACCGACAAAATCAAAATGTCATCATAATCTATCATATTTGCTTCTTTTAACTGAGCCTGATATTCTTTATAAAAGTTTTTAAATTTTTCTATCTTCTTATTAGCTGTCGGAGTTTCTATATTTCCTTCCTGAAGCTTAAAAACAGATATAGCTTTATCAAAATCTTCCAGTTCCGTTTTACCGATTTTACCGCTGATTGCACGAATAATTCTCATTCTTTGCGTATCATCACAGATATCAAAATCGTCCGTAAGACTAAGTCTTTCAAAATTTGAGTTTTCTTTCAGTATCCTGAGAGCAAGTCCGTGTATCGTACTTATGTTAGGAAGAATAACTGATTCCGGGCACATATTTTTTATACGTTCTCTGAAATTTCTTGCCGCAGAATCCATATAAGTTAATACATAAATGTTATTCGGATTAATACCTCTCGACATCAATTTGATAATAAGTAAAAGAAGAATTGTTGTTTTCCCCGCACCGGGAACGGCTGATATAGCCATTGAACCTTTTTTGTATTCAAGCACAGGTCTTTGATCGTCTCTCGGTGTTAATTTAATAGCATGTTTTGACTCATAAACTTCACCGGCAGAAGACTCAATATATTTTTGTATTCCTCCCAGGTTTTCCGTTCCTGATGCGTCAAACAAACTTGAAACTGCATAAGTATGAACCTGAGCAAGTAACAAAAGTTTCCTCAGAATACGTGCAGTTTTCTGTCTTGATAAAAAGATATCATCTTCTACCGTATATTCATCTTTTGACCAGTCCTTCTGCATAACCCAGGCATTATATAAAGGTCCGGTATCCGTTTTAACCCAGTCTGAATGTGAAACATCAAGCCAGAACTGATATTTTGTTGATATTTTATTATCTATAATTTTTTGCGGAGTTGCTATGATTAAATCATCCTGCAAAATTTCAAGTGTTGTATTAGGATTTTCTGCAATTATTGAATTCTCAAAATGCACAATAATATCCTGAATTCGGTCGTTTACTCCCTGCTCGCCCAATACGGTTTCAAAATCTCTCAACTCTTTCAGGAAGAAATTAAATTTGTTAATTTGTTCTTTATCAACAAAATCCTTAACTGCGGTAAACATTTTATAAACTTTCAGAGAAAGTTTTTCATTTTTGTTTTTTAGTTCTGAAAAAACCTTGTAAAATTTTTGATATTTTTCATCATATTTTTCTATTTTTTCGGGCAAAGTTCCTGTCTTTTTATAATTATCAAATATATCTTTGGAATAAATAACAGGAATTCCTATATAATCTGAAATTACGCTTCTTAAATCCATTTCGGATACCTCAAGCCCGAGTATAAGCCGCAGAATATTTAAACTTGCTTTAACAAGCGAATTATTTACAAGTTTTTCACTTCCGCTTAGAAATACAGGATCACAAATATCAGAAAGCATTTCCCGTAAAGTAAATTTAAGCATGTCATCCTGAACGGGAGAAATTACTGCAATATCTTTCGGAGAAATATTTTTTTGATCAAGTAACTCCTTAATTTTAGATACAGTGTAATCCAGTATTTCAGCACGTTTAGAAAGAGAAGTAAGAGAAAATCTTTCCAGAGGCTCATGTTTATCTTCCATAACATTTGAGAAAATAATGTCACCGTTTATAAACTCTTCTTTTTCATTTGATATAACTTCTTCGTTGAATAATTTTTTCAGCTTGTATTCAACCGAAGTATCCGCACTCAGGTATCCGCACCTTGAAGAGCCGAGAGTATCAAAACAAATCAGCCGGTCTTTGAGCTGTGGTTTTAAATATTCAATAAAATCAAAACAAACAGGAGTCATTTCATCCGCATCATCAACAAGCAGATATTTTATATTTTTAAAATAATCCGTATTCCTGTAAACAAAATTAAAAATAAGCGTCTGCCTGAGATAATCAAAACTTCTGGTTTTTAGCGTTGTTGACATAAGTTTCTTGATTATAAGTTCAGCATCATCTGCAAAAGACTCTTTTAATATCTTTGCTCTTTCTTTTACTTCATCATTAGATAAATTATTCTGAACAATCAAAGAATATCTCCTGAAAATCTGATGAAGCAGAGATTTTTTTGAATTATATCCTTTGACAACTATATTCTTCAAAAGATCCTTTAAGAGGAACTGTGAAACTTCGAGCCCGACAAGGTTTGGGAGAATAAAAGATTTTTCGCCTTTTATTGAATTTTCTATAAAACACCAGTTTTCTTGTAAAGTATTATATACAATTGAGAAAAAAGAATGAACATTTATTTTTTCAATTGCATCAATCGGAATTTTTTCCAGAATTATATTTTGAAGTCTTTTTTTTGAATTTGAATTCTGGGTAAGAACCAGTATTTCTGACGGTTTCGCACCAGCAGAGATAAGTTCAAAATATCTTTTCGTGATAGCATTTTCACGATAATCAGCTTTAATAGAATTTAATAACATACTACGTACGTATTATTTTAACATAAATTGTAGAAAAAACACTTGCAAAAATTTAAAATTTTTTATAAAATAAATTGTGAACAGAGATGTTCGCAAAACACACACATAGAAGGAGATTTAAAATGGCAAAAATTAAAGAAGTAAAAGGCATCCAAGAACAAATTATCGAATCAGCTGGTACAATCTACAACTACCTTAACACTAAAGGTGAAGTTTCAATCAACAAAATGAAAAAAGATTTGAGCTTAGCTGACAATTTTGCTGAAATGGGTTTAGGCTGGTTATCAAGAGAAGACAAGCTTGAATACACTCAAAAAGCTAAATCTGTAACAGTAAGATTAAGATAATTAAACTGAAAATTTTACAAAAAACTCTCCGGATATTCTCGGAGAGTTTTTTTATTCTCAAAAAATATAATTCTATTGACCAAAGATTAATTTTTTAAGTTCTGATATTTCTTTTGTTGTATTATTATCAAGTTTCTTTTTCATTTTATCTAAAACAATCTGAACATTTTCTATAAAGTTAACTCCTGATTCAAAATTTTCCGATAATAATTTAATCAAAGTTACATCTTCATCTACGAGTTCTTTTTCCTTATTTGATAAAATGCTGTATTTGGCGGCAAAATTGTTAGCAAGCTCATTTTTTGCGGCATATTTTTTAATCAAATCAGCTCCTACATTTCTGTAATAATTTACAAATGTTTGCCCCTCGTCCTCTATCTCTCCGTTTACATATAAACTCATATTGTGGTTATTTCTTTTTTTGAGTTCCAAAACATCACTTTTTCCGTCTTTTAATAATGCATTTACCGCCTTTGCGAAAAATCTGTCCTGTTCTTTTATCGCACTGTCAAAAGACTGCTCTAATGCAGCATTTGGCAAAATCTTTGATTTAAAATTTGTCTGAGAACTGATACTATTTATCTGCATACATAACTCCTTTGCATATTTACATTATCTTTAAAGTACAAAAAAAAATTATTTGCTATCGTAATAACTCCTTTATAGTATAATTATATTAATTGAAATATAAACGGAGAAAAAAATGAGTAAATATTTATTTGAAGTTGGTGTAGAAGAATTACCTTACAAATTTATCCCCATGGCTATAGATCAGTTAAAACAGGGTTTTGAAAAATTTTTAAATGACAATAACGTAAGTTTTTCAAATGTAAAAGTTATGGCAACACCCAGACGACTTGCCGTTATTGTTGACGGACTTTCTGCTTCTCAGCCGGACTTAGAAAAAACTGTAAAAGGTCCTATTGCGAAAGTTGCTTTTGATGAATCAGGAAATCTCACCAAAGCAGGAGAAGGTTTTGCAAATAAAAACGGTGTTTCAAAAGACGATTTATATATTGAAGACAATTATGTTTTTGCAAAAATATCTATTAAAGGTAAAAATACAAAAGACTTATTACAGGAAAACGTACCTCTGATTTTCTCCAAACTTCAGGGACCTCACTTTATGAGATGGGGAGCAAATGATATTAAATTTTCACGCCCTATCAGATGGGTACTTTCTATTTTGGATAGCGAACAAGTGCCTGTAAGAATAATTGATAAAGACTCCTCAAACATTACAAACGGTCACAGATTTTCAACGCAAAATATAGTTATCAATAATCCTGATGAATATGTTGACAAACTAAGAAATGCCAAAGTTATTGTAGACCAGGATGAACGCAGAAATAAAATAATTGAGCTTACTAATCTCGAGGCTGGCAAACTTAATGCAGTAACAAAAATATCTGACGATTTACTGGAAGAAGTTACATTTATTGTTGAATATCCTGTTGCCGTTACCTGCGATTTTGATACAGCATATCTTACTATTCCGCAGGAAGTTGCAGTAACCGTTATGGAAACTCATCAGAGATATTTTGCTCTTTATGAAAAAACAGGAAAATTAATTAATAAATTTGTAACAATTACAAATTATATCGGCAACGAATTTGAAAATATTAAAGCCGGTAACCTTCGTGTTATCAAGGCTCGTCTTGATGATGCTGTATTCTTCTTTAATGAAGATACAAAAAAACCGCTTGAAAGCTATGTTGAAAGCCTGAAAGGCATGACTTTCCAAAAAGGCATGGGTTCAGTTTATGATAAAACACAAAGAATTATTAAGCTTTCAGAAAAAATTGCCTCATCTCTCGGTGTAAACAAGCCTTCAATCAAAAGAACGGCAGAGCTTTGCAAGGCTGATTTAGCAACGAACCTTGTGTTTGAGTTTACCGAGCTTCAGGGATTTATCGGAGCGGATTACGCTCGTGTAAGCGGCGAAGAACAGGGCGTTCAGGACGGTATCAGAGAACACTACTTCCCGCTTAACGCAGATTCTGAAACCGCTAAAAGCATAGAAGGCCAGGTTGTTGGGATTGCAGATAAAATCGATACAATCTGCGCAGTGTTTGCAGCAGGTAAAAAACCGACAGGTTCATCTGACCCTCTTGGTGTAAGACGTGCAGCACTCGGGATTATTAAAACAATTCTGGAACATAATTTAAAACTGGATTTATCAAATGTTATTGATGACTCAATTGCTTTATTGCCAATCAAGGCAGACATTAAGGCAGATGTAGAAGAGTTCTTTGTTCAGAGATTAATTATTTTCTTAAACTCTGATTATTCAAAGAATGTTCTTGAAGCATGTGCAGGAATAAATCCGTGCAAAGACCTTTGTGATTACCTTTTGAGAGTAAAAGCTATTTCAGCATTGCATGACGAAAAACTTTTAGAAAATGCTAACAGAGTACTCAGAATATTAAAAGATGATGTAAATGTTTCCGTAAGTGCATCTCTATTTGTTGAACAGGCTGAAAAAGACTTATTTGAAGCTGTTCAGGGGGTAAACTTTGCAGGAGATTACAACAAATACCTGAGTGATTTAATCTCAATAAATCCTGTTGTTACAAAGTTCTTTGATGACGTACTTGTCATGGACAAAGACGAAAAGATTAAAAACAATCGTCTTGCTCTCTTGAACTGTTTGAAAAATAAGTATATAATGTTAACTGATTTTGCTAAATTATAAGAGTAAAATTAGCTCCTGAAATTAAATTGTAAACAATTGTTACGATTTAAAAAATTTTAGGCAATTTCTCCGTTGAGGGAACTTTATATAAATACAAAATGAAGGTAGTAGTAAAAGTGAGGTCTGTATGACAAACCTAAAAAAATTTATTAACTCAGTAAAAGAAGCGTTAGATCCGAGAGCAAACCTTAATGCGTTTGCACAAAACCAGGCTCAGGGACGCGAAGATTTTATACAATCACTATCAAGTAATGAACTTAAAATAAAAGCTGACGAACACAGGCTGGAAGCAATGGTCAGGCAACAATTAAAAGAAGAATTCCCGAACATCGAGAAAAGCTCTTCTTACGACTTACTGGTTGACGCAGTCATCCACAACTACAAGTCAAAACAGCTTCAAGCCACAGATGATATCCAAATAAAATAGGTGTAAGTCCTAAGAGAAAAGAGAAATCATCAACATTACTTAAAAATAGAAAGAGAACGGCAACAACGTTCTTTTTTCATGAGAAAAATAAAATAACGTGCTTTTATTATATTTTCTTCCATGGTATAATACGCTTGTGTCTTATTTAGAAAGGGAGATAAAATTATGACAAAATATGTATGTTCAGTATGCGGATTTACAGTAGAAGGCGAAGCTCCGGAAACTTGTCCGGTTTGCGGTGCTGTAAGAGAAGTTTTTACAAAAATGGAAGACGGCAACAAAGAGTATGCTGATGAACACAGAGTCGGTATAGCTCGTGACTTGGACCCTCAAATAATGGAAGGTTTAAGAGCTAACTTTAACGGCGAATGTGCAGAAGTCGGCATGTACCTTGCAATGTCAAGACAAGCTGACAGAGAAGGTTATCCTGAAATTGCAGAAGCCTTCAAAAGATATGCTTTTGAAGAAGCTGACCACGCTTCAAGATTTGCTGAGCTCTTGGGTGAAGTTCTTACAAACTCTACAAGAAGAAATCTTGAAATGAGAGCAGAAGCAGAATTTGGTGCTTGTGACGGAAAATTAAAACTTGCTAAACGTGCTAAAGAACTTAATCTTGATGCTATTCACGATACTGTTCACGAAATGGCAAAAGACGAAGCTCGTCATGGCAGAGGTTTTGACGGACTTTTGGCAAGATACTTTGCTGACTAATCTGTATAAGGTTAAAAAAACGACCTCGCAAAAGCGAGGTCGTTTTATTTGTAAAAATTTATACTACTCCAGCCGGGTTTACCAAAATTATCCAACAAAACAACATAAGTTATTTTTTTCTTTTTACAACCTTTTATTTTGATATCACCCCAGCCGTAAATTATTATTTTCCCTGTATCTTGTTGATACTCCGTCGAGTATTCTTTTTTCATGTTTATTTTAACTTTTTCACAATTATTCTTTTTGGCATATTCTCTTTCCGCAAATTTAGAAGCTTCAGAAGAATAAGAATAAATTGGCAGAATAGTAAAACAGAAAAATAATACAAGAAATAAAACCTTCATATTTGTATGTTAGTGCTGCTAAAAAATTCATATCAAGCTCCGGTTTGGTATTTTTTTAGGAAGTTTTGTGGTAAACTATCTTTGTAATAGTTAAGGGGATCCACCCATGCGTAGCCGGTGTGAAGTCCGAAAAGTGTTATCGGAGGATAATACTTTGGAGAACAAAACACTACGAGGGGTAAATACAAATAGTTTGTAATAATACATACTAGAGTATAAGCCCGGTACGCCGTTGCGAAGTGAATGTATATGAACGAAGCGAACAAATCTCTGATTTGACAGGCGGAGAGGGGTAAATATTTAAAAGGTTATTAAATATTTATACGGCTTACGTGACAAGGATAGAAAGAGAAGAAAATGGAAAAAAACAACGAAACTTTGAGAACACTCAGACACTCTTGTTCTCACATCATGGCGCAAGCCGTACAAAAGCTGTTCCCACAAGCAAAGTTAGCTATCGGGCCGGCAACCGATGACGGATTTTATTATGACTTTGATTTGACTGACGGTTATGCATTTACGCAAGACGACCTTCAGAAAATCGAAGACGAAATGAAAAATATCATCAAAGAAAATCTGACATTTGAAAAATATTTTGTAGAAGACGTTGATGCTAAAATTGCTGAATTTAAGGCAGAAGGCGAAGTTTACAAAGCAGAACTGTTGGAAGAACACAGAAACGACAACCCGACTTTATACTTAACAAAAGACAAAGACGGAAACGTTCTGTTTAACGACCTTTGTGCAGGACCTCACATCCCTAACACATCTTACATTAAAGGTAACGCAATTAAGCTTCTGAAGGTTGCAGGTGCTTACTGGCGCGGTAACGAAAAGAACAAGATGTTACAAAGAATTTATGCGACTGCATACTGGAACAAAGAAGATTTACAGGCTTACTTAACTTTTCTTGAAGAAGCTGAAAAACGTGACCACAGAAAATTAGGTAAGCAGTTAGACCTGTTCTCAACACGTGAAGAAATGGGCGGCGGTCTTGTTTTATGGCACCCGAACCTTGCATGTGTTCGTGAACAAATTGAAAACTACTGGAGAGAAGAACACAGAAAAAGAGGATACGTAATCGTTAATACTCCTCAAATAGCTAAATCAACTCTCTGGGAAATCTCAGGTCACATGGATCACTACAAAGAAAATATGTTCTTTATTCAAAAAGATGAAGACTCTGACGACCAGTATGTAGTTAAACCTATGAACTGCCCGTTCCATATACTGATTTATCAGGCAAACAGATATTCATACCGTTCACTTCCGCTCAGAATGGCAGAACTCGGAACTGTTTACAGAAAAGAAAAATCAGGAGCTTTATCAGGCTTAACACGTGTTCAGGGATTCACTCAGGATGATGCTCATATATTCTGTACACCGGAACAACTGGTTGATGAGATAAACTCAATTATCGACTTTGTTGCAGACACAATGGCAATCTTCGGTATGGAATTTGAAGTAGAACTTTCAACCAGACCTGAAAGCTATGTAGGTGAACTTGAAAACTGGAACAAAGCAGAAGCCGGTTTGAAAGAAGCTATGGAACGCAGAGGAATGAAATACGACATCAACGAAGGTGACGGCGCATTCTACGGTCCGAAAATTGACTTCAAGGTTAAAGACGCTATCGGAAGAACATGGCAATGTGCAACTATCCAGCTTGACTTTAACCTTCCTGCAAGATTTGATATCAAGTATCAGGATAAAGACGGCAGCATGAAGACACCTCTTATGTTACACAGAGTAATCTTCGGTTCAATGGAAAGATTCCACGGCATCTTAATTGAACACTATGCAGGCTGCTTCCCTGCTTGGCTTGCTCCTACTCAGGTATCAATTGTACCTATCAGCAACGAAAAACACGTTGATTTTGCTGAACAAGTTTACAAGAAAATGCGTGAAGCAGGTTTAAGAGTAAATCTTGATGACCGTTCTGAATCTATGAACTACAAAATCAGAGAAAGCTTGCAGGACAAAAAAATCAACTACGTTTGTGTAATCGGTGATAAAGAAATCGAATCAAACTCAGTTGCAGTCCGCGCAAGAGGAATCGGTCAGGTAGGAACTTTGAGCGTAGATGAGTTTATATCTAAACTTAAAGAAGAAATCTCATCACGTTCAAACTACTCTTTTGCAAAGGCATAGAAATTTAAGCATTACTGATAAAGAGGGCGGATTTGGTTTTACCAAATCCGCCCTCTTTCGTTTCTTGGCAAAATTTATTTTTACCTGTTTTCATATATTCATATATAGGAGTTTTTATATGAATTTTTATCTTGCCTCAAAAAAAGTTATACCGACTACAAAAAATGCCATTGTTATAGGTAACTCACTCGGACACGACTTAACTCTAAATAAAGGTCAATACCATCACGTTAATACAAGAACGCTGGTTGAAGGTCTCGGACCGTGCATAAAATTAACAGCCTGGGGAGGCAAAGATAAATTTGAAGCACACTCGGCACCCGAACTGGAAAGCATTAACAACATCGGGGAAAGAATCAGCGATATTATAGAAGGTCTCAGAGGACGTATGAAAAAGTCGATGGATGAAATACACGCTTTTATCACGGGAGGAATTGAATATAATCCGCATAATCCTGTTTCCGAACAAAGCATGGATTTGATAGAAACAATTTATGAAGCCCTGCAAAAAGAAGGCATTCCGACTTCTGTTATTGCTGCACAACGTAGTGACGGGATAAAAACAAGACTTAATACTCTTGTTCTGAATAACAATATGTACATATTCGGGAAACCAATTGATGACGTGCTTGCTTCTGACAAAAACAACTTAAAAGAAGCTTTGGAAGACCATTTTGATTTTGTGGAATTTTCTAAAGATTTTTCAGTGAATACTTTAAAATAAAAGAATTTTTTATTTAATAACCTTGGGATAATTTTCGTTATAAAAATCTTCAAATCTGTCTTCTAAAATAGCTTGTCTGCAGCCTTTTACGAAGTTAAGCAGGAACTTTATATTATGAATGGACATCAGAGCTTGTCCCGTTCCTTCACCGCACTTGTAGAGATGTCTTATGTATGCCCTGGAGTGATTTTTGCAAGCGTAACAGTCACAGGTTTCATCAAGCGGAAGCGGATCTTCCTGGAATTTGGCATTCTTGATTTGTTCTTTGCCGTTCATTGTAAAGAACGAACCGTGTCTTGCGTTACGCGTAGGAAGAACACAGTCAAACATATCAATTCCGCGTTTTATTCCGTCTAATAAATCCTCCGGAGTTCCGACACCCATTAAGTATCTGGGCTTGTTGTGAGGTAATAGCGGAGCCGTCAGTTCAACAAATTTGTTCATTGTTTCTTTATCTTCACCGACACTCAAACCGCCGATTGCATACCCGACAGCATCAATATTTGAAACAAAAGCAGCGCTTTCTTTCCTTAAATCATCATAAAAAGCACCCTGACAAATCGGAAACAAAGCCTGGTCTTCTCTTGTTTTTGCCTTAACACATCTTTCAAGCCATCTGTGAGTTAAACCCATAGCTTCTTTAGCTGTTTCATAATCACACCCGAACGGAGCACACCAGTCAAAAGCCATAATTATATCAGCACCGATTGACTGCTGAATCTCCATTGAAATTTCAGGACTTATAAAATGTTTTTTGCCGTCTTTTGGATCCCTGAACTCAACCCCTTCTTCAGTAATTTTTCTTAAATGAGCCAAAGAAAATACCTGAAATCCGCCTGAATCAGTCAAAACAGGTTTTTGCCAATTCATCCAGCCATGGATACCGCCGAATTTTTCAATCAGTTTATGTCCTGCTCTCAAATACAAATGATAAGAGTTTCCTAAGATTATCTGTGCTCCTGTATCATACAAATTATTATTTGTAAGCAGTTTTACTGTTGAGTTCGTTCCGACAGGCATAAAAATCGGTGTTTCGATATCACCGTGCGGAGTATGTAAAATACCTGCCCTTGCACCTGTTTTTTTATCTTCATGAAGCAGCTCATAGCTGAAATTATCAAATACTGACATTATAAATCCTTATATTTCCCCTAAATTTACCCCATCATTCTAACAGAAATATACAAGTTTCACCACTAAACTTCGTATTCAAACATACTTTCAGTTGTCTGAGCTTCGCTGCGCGCATAAGCATTAATAGCTTTTCCATAGCTTGATGTTTTAAACACTCCATTCCCAGTTTTCTCGACTTTGGTATTTGATTTTTGCTCGTTTGTTTTAGCGTGCTCTACACAGTAATCAACATACTCTTTGTAGGTAATTTTATCATCAGCATTAGTATCGATGGTTTCATCGTATTTGTCATCGCCACGTACTGCGTAAATTTTATCATCATTTTTGGAGTTTATCTTCTCTAATAAATCTCCGACCTGAACATTTACGATATTTGATTTTTTATTATTACCCTGTATTTGGTTCATTAGTTCACGATAAGAATTCCCCATCTGAACCATTTTTGCCATCTGTTTTGATGAAATACCGTTTTCTTTACAGTAATCTTTAAATTCGTCAAAAGAAACGATACCGTCTTCGTCGGCATCCATTTCCTGCATATACATCGGCTCACCCTTTTTAGCAAAATAAGCATCACTTAAACCATTGGTTCGGGAGTTGCTGTTAAGAGCCGGCACTCTTGAATTCAGAGCGCTTGAAGGCATGCAAAAAGCATAATCTGAAGATGTACCGACGGGTGATAGTGCCATAATTAAAATCCTACTACATATCTATATAAACATTATATCATATTTTATTTACTCCACAACCCTAAAAAGAGTGAGTCGGGCAAAATTCCCGACTCACTCTCTATTTTAGTTTATATACAATTTCTATATTCCCTGCTGATTATATCTTTCTTCATCATAAGCAATAATTTCTGACATGGATTGCCAGTTATCATAAATTTCTTCAGGTTTAAAGTAAATATTGATTTCTCTTTCTGCACTTGCCAAAGAATCAGAAGCGTGAACAATATTGTATTCCATTATCTGTCCAAAGTCTGCACGAATAGTTCCTACATCAGCGTTCATCGGATTTGTTGCACCTACAGTATGACGAACACTTTCTACTGCGTTATAACCTTCTATAACCATAGCAACAATCGGCGCACTGGTTATGTAATAAATAAGTCTTTTATAAAAAGGTTTTCCCTGATGTTCTTCATAGTGCTTTGCTGCCATTTCCGGAGTGACTTGCAACAGCTTCATACCCACTATTTTGAATCCTTTATCCTCAAATCTCTGTACTACTCTCCCTATTAAACCTCTTTTTACTCCGTCAGGCTTAATTGCAACAAATGTTCTTTCTTCTGATGCCATAATCTCTCCTTAATTATTTTGTCCTCATCATGTCCATTAGAGCATAAACTCGGGTAAATGTAAATATATTAAGACTGTTTACAACTCTCTACAAGCTTTTTTGCAATATTTATCGCTTCTTTTTGAGCCGTTTCATCTTCCCAGAAATTTTCTTTTGAAACAAACGGCTTAACAATTTTTCTTGCCCAGGAACCTATTGCAATTCCCCAATAATTTATACCACACATCTTCGCAAGTTCAGCAGTCTTAGAGTTTGTACCTCCGGACAGCATTATATAAACAGGAAGCTCTGCATTCTGAATAACTTCTGCCATAGCAACAGCCTGAAGAGTTGTCTTAAAATCATCACTTCCGCCGCTCATAGGTACTCCGTCAGCCTGAATTATTGTTGTATAGTCTTTCCTTACGGATATCATATTTTTTATTCTTTCCAGAACTTCTTTGTTACCGAAGTTTTCCCTGTCTATACAAATTGATGCAAATTTCGGTTCACACTCGTTTATTACCTGCCATTTATTTGCAAGGTCTGTTTTATCATGCCCCATTATATGAAGCTCAAGAATCTCAACTCCGTTTTTCACCATATAAGGAAGAATCTCACGGTAGTTTACATCCTTTTCTTCCATAGAGATTGCTCCTGTCGGACACTTCTTAAAACAGTTACCGCAGCCTATACACTTCTTTTCATCAATAATTATGGAAGAATATACGGCATCATTCGGACAAGACCTCACACAATTACCGCACTTTGTACATTTACCTCCGTTAATCTTTGCCTTGGAAATATGTTTATCGCCTTTTATACCGATACTTACACAGTACTTGACGTCTGTTCTTGCAGATAACTCAGCACCCTCTTTTGCAGCTTGCAGAATCTCTTTTCTGGCAGATAAATCAAAAATATCGCACCCGGCTTTTGCGTACACAAAAACCAGCCGCTTTACGCTTTCCGTATCCTCATTTCCAGCTCCGCATACGAGTTTAAACATTTAAAAACCTATTGCGTGATTAAATACTTTTTGGGCAGAATTATTTTTACCGTTATTTTCTCCGGATGCCTGAACCTCCGGAGTTTCAATAACCTGTCCCGGTCTTTGGAGTAAATTGTTTTGCTGTAATGTCTTGTCTACGTTATTAAAAGATTTCAAACTGTCCAACCTGTTTTGCAACTCTTCATTTTCATTATTTAAAATAACAGTCTGACGACTGATATCATTGAGCTTTATCTCGCAGGAAATCACAAAATAATAACTGATAACAACAACCGCAACCAGTATGCTTAAAATTATACAAAGTGATTTATTTACTCTTTTTATCGCCATATCTTTTACAAGATTCTCCTTAGGGAAATACCCTTCTATTATACTATTATCAACCAGTTTTTGTACAGATTTGTCGACAAAAGAACTTCTGGCCACATTTTCTACATAAGTATATTCTTTTTTTGTTTCACCGGACAATTTTTTTATCAGATTATCCAAACCAAACCTATTATTGTCATTGGTATTTACCTTAATCCCAGCAACCAAAAGTAAATCTCCTCACTCCAAAAACAAACATCAAAACTGTTATACTTCCGCGTATCCTAACAGCCCGACAGCTATAATCATATATCCTACTCCGCTAAAGTCAGTTAATACATCTTGCGACTCTTAACTTTGCACTTCTTGATGGCGGATTTTCTTTTAATTCAATCTCCCCTGCCATAATAGGCTTTTTGTTTACAAGCTCTATTTTTGGCGGTTCACAAGTGCAAATCATATTATTACATCTGCACTTTTGGCTTTCCCTCTTAAAGAATTGTTTAACAATTCTATCCTCCAGAGAATGAAAACTTATGACACTAATTATACCACCAACATCGACTAATGCCAATATATCATTCAAAACATTCTTAACATTTTTTAACTCATTATTAACCTCTATCCGAACAGCCTGAAACACTCTTGTAGCAGGGTGTATATTAGACTTAATATGAGGAGTCGCTTTAACAATAATATCAGCAAGTTCTTTCGTTGTTCCAATCGGCTTAACCCTTCTAGCTTCCACAATCGATTTTGCAATCCGTTTTGAAAATCTTTCTTCTCCATACTCACTAAAAATCCTTACTAAATCGTCCTCTTTATACGTATTTATAACGTCATATGCACTAAAATCAGCAGACATATCAAACCTCATATCCAGAGGAGCATCCTTTGAAAAAGAAAAACCGCGTTCCTGTTTTGTAAGCTGATGATATGATGCACCCAGGTCAAGAATTACACCGCCGGTTATCTTTTCTATTCCGAGTTTATTCAGCTCCTGCTTTATATTTGTATATGAAGACCTTACTATCGTTAAATTTTTATAATCTTTTAAACGTTCTCTGGAATGGGCAATAGCTTCGTCATCAATATCGAAAGCAATCAGCCTTCCGTTCGGTTGTATTCTTTTCAGAATAAGTTCACTGTGACCGCCGCCTCCGAGAGTACAATCCACATAAATTTTTCCGTCTCTACATTCCAGAGCGTCAACAGCTTCATTAAGCATTACCGTATAATGTTTAAAATCATCCATATATCAATATTAGCATGAATACCAAACGTATAAAAAAAGGATAGCCGAGCCATCCTTTTTTATATTCTCTCTGATTATATCCTGTATTATGAGTTCAGTCCGTAATTAAAATCTTCCTGAATGTTGCTTGAAAGCATTGATTTTGTTGATTCCATATATGCATTGATTTCTTCAAGTTCTGCGCTGTTTGTTGTGATTTGAGCATCAAGCTGAGTTTCCCAAGCGTTTAATTGTTCAAGTTGTTCCTGGTAAGTTGCTGCTATTTTATCCAATTCTGCTTCAAAATCAGGTATCTGAGTATAATCCGCATATTTGCCCTGATAATCTGAATCACTTTCATATAATGCTTTATAAAATTCTCTCAGTTCTTGTTCATCCTGAGCTTTGATAGACATAGCATCCGCCTGTGAATACAGTGCTAAATTTTTCTGTGTCTGTAACTGAGAAATCTCAAAATTTAACTGATTCTTTCTTAGTGTATAGCTTAATAATGTTTCGTGTAAATTTGCGATTGCCATCTTTGTTCACCATCTTTTTAAATCTTACATATATATTAAGTATTTAAAAAATATCGAATTTCAAAAGAGGAAGATTTTGTTACAAATGTTTACAAATATCTTAAAAAACACTTTTTTCTTCGTTTTTAACCACTCTGACATATCTTTTTTTAATTTTTTAAAATTATTTTTATAAGTTATATTCATTGTAAACTTTTGTAACAAAAACATCAAAAGTCTTAAAGTTTTCGACAAAAGTGCCGATAAAAAAATAAGAATTAACAAAGATAAGGATTGGGAATATGGGAAATATTGGTGATGTAAATTACAACCATTTCAAATGCCAAACAACAGAGGCTCGTGAGCGTACCGAAAAGAGCATAAACAGTTTGTTTGAAAAAAATATCATCAATAAAGCTCAGGCTCAGAAATTGTTGTCAATGTACCTAAACGGTGAAGTTGAATTCGGTGAAGACGGTCTTAACGAACAAGAAGCACTTGAATTTACGGAAGAAAATTTTAATAACATAGAACAAAATGCAAACTCAAACAAACTTGCCGTAAGAAAAAATACTTTATATATTATTCAACCAAAAGATACACCGGAAGTAATAGCTGAAAAAATGGGCTTAGAAGGGGCGGAAGCAAAGGAATTTGCACAAAATATAAAAAATATTGCAAAACAGAATGGTATATATTTTAAATACGGTTTCAGAGTAGGTGATATTATTGCACTGCCGGGTGATTTCAAAGATAAAATAGAAGCCCTGAAAACGGAAGGTAAATACAGCGAAACAACCCAGAATATTAATAATGATTATTTTGCCGCAAGAAGACAAAAAAATACCCCGTCTCCGTCAGTACAAGATGAAGAGAGCCAGGTTCCGCCCACAAAAGATGAAGAAACACCGGCTCCGCCTTCTGAAAACAGAAGGACTCCGACAGCACCTAAAAAACCGAGATTTGGACTTGGTGATGAACCACCGCGGACTGAAAAACCGGCTAAAAGCAACACAGATAAAAACAAAACTCAAAAAATCTACGAAGAAGCTATGGATATAGTAAGAACGTTAGGAAGCAAACCTTCTCCAAAAAACCCTGTATTAAAGAAGATTACACCGCAAAACGTTACTTACGTAATGAAAATGTATTATGACATAAATAAACGTCATTTATCACGTGATTTATTAAACAACGGTGATAAAAATTGTACATTTATATACAACTATTTATGTAAGAATTTATGTTCAAGAGCCGCTGAAACAAAAACAACAGGAATCTATTACGGTGATGCCCAAAAGGGTGTTAAAAACCCCGAAGTAATGATGAAGTGGCTTAATATGGCTTATCCAAAAATGCTGGAAGCTGAAAAGAAAAATAATGCCGCTTTTAATAACACTTCTGACTATAACAATGCATTAAAAGGTATAAATTATGTCGACACAAAAAAGGTCGAAGAAGATGCTAAAAAGTTAGCCAAAGAATTACACGGTGCATTAAAAGACAGTTTTGAAGGTAATAGCCGCACAAAAGCCAGCAAAATTTGGGAAAACAAGACAAACGGCATAACTAAATCAATACTTGCAAAAATCAGTACAACTAACGTTGCATTTGTTGTTCAACAATACAAAGCAATGTATCATACAAGTATTGCAGAGGATGTCGACAAAGAATTTATTGGTGTTGGAATCAACGATGTTAAAACACAAATTTGCAGAAAACTCGTTTTGCAGGCTAAAAAACTTGGAATTAACGGTATAAATGAAAACGATTATAAAGACCTGGATGATGTTAACAAATTATCCGTATGGATTGAAAACGCAAGCAATAAAATAATCAACAAAATGAAAGCAACTTCATTAAATAATGACAAGGAAGTTGCAACAACAGAAAGAAAAGATAACGGTACAACAGTTAAAACCATTACATCGGGACCGATGTTCAAAGAAGCCGGTATTACAAAAATTATAGAAGAATATAATAAAGACGGACAAAAAACTTCTGCAAAATATTTCTACAAAGATGGTAAAGAAGTTCTTGAAACATATGGTATAAATGAAAAGACAAAAAAATACGGTTTACTTGAACGTAGTTTGATTAAACACGGTTCGTCTTATAAAAAAACAAACGGAACAAAAATTACAGAAGCCGTTCCAATGGAAATTAAACTACCTGAAAATGCAAGTGAAGGCGCAAAAGAATTTGCCAAATCTCTTGAAAAAAACAAAGAACGTTTAATGAAATCATTACATATTGACAATGACACCTACAATAAACTTGCAAGATTAGCCATGGCTATTGCTGAGCAGGAAACGAACTTTGACCAAACAGATGTATTGTCATTTGGTACCGGAAAAAAATTTATTGAAAGAATTGATACCATTTTTGGTGTAAGAGACACCGGTGTAACAGACAACCACATGTATTCATACGGAATGACACAAATTAAATATACACAATGGAATGACCCCAAAAAAGAGCCGGAAGTAGCAGCTATGTTTAAAGCCTTAGGTATTACTTCGGGTAATGATTTGAAATATTCAACAGAAAAATCTGCACTTGCGACAATTGTCATATTAGCAACAATAAACAAAAGAGTCCAAAGCCAAAAAGTACAAGATTCCATTGAAGCTGCAAACGGAAGAGTCATCTCAAATGAAGGGTGGGAAATTAACCACCGGACAGGAAAACTGGAAAAAACATACAACACAAAAGAATATGTAAATACAGTTACAGATGAAGATGCTATTTGTTATTTCTGGAATAACGGCGGTGCCGCTATAAGAAGAGGTACGGCAGACCCTGCCGGGAATCCGTACACTAACAAAACCCGTCAGTACATAAAGAAATACAGCATTAAGGAAAACCCTGAAGACAGACAGACGGCAATATCCAGAATGAAGGAAAAACAAGAATCTTCGGCTGTATTAAAGAACTTTAAGCCTATGGATAACAGCGGACCTATGGGTTCTGTAATATTTATGCCAAAAATGTACTCTAATAAACCTGTGAACAAGCAGGATGAAATACAGATGCTGAAAAACGGCCTGAAGAAAAATAACAATATAAGCGAACAGGACAAAGAGGCAATAATCAAAGCCGTACAAAACGGTGAATTATCTTTTGAGTTTGGCATACGAGAAAGCGAAATTGCAAGCTTAACCCGGTCAGATGTAAATAAACTGTTAAGCCATTTGAATAACTTGAAACAAACAATAGAAAAACAGGGCAGAGTAAGATTTGATGACGGAATAAGCGTTCAGGAAGCACGTATAATCAATAGTGATTTCAGAACACTTATCAGAGAAAGCGAATTCAAATTCAAACGTGAATACCTGAATTCACGCTCAAAAACCGCAGCGCTTAGTGATATTCCTGAATCAGCCGTCTTAATGTCACCCGTATATAATAAAATGCAGTTCTCAAAAAATGCCGAAAGACGAGGCTTTGGTGGTAGTGCAAGTTCTGCATCCGGAATAAAAGATAAAGGTGTAAACACTGCCAATACTTCAGACGTATCTGCTGCACTTGCAAAATCAGCACAAAGAGTTTCTAACAGAATGAACAGTGCCGGTCACTGTTTGCAAGGTGTCAGAGAAGCCGTAAAAGCAGCCGGTATAGATGTGTCCGACTGGGAAGAAGGCACACCAAGAGGTTCTATATCATTCTTCCAGCGTCATCCTGAGATGTTTGAAGAAGTTAAGTTTGTAAATATCGGCAACGGAAAGGGAAGACAAATTAACAGCACCGATCTTCCGAATTTACCTGCCGGATATATAGTTTGCTGGGTTCCCGACAGAAACTCCGAACAATATAAAGAACAACCCGGACATATCAGTATTACAAACGGTAACGGGCAAGCGTATGCAGATGAAACCGACAACCTCGACTGGGGAGATTATTCTGACGGCACAAACATGTCAGGTAAAGGTGAACACGGTTACTTCCGAGTCTTTAGATTAACAAGCAACTGGGAAGTCAAGAACGGAAAACTTGTTTTTAACAAATAAAATCTAGCTTAACCACTCTTCCACTCTTTTTGCGATTGTGTCAAAACCTTGTTCCGTACCCAGAGCCTTTGGTTCGATGTTTTTTGAATAATAAAGAACCGGAACCTGTTCTCTTGTATGGTCGGTTCCAGGAACAGTAGGGTCACACCCGTGGTCAGCCGTAATCACCAGCAAATCGTCTTCTGTTATCAGGGGTAAAATCTTCTTCAGATAACTATCTATCTCTTCTATTGCCCTGCCGTAACCTGCCGCATCATTTCTGTGTCCGAAAAGCATATCCGTATCAACAAGATTTGTAAAAATTATTTCCCGTTCGTTATCGGTAATATTTGCATCTTTGTATTTAATACTGTCTAAATCCAGAGTTCCGTCAATTGCTTTTATTGTAAGTTCCAGACCTTCCTTGTTTGAGCCTGTGTGTATAGCGTGTGTAATACCTGCCTTTGAAAAAATATCTTCAATTTTTCCGATACCGATTACTTTAACTCCGGCATTTTTGTATTTGTCCAAAATTGTATCTTTCGGAGGTGCCATTGAATAATCTCGCCTGTCCTTTGAAATTCTTGTCGGTTTTCCGTCAATTATTTTGTAAGGTCTTGCAATTACTCTTGCAACATTATAATTCCCTTCATCAAGAAGTTTTCTTGCAATATTACACCATTTATACAGGGTTTCCAGAGGTATCATATCCGTATCAAGCGCAATTTGAAATACGCTGTCTGCCGATGTGTAAACTATCGGGAATTTTGTTTTGTGATGTTCATCATTAAGTTGTTCAATAATAGCTGTTCCACTTGCCGGAATATTCGCAAGTATTCCGCCGCAATTTGTTTCTTTGATAAATTTATCAATAAGTTCTTTCGGAAAACCTTCGGGGAAAGTTGCAAACGGTTTTTCGGATACAAGTCCCGCAATTTCCCAGTGCCCGGTCGTAGTATCTTTACCTTTGGATTTTTCTCTTAAAATACCATATTGTGCAATCGGCGAATTTGTTCCGAATATTCCTTCAAAATCACCTATATTTCCAAGTCCCATCATTTCAAGAACAGGAACTTCCAAACCGTTATTAAAATGTGCAACATTTTTTAATGTATTACACTCGGCAATATCACCAAAATCAGCGTGGTCTGGCATTGCACCACAGCCCATAGAATCTATTACCATTATAATTGCACGTTTTTTACCCATATACAAACCCTCCGAACAAAAGAATTATATCACATTTGTTACAAATGTAACAAAAAATTTTTCTTTTGAAATTGATTACAAAAAAAATACTTTACATATACGTAAGAGTAAGACATGAGGTATCAGTATGTCATCAGAGATATGGAAAATCGGCGTTAAAACAAATGCAGAAGATATGTTCAACAACGTTAAAGAAAACGGAGTCGGCGGCTGTTGGTTTGCAAGAGGAGAAGTTGCAGCCGTAAAATATCTCGGAAATCTGTGTAACACCATGTCAGAAGCTTATGACGAAATAATTGAAGACCAAAATGAATACCTGATTGATTTGGAAAACGACGTTGACTCTCTCGAGGACCTTCAGGAAGAAATTAGTGAAAAAATCAAAAAACTTTACAAAGAAATAAAAGAACTTGAAAAGAAAGAACAAAAAGGTACAATAACCGAAGAAGAACGACTGGAGCTTGAATCAAAGAAAGGCGAACTAAAAACGCTTATGGAAGACAGCGACAATCAAGTTCTTGAGAAAGGTAACGAAGTAAAAGCAAAAAGCGAGGAACAAACAGGCAAATACAAATCAAAAGAAGCAGTTGCAAAAGATTACGGTACAACAGCCGTAGAAAAAGGTCAACCGCTTGCTGATACCGAACTTAAAACAAAAAGTTTCTGGCGAAGCCTGTTTGGCGGAACCGGGCGTGAAAAGAAAGAAGCCGGAGAATTTGCCGTTAAAGCAGGAACAGAGCTTCTCAATAAAGTAAGTGAGTCTGCAACAATTGATGATAAAATTGAAAAAAATTATAAAAAATTTAATGTTAAATAAATAAAATTTTAGCCTGTATTTACCCTGATTTCTGTTCATGATAACATATATCTTATAATTAATTTATAGGAGAACTATTATGCAGGCAAGACGTGCTGCAAGAGAACTTGCACTTATATTATTTTCACAGTTTGAAAAAGAAATAACAAAATATTCAAAAAAAGATTTTGAAGAAATAATGGTAAAATCCGTAAGGATTTTATCAAACTCTGCTCTGGAAGAACTTAATCTGACGGTAGGTTCATTAATTGACATCAAAGAAGCACTCTCTTCTTATGAAGCAGAACACGAATCTAATCTGTCAAGACCACTTGGCGCAAAGAACAAGCCTGTTCAAATTCCTATGACGGATGATATGATAGGCAAGGTAGATACTATGCTGGATGTTGCGGAAAAAGCTATTTTAGCTTTGGAAATAGCAGAGTTTACTACTCTTGAGAATCAATCGGAAGTAAAAAATTATACAATTGAAATTGCAGAACAGTTTAAGAACAACAACAAAGCCGTTGATGAACAAATTCAGAAATATTCAAACGGCTGGGATATTTCAAGACTGGTAAAAATCGACAAAGACATATTAAGAATTGCTATAACAGAACTCCTTTATACAAAAGGTGCACCGCTCAAAGTTATTGTTGATGAAGCGGTTGAACTTGCTAAAAAGTATTCTACTGACGATTCATCTTCTTTCGTAAACGGTGTTTTGGCAAAAGTAATTGTAGAAAACGGTTTAAAGGGGTAGGGGTAAATATAACAAAAATCATCCCCTCGCCCGTCGGGAGAGGGTTAGGGTGAGGGAATAAAATGTTCAACTTTTTTGACAAACTCAAAAGCACTGTTTCAAAAACCGCACAGGCACTTGTTGGAAATATCGTTGATACCGTAAACGAAGAACCTGAGTTTTCAGATTTTGTTCTGGACGATATGGAAGATATGCTTATCAGCGCGGATTTAGGCGTAGATTACGCCTCAGAACTTGTTGACAAACTGAGAGGACAGGATATGATTAAGCCGTCTCAGGTAAAAGATTTTTTGCAGAATGAATTTTTAAAAATTCTTGAAACAACCGGTTCATCAGAGTTAAGTTATAAAGAAAACGAGTTGAATATTTATTTCATAACGGGCGTCAACGGAGCAGGTAAAACAACTCTAATCGGAAAACTGGCATACAGATTTAAGCAAGAAGGCAAACGTGTACTTATCGCAGCCGGTGATACATTCAGAGCCGCTGCTGAGGAACAGGTTGATATTTGGTCAAGACGTTCCGGAGCAGATATCGTAAGAAGAGACAAAGCAGACCCTGCATCAGTTGTATATGAGGCAATTCAAAAGGGGGTAAATGAAAAGTATGATGTAATACTTGTTGATACTGCTGGAAGGCTTCAAAACAAGTTCAACTTAATGGAAGAACTTTCAAAAATAAAAACTGTTATCGACAAAAATGCTCCCGAATCTTTGAGAGAAAGTATTTTGGTAATTGATGCAAACACAGGGCAAAACGGGTTGCAGCAGGCAAAAGTTTTTAAAGAGTGCGTAAATTTAACTTCTGTTGCACTGACAAAACTTGACGGTTCAGCTAAGGGAGCAATAGTTCTTGCAATAGCAAAAGAGCTGGAACTTCCTGTTAAACTTGTCGGTGTTGGTGAAAAAATGGAAGACTTGAAAAATTTTGACTCAAAAGAGTTTATAAATGCTTTATTTGAATAAATTTATAAATACATCAAAATGTATATTTTGATGTATAAAGTTAATAAAATATTTTTTACATGTCCCTTTCTTTGACCGCAAAGAAAGGGACAAAAAGAAACTCTCGGAGCTCGAACTACGCTCGCTAATCATTTGTATAGCTCAACCAGAGCCTCGCAAACTCCTCACTTTGTTCGTCAAACAATACTCGGCTTGACATTGTTTCGCAAACAATGATTGCTCGCTTCGTTAGGCTCCGAAGACGTAAAAAATCTATCCCGAACCTAACGGAGCGAATAATCAATCATAGTGAAGCAACAACAAGGCGGACTTTGTCTGAACGTAGTGAGTTTGTCCGCCTTTAGCTGAACTATAGAATTGATTAATGAGCGAAGTTCCGGTTCGGGCAGGTTCTTTGGTGACTTTCTTTTATGATAAAGAAAGTCACATATTAGTTATTATTTTTTTATCAAAATATACAATATGAACGATATAAAATATGCACTTTGCTTAGGAAATCATTCTCATTGTTGCACGGCGCTCGGCAGCCAATCAAATGAATGGACTACATAAGGTTGATATGACCGAATATAAATATATTGAAGACGCAACGATGGAAATTATAGGGAAAACCCCGAAAAACGGCGGAGTATATTTGGATTTTGACGGAGAACAACACGATATCGGCAATATTATGGAAAAAACTGATTTATATCAAATTATTTAATTTTTACGGTATAATAGATACAGAATAAAGCAGCCGGATAATCGCGCGGGGTAAATTAATACCTTGTGAGGAAAGTCCGTGCATCCCAGAACAGGCCTCCGGAGAAACTCCGGACGGCGTGAGCCGGTGGATCGGACCACAGAAAGGGGAGTTTCCAACTCCCAAAAGACTGCCGATGGATTTTATATCACAGGCGATGGTGCAAAGGTGAGGTAAGAGCTCACCGGGTATGCTGAGAAGTATATGCCAGGCAACCCCCAGTCGGATGCAAGATTGAAACAAGCGTTTGAGGTGTCCGCCGAGCTTGAAAAATCGCTAGAGATTAGGAGTAATCCTAATACCAGACAGATGATTATCGGGGTAAATAATTATCCCCTGTTAACAGAGCAAACTACCGGTTTGAAGTTAGCAGAAAAACAGAACACGGCTTATGAGCTGCTTTATTCTTTTTTAATTCTTGCATCTCAGATAAGCATAAGCATTAAAATCCAAAGAACCGTACATAATCCTGATATAATCTTCGTTATAAGGCTCTATTTTTACAAAATCCAGAAGTTCATCACCAAAATCATTATTTGTTGTTTTTGCTTTTACTTTACCTTTAAAATAGTGCGCCTGGTAGAATGACAAATAAACATCACCGTTCTTATCCTTTTCACCAAAAACGTTATAATACCCTCTTTCAAGTACCTTCCCGTCAACAATAAAATCAACCGGCATATTTAAAAGCTGACCGTCAAATTCACCTTTTTCCTTAAGTGCTTCCTGTGCGGATATCTCGCTCATTGGCTCCAAGCCTTTATGTAAACTTGTTCCGCCGCCGCTTATTTTTTTTATTTTTTTCTTCTTGGCTTTTTCTTCTTTTTTCTTTTGTTTCTCCGTAAGAGTATTTATTGCTTTTTCAAACTCTGCATCCGTAATAGGCTTTTGTCCGTCCCAGGCGTGCTCTATTACCGCATTATTAGACGAAAAATCCTCCGGCATAGCTTGCGGCATTATTAGAAACGATAAAAAAACAAGTATTACTGCTGATTTTTTCATATTTTAAATATAACGTTTTTTTTATAAAAGTAAACCACCAAAAATATGACATTGTGTTTCCGCTTTGCAATGACACTAAACCCTTTGTATGAATAAATTTTTATTTTTTCGGATTATAGTATATAATAATATTATTGTTTATTAAACAAAACGAGAATATTTGATGATAGATTCTAACATTATACTGATAATTACGGCTGTAGTCGTTGCAAGTGCTGCAATCTACGCACTATACTCCATTATATTGTTCAAAGGCATTACCTCAAAGGGTGAAGACTTACAATTAACGACCAAAAATATACTGGATCAGGTTGATATCTTATACAGTAAGAAAGAATACGCTCTTGTGGAACTGCTTGCAACCAAATATCTGGAAAGAGTTCCTGGGCACTTGCAGGTCAGAAAATTTCTGGCAAAAGCATATCTTGAAGATAAGAAATATAATCAGTCAATACGCCAGTGCAACCTTATTCTTGAAGAACGCCCAAACGATATTGAAACTCACCACGTTCTCGGTAAATGTTATGTCAAAAAACGTTTTCTAAATAAAGCAATTACCGAATTTGACCTCGTTTACGGAAGAAATAAGAAAGACAAAGAAGTTGTTCTTACTCTTGCCGAACTATATACCCGTACAGACCAGTTATTTATGGCTATTACAAAGTATAAAGAACTGGTAGATTTGCTTAAAGATCCGGGCGAGATTGCCGATTATCAATCCACGATTGCTGCATTGTGCGAAGAAGCACACGATTTTCCGTCTGCTTTTGAAGCCTATAAAGCAAGACTTGAAGTATATCCGAAAGATGTAGAGACAAACAAGAAACTTACCGAGCTGTATATTAAAATCGGGAATCAGCCTATGGCGATTGAAACTCTGTTACTTATGCTCAGCTTTGTAACAGAACCCAAAATGCTTTTGTGGGTATTTGAAACTCTTGTCAACCTTTATGAAGAAACACAAGATTATGAAAAAGCTATTGCTTATGCAGAAAAACTGCTGGATACCCCCGGGTCGGATAAATTTAATATACGTGACAGAATAGCTCATTTTAATTTAATACTGGGGAAAGTTAGCGAAGGCATCATGATTTTGGAAGATTTAGCAATGATGTCTCAAAACGCTTTTGATATTACCGTTAAACTTGCCCAGGCTTATATGGACTGTGAAGAATACCAGAAAGCTTTGGATAAATATATGATATTACTTGACAAAGCTGCTCCGAAAGAAGCAAAACTTATTAATGCTTATATCGGAGATTTGTATATCAAATGGTCAATACCTGCTGCAAACGCTAAAGATTTTCCGAGAGCGACAGAATTGCTGGATATGGCGGCTCAGTACAGCCCCGTAAATCCGGAAGTATATTATAGATATGCAGTAAACCACTTTGAACAAAAAAATTTCAGCAATGTTGTTGAATTTATTACAAAAGCATTAAATTATGACAAAGACAGTCAATATACGGTAAAATATCTGCTCCTGTTATCTCAGGCACAACACGAACTGGGCAACTTCTTTGAAGAGAAAAAAGCATTATCCGACTTGCTTAATATTGATTCCAAAAATGCCGAAGGTTTATACAGACTCGGACTTATGTATGTTGCACACCACGATGTTAAAAACGCGGAAGAGTCTTTTGAGAAAGCAATTACTTATGAACCTGATTTAATTCCTGCAAAATATAACCTTGCCCTGCTCTGTGAAGGCAACAATAAAGACCGTGCAAAAGAGTTATATATGGAAATTCTTGAACAAGACCCAAATCATGCAGAAGCAAAAATCGCATTGGCAGACCTTACAAACAGCGGTTAATCAAATATCTTCAGGAATGTACATCACAATATTTTCCAAAATGTCTCTGGTTTGGATATAATCACTTTTGCTTACATTTTTTTGATACTCCCTTACAACAGACAAAACATCTTCTGTTGAAAGTTTGATAATGCGCCTTTTAGACCCTTCCGATTCAATTATTCTAGCCATATTATTCTCCCGTTTACAATAACTGTTATCGGTTTTTTATACAGAATCTTTAGAATAATAGGGCTTATAAATTAGAAAAAGTTTCTCCGTTCTGAATATAAATCTCAAAAATTTCCTGAGGTTTTTCGCACACAGCTGTTATCATATAGTTTTCAAAAACAGTTTGCACAATACTCTTACCTTTATCGCTTCCGCCAAGTTTGTATTCCGCCTCATACTTTGTCCACTCGGAA
Organism: uncultured Acinetobacter sp.; assembly: GCA_900321205.1. Lineage (GTDB taxonomy): Bacteria > Cyanobacteriota > Vampirovibrionia > Gastranaerophilales > Gastranaerophilaceae > CAG-196. Next base: position 30,888 of record ONVC01000001.1, on the reverse strand, counting down.
TAAAACTCTTCTAAATTTGATGCATTAAACTTCATGCGTTCAGCTATTGAAACATAATCACGCTCTTTCATTTGTTCAATATCTGCGCCGCATTCATTGTCAGAAAACCCGATTAAAATATATTTTCCGCTATGGCTTATGCTAAAATATTTTTCACGCGTCAGGAGATAAGGTTTTCCGTTAAGAAACTCTATATTCCGATTTTCAAGACCATACACTTCTTTTAATATTCTGTCAGTCATCAGATAAGAAAAACAGTGCTCTTTTTGTTTTGCTTTGTTCTTGAACTCTTTATGCCTGAACTTTTCCAAAAGTTCAGGTTTTACATTATCTGTGTCTGACATATTTATCACAAATATATCCATACTTGTATTTTATAACAAAAAGTTATTAAACCCTAAATATTTAGGGATAAATATTTACCCCTGAATATTTACCCCCTCTTTACTTTTGGTTATCTTTATAATACGATTTTATTGGTTTTATAGCTCGATAGGTTCGCCCTAGTCGGTTGGTAAAGGGGTAAATATAATCCTTTCCCAAAATCAATATAAGCCGGTAAATAGCATATTAACTTATATTGTGCCCGATGGAGTTATAATTCCCGTAGTAAAACACATTAAAAAAAGGAGACAAAAGATGTCAACAGCATCACTTATCGAATTACTCGAAGCCGGCGTTCACTTCGGACACCAAACACAACACTGGAACCCAAAAATGAAACCGTATATCTACGGAGCAAGAAATGGTATTTATATTCTTGACCTTAGAAAAACTACAGGTTTATTAGACGCTGCATATGAAGCAGTTAGAGAATACGCTGCAAAAGGCAGAAATGTTCTTTTTGTTGGAACTAAAAAACAGGCTGCTGAAGTTGTTGCAGAAGAAGCTGCAAGATCAGGTGCTTATTATATCAACAGAAGATGGTTAGGCGGTATGTTAACTAACTTTGAAACAATAAGAGGCAGAGTTAACAAACTTAGAGAACTTGAAGATTTTATTTCTTCAGGTCACGCTGAAAAATTACCGAAAAAAGAACAGGCTCAACTTAACAGACAATTAGCAAAATTAAGCAAGACATTAGGCGGTATTAAAGAAATGCGCGGTTTACCTGATATTATCTTCGTTGTAGACCAGGCAAAAGAAGATATCGCTATTGCAGAAGCTAACAAATTAGGTATTCCTGTCATTTGCTTAGCAGATACAAATGCTAACCCTGACGGAATCAACTACATCATTCCGGGTAATGATGACGCTATCCGTTCTATCAAGTTAATCACTTCTAAACTTGCTGATGCAGTTCTTGAAGGTAAACAACTCAGAGAAAACAAAGCAGCAGGAAACAAAGCAGAAGCAATTACGGCTGCAGATGCAGGCGTTGAAGAAACTGCTAATGTATAGGGGTAAATCTTAAATTTATCTCATATCAATGTAAAAATAAATGTGATTAGGGGGAATTAATTCCCCCTCCACGCATAAATAAGGAGAAAATAAATGAATATTACAGCTACAATGGTTAAAGAACTTCGTGATAAAACCGGCGCAGGTATGATGGACGCTAAAAAAGCTTTAGTTGAAGTTGACGGCGATATGGAAAAAGCTATGGAAGTTCTTCGCCAAAAAGGTATATTATCTGCTGATAAGAAAATGAGCAGAATCGCTGCTGAAGGCAGAATTGCTTCTTACATTGCTGACGGTATCGGTGCTATGGTTGAAGTTAACTGCGAAACAGACTTCGTTGCTAAGAACGCTGAATTTGTAGAACTTACAGAAGGCTTGGCAGAACTTGTTGCTAACTCAAATCCTGCTGATGTTGATGCTTTATTGAACACAACCTGCCCAAAATGCGGTAAATTAGTTGCTGATGTTATCAAAGAAAAAATTGCTTCTATCGGTGAAAAAATCACTGTAAGAAGATTTGTAAGATACGAAGGAAATACTGCTTCTTATATTCACAACGGTAAAATCGGTGTTCTTCTTTTAACAGATGTAAAAGACGAAGTTTTGAGCAAAGACCTTTGCTTGCACATCGCTGCTTCTGCTCCTGAATTCATTTCCAGAGCAGATATTCCTGCTTCTGTAATTGAAGAAGAAACAAGAATTGAAATGGGTAAAGAAGATATCCAAAACAAACCTGAACAAATCAGAGCTAAGATTGTTGAAGGACGTGTTAATAAGTTAATGGCTCAAAGATGTCTTGTTGAACAACAGTTCATCAAAAATATGGATCAAACAATTGAACAGCTTATTGCAGGCAAATTAAATATCGTTAAATTTGACAGATTCGTTCTTGGTGAAGGTCTTGAAAAGAAAAACGAAAACTTTGCTGATGAAGTTATGAGCCAGCTTAAAGGCTAGTAAATAATTTTTTCAAAGAAAAAAGAACTCCCTTTCGGAGTTCTTTTTTTATATTGAAATCAATTTTTTAACCAGTCTTTGCTCAAACTCTTTTGTCCAGCCGAGAAGTTTCTTATCTTCCGGTTTTAATGCATCATAAATTAAATTGAGTTTTAACGGAAAATCCGAATCATTTGGCGGTATTTTTGTTTTTGCCTTACCTTCGAGTTTCGGATTAAAAAATTCGTTTAGTATAAACGCAACATCCGTATCGTTTGAACCGTGCTGGCAGCCTATATAAATATTATCTTCCTGCATCTTTTTTAAAAACTCTATAAGTTTAGGCATTTTCGGTGTTTCGAGATACGATAAATCCCACCAGTTAGAATAAATATTATATGCAAAATAATCCATGCCGGCTTTCTTGATAGCCTGTTTGTAAGAATCACCATAATCTACCAAATCAATTACCGTTTTGATACCCTTTGCGCTCAGAGCTTGCAAACAATCGGTTTTGTCAACAAGGGTTTGACCCCGGTATATATTTGTACCCTCGATTTTTTGCATTTCATGGTATTTTTCCAGATTGTTTATGATGTGCAAAATCTCGTAGTCTGTTAATTTGTGTTCTTTTTCAAAAATATCCTGCTGAGGCATATGCCACTTAGCATAATGCTTTCTGATAGCATTCCTTACAGACTGAAAGAACGGGTCATCATATCCCGAATCCTGATAAGAACTTTTGAATGTGGTAAAATTTGTTATTCGCTGAATATTCATACTTTTTATAAAAATCGTAATAATTTTTTTTGCCTGTATAATTTTATTATGTATGAATGTTTAAACTTTGACCTTGGACGGGATGCACTAAAATACATTGTAAAAAAATACAATATAACTAAAATGCATATTCCTTATTATTTATGTGATGTTATTCGGCATACACTTTTTCAGGAAGGATGCAAACCTATTTTTTATCATATTGATAAAAACTTTTTCCCGATAAAAGATTTTCCGAAAGAAGATTTTATTCTGTATCCGAACTATTGGGGAGTAAACGGCAAAAACGTAAAAAAACTTGCCGGGATTTATCCTAAGTTAATTGTGGATAATGCTCACGCATATTTTGATGAACCCTGCGGTTTTGCGTGTTTTAATGCCGGTCATAAATTCGGTTTCAGAGAGTCTCGGCTCTGGTTGTCAGAAGAAACTTCAATAAAACAAAATCACCTGTTGTCACACCAAAAAGATATAAACCTTAGGATTGAAAACTTTTTGGAACTGCATAAAAAATACGGCGAATCTAATCTGCTGAACATTGATACCAACTCAATTCCGTACGTTTATCCCTACCTTGCGGAAACAACAACTCTGGCCGACAATCTTGTAAAAGATTTAAAAAAGAAAGGCAAAATCATTTATCGTTTTTGGAATCCTCTGCCTGAAAGTTTTTTAGAGTATTCTTTCTATTCTAGACTTGTTCCGATACCTGTTTTGCCCTATTTATTTGATTAGTAGTATGTCTTTGACTTTATTCTGTTATTTAAACCGAATAGCAAGAAGATGCCATATTTGCTTTCAATTTATTCAATGCTCTCATTTCGGTTTGTCTGATACATTCTTTTGTAACACCAAACATTTTACCGATATCTTCAAGCGTTGTTTTTGTAAAATTTTCAAGTCCGAATCTCATTTTCAAAACTGTTTGTTCTCTGTCTTTAAGAACTGACATTACCTGACGTAAGTCTTTTTTAAGTTCTTCATATTCTATGTTTTCTTCGACTGTTGCTTTTTCATCAGCAACAACTTCTGCTACAGACATTTCACTTCCGTCTTTTCCGTCATAACTTCCTTCAATAGATATTGTTGAAGAGTATGCTGATAAAAATGAATTAATTTTTTCGGGTTCTATATTCATTTTTTCAGCAACATCTTTTGTAGAAACGGTTTTATTATATGCTTTTTCCATTTCAGCTTTTATTTTTGAAAATTTTGATAATGTTTCCTGAACATAAACAGGAATCTTCATGCAGTGAGCCTGTTCGGATATTGCCTTAAACATAGCTTGTTTAATCCACCAGGTTGCATAAGTAGAAAATCTGTATCCGAGAGTAGGATTAAATTTTTCAACAGCTACCATTAATCCTAAATTTCCTTCCTGAATCAAATCTATTAAAGGCAGTTTTGAAACATGAATTGCTTTTCTTGCAACAGTTAAAACAAGTTTTAAGTTTGACTGAACCAAAATTTTCTTAGCTTTGTCATCACCCTGTTGTGCTCTTGTTGCTATAATCTTTTCTTCTTCTGCACTAAGATTCGGATAGCTGTTAGCTTTTCTGTAGTAAGCGTTGTACTCATTGTCAGCGCAGGGTGCTGATACATAATCTTCTCTAAACGGGTTTGATGTTCCTGCATTTTTAACTCTGATAATTTGTTCTTTCATACTTAAACTCCTGGGGTAAATGTGGATAACCTTCATTTACTTTTTTGTACAACCGCTTTTCAACAGTTGGATAATCTTTCATACAGTTCAGGATTTTGGGGTAAACGAAACACAATCCTTATATACTTATGATATATTAAGTATATATAAAAATCAATAGATTTATTAAGTTTTATTACAAAAAATACCCGTTTTTTGAGAATTTTTTACAAAACTTTACATTCTCAACTAATATATTTTCTGTCTTTTTACCTTTTATTCTTGGCTTTCAGACGTTTCTTCCGCCAGTTCTTCTAAGATATCATCAGTAATTTCTGCCGGTTTAATTTTGTTTACATACATAACCGATTCGGCAATTCTGGTATCAATAGTTACTATTAGCTCATCAAACATCTCTTCAAGCTGTTTTTGGTTTTTAAACGAAGTATAAAAGAACAAAACATTTGATATATTATTACTGATTTCATTTTTTAAATCAACTATTTTTGAATAAATTACCGGGTCAACAATTTCTTTATTTTCACAAAGTTCTATGAATATATCACCTATCCACCATTGAGTTTCTTCTACGTTTTTGGATTTCAGACCTTTTTTGGCATTTTTTAAATACTTAGATATTTTAGAATAAATCCCGGTCAGTTTTGATTTTTTTTCTGGAAGTTTATCTGCAAAATAACTCATTGTTTGCTCATACCCAAGATTTATCAGTTTTCTGCGAGATTCTTTATCAAGATTAAAATCAGCAAAGAAAACATCACCCGTGTTTATTGTTATACAGTCGTATCTGTCATTTGCACCATATATTTCACTTACAAAATCCGTTGCAACATCGGTTATACAACTGTATATTGTATTAATAAACGATATCGGGTTTTTTTCATCTTTGTTATAATCACCTTCAAGACGATATTCCAGGATTCTGCTTTCAGATGAGTTAAACGCCTCTGATAATCTCCACATCGGAGATGCTTTTTGCAAATCTCCGTCAACAAGTTCTTTATCCTCATATGTGAACGGAGCCATCAATCCCGGCATACTTGATGATATTTTTATTGCACGGGCAACTTCAAAATCCGGCGTTTTTTCTTTTGAGAACTCCTGAGGAGAAAATTGTTTTAAATCTGTTGAAATTATTATCAACTTTTGTTTTATATCTCTAAACGTTACATACTTACCCATACATTGTTCAGCTTTATTTTTTAAAAGCTCATTAATCCACTCCGTAAAAATTTCACCCTTAGATAAAGCAAAAGGTTGTCCTATACCAAAGTGAATATCCCTGAACAGTTCAAAATTAACTTTCATGAAAAAGTTTTCGATTTCATAAGATTTATATCCGACTGCTACCAAAGCCGCTATTATTGAACCAACAGAAGAACCGCCAATTATATCATATTCAACCCCCAGTTCCTCCATGGCACGAATTGCACCTGCGTATGCAAGCCCTCTTATTGCACCGCCGCCGAACAAACAAGTATATTTTAATGGATTAGTCATTTTAATATCCCGATTTATAAACAAATTTTACCATGAAAATTCTCTTCACATATACTACTAACAGAATAAATTTATGGTAAAATTAAGATTGTTAATAAGGAGATGGTTATGGGACTAACTTTGGTTGAAAAAATAATATCTGAGCATGCCGGAAAAACTGTACATGCAGGAGAACTTGTTATATCGCACGTTGATGTTACTGCAGTTCAGGACGGTACCGGACCGCTTACCGTTCAGGAATTCAAAAAACTCGGGAAAAACAAGCTTAATAATCCTGAGCGTACAATTCTTTTTATTGACCACGCATCTCCCAGCCCAAGAAAAGAACTTTCTAATACACATATGGTATTAAGGGACTTTCATAAAGAATATGGCGCTGTTCTTTCCGATACAGGCGCAGGTGTTTGCCATCAAAGACTGGTTGAAACTTTTGTTAACCCCGGTGAAATTCTTATCGGTGCAGATTCACATACCTGCACATCAGGAGCTTTGGGAGCTTTTGCAACAGGTATGGGCTCTACTGATATAGCAGTCGGTATGGCACTCGGTAAAACATGGTTAAAAGTCCCGGCTACATTCAAAATTGTGGTAAAGGGTAAATTAAGAGAAGGTATTTATGCAAAGGATTTAATGCTTCATCTTATCGGTATGATAGGTGCTGACGGTGCAACCTATAAAGCTCTTGAATTTACGGGTGATACAATTGACAATATGACAATGTCCGAACGCTTTACGTTAGCAAATATGGCTGTTGAAGCAGGTGCAAAGTGCGGACTGTTTATTGCTGATGAAAAGACAAAAGCATTCCTGGAAGAACGCGGCAGAGGTGACAAGTTCAGACAAATTCTTCCTGACCCTGATGCAGAGTACGAAAGAATAATTGAGATTAATGCAGAAGATGTTCCGCACACGGTTTCATGTCCTCACACAGTAGATAACACAAAAGGGGTAAATGAACTCGGACATGTAAAAGTAAATCAGGTTTACGTAGGAACATGTACTAACGGCAGAATTGAGGATTTAAGAGTTGTCGCAAAAATTTTAGAAGGCAAAAAGGTACATGAAGATGTCAGAATGTTAATATGCCCTGCTTCAAAAGACGTTTATAAGCAGGCTTTAAAAGAAGGCTTGATAGATATTTTTGTTGACTCAAACGCATCAATACTTCCTCCGGGCTGCGGTCCTTGTGTAGGAGTCCATGCCGGTATTTTAGGTGACGGAGAAGTTTGTCTTGCAACCCAAAACAGAAACTTCCAGGGCAGAATGGGTAATACAAAAGGATTTATCTATCTTGCTTCACCGTACGTTGCGGCATATACAGCTCTCAGGGGATATATATCTGCCGAATAGGGTTAAAATAAGGAGATTTTATGAACTTAATTATATTAAAACAGCTTGCGATATTAAGTGCTTTTGCCGGAGTCGTATTCGGACTTATAACAATAATTCCATACGTTAGTTTTTTAAGTTTTATGACTCTTTTCCTGTTTTTATCGGCTATCATTCTTGTTTATCTTAAAAAAAATGACCTTATCGGCATAATTAACACAAGAGAAGGGTGCATATACGGAGCTGTAATAGGGTTTGTTTCGTTTATGGCTTTTTCAGTTGTATATACACCTGTAAGCATGCTCTTAGGCTGGCTTATTCCTTCATATACACAGGGTTTTTTAAGATTTTTCTTAAACAGTTTTGGTTCACTGATTGTTATGTTTCTGCTTATGATTTTAATGGCAGGAATCAGTGCATTATTTAACGGTTTTACAGGGCTTGTAACTGCCTGGATATATGAACTTATTACAGGCGAGAAAAAAGAAAACGGGCAAAATAACAGTATAGATTTTGAAATAAAATAGGGGTAAATAGTAGGGGTAAATAATGGAATTCAAATCAAAAATTAAAACAATAGAATGGGTAGATAATTATTCTAAAATGGTTGACCAAACGGTTATACCTTATGAATACAAGTTTGTAAATATTACAACAGGTGAGAACATGTTTCACGCAATCAGAGATATGATTGTAAGAGGAGCTCCGGCAATTGGTATAGCCGGCGCTCACGGAGTTGTTCTCTTTGCTCAGGAAGGCAGAGATAAATTTTCAAACACAGAGGATTTCAAAATCTGGCTCATTGATAAAGCTGAATATATGAAGACTTCCCGTCCGACTGCCGTAAACCTTATGTGGGCGTGTGAAAAACAAATTGAGATTATTAAAAACTCAAAATCTGATATCAACGGACTTATTGAAGAACTCAAACAAAATGCTATCAAACTGGAAAATGAAGATATTGAAATTAATAAAAAAATTGGTGACTATGGGGCAGAAGTTGTCCCAAAAGGTGCAACAATTTTAACACACTGTAACGCAGGAGCTTTAGCAACAGTAGGATACGGAACAGCATTAGGAGTTGTTCGTTCGGCATTTGCAAAAGATAATACCATTCAGGTTTTTGCAGATGAAACAAGACCCCGTCAGCAGGGCGCAAGAATAACAACATTTGAGCTAGCAATGGATGGAATCCCGGTAACACTAATTACAGACGGAATGTGTTCATACTTTATGAGCAAAGGGATGATAGATATGGTTGTTGTAGGGGCTGACAGAATTGCAGCAAATGGTGATACTGCTAATAAAATCGGAACATACACAGTTGCAATAGCAGCAAAATATCATAATATTCCTTTCTACATTGCAGCACCTTTATCAACAATTGATACATCAATTGCATCAGGGAAAGAAATTCCGATAGAAGAACGCTCTCACGAAGAAGTCACGCACATAAACGGAAAACGTATTTGCGCAGAAGGTGTAAATATTATTAACCCGGGATTTGACGTAACACCGCACGAACTTATTTCAGGTATTATTACAGAAAAAGGGATTCTGAGACCGGATTATAACAAATCGATATCAGAAGCTTTTAAGGGATAAAGGGGTAAATAAGAGATAAATTTTTAAGTGCTAAATATAAAAAGGAGGGAAGTATGAAAAAATTATTAGTATCACTAATGGTTTTAGGCACTTTGTCAATGACAGCACCGGCTTTTGCAGGGACACATGGTGTTAACGGAAGAGTAAGCGCAAAATCAGTCTGCGCAGGAGCTTTATCTCTAATAGTTTGGCCGGGGCTTGGTCAAGTTGTTAACGAAGAACCTTATGACAAGAATATTACTCACGCCATTTTAGGTCTGACAGGTATTTTTAGAATTTGGTCTTGCTATGATGCGGTTGTTGACAGACACGGCGGAGTCTGGGAAAACAGAATATAGAATTAAAAGGTGAGATTTATGTTCTCACCTTTTTTAATACAAACAATACTTTATTGCTTCCATCATTGATTCAGGATTTGCTATATTTTTTCCTGCAATATCAAACGCTGTACCATGACTTGGAGAAGTTCTTATAATATCAAGCCCTATTGTCATATTAACAGTTTTTTCAGATGCAACAGATTTTATAGGAATTAAACCCTGGTCGTGATAACAAGCCAGATAACAGTCATACGGCATTTTTTCTCCGTTTAAATAGTTTTTTACACCGCTTATAAAAAGAGTATCGGCAGGCAGCGGATTTGTAATATTTATACCCCTGTTTCTTACTGCCTCAACAGCCGGAAGCATAATTTTTTCTTCTTCGTCTCCGATAAGACCGTTTTCACCTGCGTGAGGATTTAATGAACAAATTGCAAAAGACGGTCTGTTTATATACAAACAATTTTGGAAATAACTTCTCAGGCGTTCTATTTTCTCAATGATAAGAGGTTTTGTAAGTGTTTTACTCACATCTGTCAGTGGGATGTGGCGAGTCAAAAGCAAAACGCGGAAATCTTTTGACACAAAAAGCATTTCAGCCTTCTGACCGTCATGCGCAAGGAATTTTTCCAAAACCTCTGTTTGTCCGCTAAATTTGTGCCCTGCAAGATTCATTGCCTCTTTTGAAGTAGGGGCGGTTACAATAAATTTTGGTCGTATCTCACAAGCTTTTTCCAAAAGCCTGAAAGAAAAATCTCCTGCGTCAGGAGTTACCTCTCCGGGGCGAACCATAGCAGAATATTCCACATCAATAACTTCGTAGTTATTCTGTATGTGACCATAAGTGTTAAGAACTTTTGGATTAGAGATAATTATAACATCTCTCGGCGGAATATTGAGTTCATTAAGCGCCTTTATAGTAATTTCAGCACCTATACCGTTCGGGTCTCCAGTTGTTATAGCAATTTTATTTGAGTAGTTTTTCATTTTCCCTACCCTTCATGAAACTTAAAATAATCCAGAATATCTATCAGCGTTTTACTCTTACCAAGATTGCCCGACTTTGTAACCAGCCATTGACCGTTTGAATCCGAACAGATAGAAATTGCAGGTGCAACTTCATCAACCAGCCTAAGCATCTTTGAACCGATTTTTGAACAGCATTTGTAAGAGGTTTCACCGCCAAGCGTTATCAGAAGGACCGAAATCTCCGCCAAAACCTGTTTTGTCAGCTCTGCAAGATAATCCGTTATCATATATGCAAATTTTTCTTTTGTAAGCTCTGCCGCAAATGAATCATCTGAAAAACCGTCAAAGTTTGCAATAAGATTTGAAGTATGAACACATACCGTTACTCCGGCTTTAAGGTTAGTAACAATCCTTGAAACGAGTTCATCATCTATTCCGCATAAAATATCACGCTCTTCCAAAGGGATGAAATTGACATTTGCATAATCATCAGAATCCTCTAACTTACGGATTTGCTCGGCAGTTATCTGTGTTGCAGTTCCTGAGATTATAAGTTTTGGTAATTTCGGTAATTTCAGATTTTCTTTTTCTGCTTCTACATCAGCAAGCCAATATTTTCCAAACACCTGCGCTCCGGCTGCCGTTCCTGTCGGAAGCAGTTTTTTATCGCTTTTATTTATCGCCAGAGCTATTTGTTCAATGTCAGTAATTGAAGTAGAATCAGCTATTATAAGTTTTTTACCTTCTCTTACAAGTTCATTAATTTTCATCAGAATAGGACCGGCACCGTTCATGACGGTTTTTAAATCAAGAACACCCACAAACCCCTGCTGCTCTTCACTTAACTGAGATTTTAAAAGCGCTGGAATATAAGACTCCGATATCGGAGAATGGGGATCCATAGCGATTTCTGTTCTGCCTATCGGAACACCTCTTAAAAGATGATATCCGCCAACCGTTATTCTCCCTTCCTGAGGGAATGCAGGAATAATTATTGCAGCGTCATATTCAAGAATATCAAGCATTGTGAGTGTTTCAAGCGCAATATGTCCGCGTATGGTTGAATCAATTTTTTTATAAAAATATTCAAATGTAAAATTATCCGCAAACGTTTTTACAACATTTTCAACACGCCTAACAGCTTCTTTTTCATCACAATTTCTTGACTCGCTTGAAATCGCCCATACTTCCGTCAGGTCTTTTCTGTCAGGAACATAAGACGTATCCAGCAGAATCTTAGTTTTTGCGCCAAGATTATGAAACTGAAGCGCGGTATCATTTGCCCCGGTAAGGTCATCTGCAATTATTCCTACCAAATCCGTAAAAATCATTGTTTACAGTTGTTCCTCTGCGTCTCGTTTTGAACCTAAAAGTCTTATTTGATTTGCTACAATCAAAAATCGTTCTCTTTCTTCACCGGTCTGGTCAGTCCACTTGCTGATTGAAATTCTGCCGTCAACAGCAACCTGTCTGCCTTTCTTAACATACTCACCGGCAAATTCTGCCTGCTTATCCCAAACTTCTATATTAAACCAGTCCGGGACTTCCGTTTTTGTTTTTGAATCAAATCTGTTTACCGCAAGTGAAAAAGTTGTTTTTACTTTTCCTGATTCATAATATTTTATCTCGGCGTCCTGTCCTGCTCTGCCTATGATAGTTGCTGTATTCATGTTTTCTCCTTTTTCTGATTTATGAAGATATTATAGCATAGAATTTTTGCCATGTCTTTTGTATAATTAATTTGGATATGGATGAAAAAGTTTTTGTTATTTTTAATACCACAAGCATTGGCGATGTTCTCGTTACGAATACGCTTGTTCAAAACATAAAGTTATATTACCCGGATTCCAAGGTTGTTTTTGTATGCAATACGCCTATGCTGGATGTTGCAAAATATCAGGCCGGTGTAAGTGACGTTGTGACGTTTGATAAAAAGAAACAAAATAATATTAAAGGGATTTTTGAGTTCATAAAAAACTTTCCTTATAAAAAACCTTTTGCATCTTTTGTTACATATTCAAATGAAAGAAACTTGCTTATTGCAAGACTTATAGGTTCAACTCATATTATATCTCATCATAAATTCCCTCTCTGGAATACATATGAAAAATATGAAATGAGGGAATATACTCATATGAAAGACAGATGGGGCGGAATGATTGAACCGCTTACGAATGAACATAAAAATTTACCTATAAAATACATACCGCCTGAAATAGACAATCCGCTAATTCAAAGTATCAAAGAATTAGAAAAGCCCGTTGTACTTTCTGTTACAAGCAATTTTTCAAAAAAGGATATGGTGGTAGATGATTGCAAGGAACTTATACATCTTTTAAAAATAAACGGGTTTACTCCTGTTATGACAGGAGCAGGAGAAATCGCAAAACAATTTGTTATTGACCTCAAAAAGGCAGGCTGCATTGATTTTATTGACATTGTTGACTGCACTTCATTTATTGAACTTGCGAACATAATGAAAATCTGCGGAAGCTGTATTTCTGTTGATACAGGAACGCTGCATTTTGCAAACGCCCTTAACATTCCCGTTGTTGGGATTTTTTATGTCTGGGGAGCTCACATGTGGGCTTCAGATACAAATCTGTACCCTGCAAAAATTCTTGAAGCAAAAGAAAACGAACCTGTAACACCTTCAAATATTATAAATGCATACAAAGAACTTATGGGGATTTGTATATGAAATTAGTACAATATTTTGACGGACATATTGTAATTAATTTATTCGGCATAATTATAAGGATAAAAAAAGAACAAAAATATAACTGTCCGGAGACAAACAAAACCGGAGTAAATACGGAAGAAAAAAATAATCCTGAAGTTATTGTGTCTTTAACAAGTTTTCCTGACAGAATAACAACGGTTATTAAAACTATAAAAACCCTGTTAAATCAAACTATGAAACCGGACAGAGTTATCCTCTGGCTTGCTCCGGAGCAATTTCCAAACAAAGAGAATGATTTACCAAAAGAGCTTCTGAATTTAAGAAACTATGGTTTAACAATCGACTGGTACAAAGATATCCGTTCATATAAAAAAATCATTCCGACACTGATAAAATATCCGGATTCAATTATTATTACTACTGATGATGATATTTATTATGCTCCGGATACGGTTGAAACACTTTATAACTCCTACCTGAAACATCCGACAGAAATACAGGCTCACAGGTGCGACTGGCTCAGCATTGATTCAGATGGTAAAATAATCTGGGATAAAACAAAGGAATTATTTAAAGATAAACACAGAGGAAAAGCAAGTTTCCGCCAGCGTCTTACGGGATACGGGGCAGTACTTTATCCGCCAAATTCTCTTTATAAAGATGTTACAGATGAAGAAAAAATTGCAAGAACCATTCCGACTCATGATGACATCTGGCTCTGGGCAATGGCAATTTTAAAAGGCACAAAAACAAGACTTGTTAAAGGATACTCTGAATCAATAAATTACATAGAAAGCTCGCAGCAGTACGGTTTATGCAAAATTAACAAAAAAGGAATCGGAATGGGATTAGGCGAAGCCTATGACATAATTTTAAAAGAGTATCCGCATATATATGAGGTCTTAAAAAAAGAATGTTCATAAAATCATTATTTTGGCAGATTATTAACAGTTTAATAAAAATCTTTTTGGAAATTTTTGTTTTCAACAGAAAAATTAGAAGGATTCTGAAAGGAAACTGGGCTAAATTCTATTTGAGAAAATACGTTAGGGGTAGGGGTAAATATATTAACCAAAGCCATCAATCCACTATCACAATTGGCAGTGAAGCTCCAATAATATGGCAATACTGGGAATCGCCTAACGGTTCGGTTCCACCGCTTGTTCAGGCTTGTCTGAACAGTGTTAATAAGTATAAGGGTAAGTGCAAGAGGATTATCCTTACGCCTGAAAATGTAAAAGAATATGTTGATATTCCCCAAATTTTTTGGGATTTAAAAGAAAGTGGTAAAATTAAGACTGCATTCTTTTCTGATATATTAAGAACCTGTCTGTTGATACAACATGGCGGGATATGGATTGACTCAACCGTTCTTTTAACGGAAGAACTGCCTTCATACATCACTGATGCTGATTTATTCGTATTCCAAAATGATTTAAAAATTGACCTTGACGGACTCAACATGGCAAGTTATTTTATATCTGCAAAAAAAGATAATAAAATACTGAAAGAAACACTTGCCGCCCTTGTACAATACTGGAAAGAAAACAATTTTCTTGTTAACTATTTTACCTTCCTGCACACCTTCACAATGGTTACTCAGGCAAGTGAGGAAAACAAAGAATTGTTTAAAAAAGTTCCGTTTTTTAATTTTCTTCCCGTTCAGCAATTTCAGGGTGAGCTTCTTAATCCGTACTCCGAAGAACGCTGGGCTGAGATTAAAAAAATAAGCGGAATACACAAATTAACACATAAACAGTCAGTTTTAACAAAGAAAAAAGATTTTGACATAACAGGAACTTTTTATGAACACATAATAGAGGAATATAATAATGAAGTTTAATATTGCATACGCGCCTGATGATAAATATATTAATCAAACTATTGTTTCTATGGTTAGTGCGATTGAAAATAACAAAGAACACGAAATTGAGTTTATTATTATTTATTCTAAACTATCTGATAACAGTATAAAAAAACTGCAAGACATACCAAACTGTAAATTAAGATTATTAGAAGTTGATGAAAATATTTTCACCTCTTTGCCGCTTTCTCACTGGGTAACCGTTCAGGCGTGGTTCAGAATAAAACTTCCTGATATGTGTCCAGACCTGGATAAAATACTCTATCTTGACTGTGACACACTTATTTTAGGAAATCTGGAAGAACTATTCAACACTGATTTAAACGATAAGTACCTTGCCGGAGTTAAGGACGTGTGGGGAGTTGATAAGTATTGCAAAAGATTAAACATGGCATCGGGAGTCTATGTTAACTCAGGAATGCTTTTACTGAATGCCGAATACTGCAGAAAAGAAAACTTCTTTGATAAAATTGTAGATTTTGCAAACAACAACGCTAAAATTATTGAATTTTGCGACCAGGATTCAATAAATAAAGTCGCAGATGAGGAAAAAGTCGTATTAAACCCTAAGTTTAATTTTATGGATACTTGGTGGAGAGGCGGCTATTATGAGTTTTGGGGAGAAGAAGAACAGGAATACCTAGAAGCCGGAAAAGCTCCTGTAATAGCCCACTTAACAGGATTAAAACCTGCATTCAAAGGTTGCGGCAACAGATTTAAAGACAAATGGTGGGAATACGCAAAACTGACAAATATTTACACCGAATTAAAGAAAGATTATGAAAACTCAATAGAACCAAAAGAGCCGTTAAAAGACAAAATATTTTCAATAAAAAACAAATACGAAAGAAAAACCAAAATAAAAATTCTGACCATACTCGGTTTACGAATTGTACTAAAAAAGAAATCTATATAACAACACCGTGCGCAAAGGCATACAAACCCTTGCGCACAGGAGGTTAAAACTTATTATAATTTTTCAATTAGAGTTCGTACTTAAATGATCTGTTAATAGCGTTATCAACAGCTCCGCGAGTAGATTCCAGCTCTGCTTCAACCATCTTCAAACGGCTTTGGTATTCCTGCATTTGTAAATCCAATTTCTTTTCCAGTACCGTCAATTTGTCCCTTCGGGCTTCCATTTGCTTAACGGCAGGATTCTCAGGATCCAAATCGTTACCCAGAGCCATAATCTCATCTGAAGAAGCGACCAATTCCATCTTTGCAGAAGCAATCCACTGGATTTTTGATTCCAGCGATATCTGATACGCTGTGAGATACATCATTCTGAAACTTGAGGCAATTAATCCCATAACAGGTTTCCTTTATCTTAGTTCATTCAGGTTCTTTGCCTTCAGGAATGTGTGTTCATTACTTTCTGCTATTAAGCTTTCCATTTTGTGTAACTGGTGCTGATGATAACTAACCCTGTACTTTGCCATTTTCAGCTTCTGCCTAATTGTCATCATTTCCTTCAGGCTTGTGATAAGACTGATGGCAAGCTCTTTTAATGGATTCTTACGTTTGAAAAAAGAACGTGCAAAATTCAAAAAATTCACTAACCTTTTCAGACTATCTTGTAGTTCTTCACGCATAAGTATTTTCTCCTATGCATTCTAAACCTACATGTATTATAAAACATGTCAGGAAGGATAATTGCCTGTTTTTCAGGGTTTTTGTTACATTTGTTAACATTTTTAATTTTGCCTTGTTTTATATCTGTTTTATTGAAACACAGAGATATTTATCTATACTTTTCCGTTTCCTGTTTTCAGTTTTGCGCCGCTGAACAAATATTTATTATTATCTATACACGTATTATTTATCGGCATATTTTTCAAAAACTTTAGCTCTCTGCTGCCATAATAGCGTTGTTCGTTACAAAAATTTACAACTGATGCTATGGATTTTACCATAGCATTGTCAAAAAATATATCCAGCATTGTGCGTATAAAAGTTCTTTTTTGCATTTATCCGAAACTAATAATATTAACTTCCGATGTCCTGAAGATCTTTGCTCTTAGATTCAATATCATCTTTAAGCATTTTTCTTACGACATCGCTCTGTGTATCCAACATTTTACATACTGTTTCAATATTAGCAACTTTTTGTGAAAGTATTGTATCCGCATTTGCAACAATATTGCTTGAAACAGACTGGTATGCCGATAATGCTGCAGAAGTTGTACCCTGCATTAAATTACCCATTACAACAGCAGGTAAACCGAATTCACCCAGATAAGGAGCAGCTGCAGTCATTATGCCGCCCCACCCTGATACAATACCTGCCAGAGGCATTACCCAGTTACTTGCACCTATACCGTAACCGTTAGCGGTTCCTATACCATAAGCAGCAGTACTTGCAATATCTGCGATACTTCCTATACCGGATGCAAACCCTGTTGTCTGACCGTTTGATGAACCGAAGCCGGATATTAAATCACCTATACCGGATGCTCCGCCCGTTGTATATCCGCTTGAACGATATCCTAAATTTGCTGCATATCCGCTCGGGAAACCAGAATAATTACCCAGCGTATTTACACCGAAGGAAGAATAACTTCCTCTTGTGCTTCCCGTACCGCCATTATACTGATTCCAGTATGATGTTCCCGGAATGTTCATTGCTGTAGTTCCGCCTAACGTTGTCATAAAAGCGGAAGGTGCAAATAAACTTGCAAGCTGATACAAAAAGCCACCGGCTGCTTCAAAACCCGTACCGGAACCATAGGAACCTGATACTGATAAATCTCTTAATCTGTCGTACGTTTCATAAAGCATAACCTTTGCATCTGATGATGCAGAGCCGAATCTGTTTGCTATTACTAAGTAACCGTCATTTTTGTAAGACATTGTTTTCTTAATAAGGCACTAAGGTACTACGTTACTGAGTTGTTTTTAACTTCTGTTTTTTAGTTCCCTTATGTCTTATTCCTTTCTTTTTTAGAGTACTGTATATTTTTCCTGCCGTACTAAGCGGCAAGTCCGTTAATCATACTAACCGCTAAAGGTTTTGAATGATTTTTCAATGTTATCTTTAACAACTTTCGATACTGCATCTATTTCGGTATTTAACGCATTTTGCTCAGTATCAAGCTGTTTTAGTCTCAATTCGAGATTTTGGTCTTGTTTTTGTATAAGTGAAGTTTTTGCGTTTATATCAGAAACCTGCTTATCATACAAAGCTCTTTGGTATGTATATTCATTCATCGCATCTTCATAAGCAATTTCATCCGTTTCTGTTACTGATTTCAGGTCATAAACAAGCGTATCATCTTCCAGACGCATTGTTACAAATCGTCCGGACTGGTCTCTTTGAATAAGGGCTCTGGATGTATTTGATATCGGTTTTTCCACATCCATTGCACCATAGTAAGGAAGTTTTGCCTGGTCATCTATATGGTTTATACCGGTACCGTTAATTATGGAGTTATACAAATCATAGTACGTTGTATAATATGTCGTTCCTACCATCTCAAACGCATATATACCGCCTGTGTATGTTTCGGGTGTATATTGTTCCTGCAAAGTATCAAAACATTTTCTGATATTTGTATCAATTTCTTCTTCCTTCATATCAGCCAGAATTTGCTGTATAGCGACCTTCTGATTTTCATTAAGAGTTGCCAATGGTGTCAGTTTAATGTTTCCTATTTTTGTCGGAACATCACATTTTTCATATACGCTTTGTGCCGTTTCGTATTCTGATTTTGCTGTGAGATAAGCCTCATAAGCTTCCTGCACCCTGTCATCCATCTGTTTCATACTTACATAATTTGCACCGGCAGGAGCATCATAAACAACGTGATATACAGGAATTGTTGTTGTAACAATTTTACCGGTATCATCTTTTATAGATTCCAAATCACTCTTAAACGCAACCGAATCCGTCACACCGTCCTGTTTATAATAATATATTGTTGAATAATCAACAGGAGATTCAAGAGCACCATATTCTACAAGTTTTGTTATATACGTTTGAACTGATTCTTTATCTGCAGTTGGCAATGCGTTGTAGTTTGTATATGTATATGATTTATAATCAGTTCCGTCAGTACAGCCAATTGTATATGTCGTTGCCGTGTTATTGCAACTTGTTATACCAGTAACCGTTGAAGTATCTCTGTAATTTGATAACTTTCCAGCCTGCTGTCTTTGTGTTTCAAAAGCTGTATAAGCCAAATCCGCAGCTGCTTTCTTGGTTTCCATATCAGTAAGTGCAGTCTGTATTTTACGAATCTCTTCATCAGGATCGACAGATTTTGTCGGTGCAACTCCCGAGAATTGAACCTGCGGATCCAGCTTAAATTTCTGATAACCGGTATATACGTTAGCATTATAATGGTAAGTGACTGCATAGTTATAGCCATCACCTTCAGAATCAGATAATTTGTTCCATTTGTCTATCACATACTCGTTCATACCATCAGTGAAAGAATATTTTTGTATCGTAAAATCCGATTTGCTCGGAGTTGACGGAACCTGCAACGCCATCATCTGGTTAAATAAATCAGCAGACTGGTTAGATAATGCCAGCCTTGACTGGTTTATCTGCTGTCCTTCATATTCACAATTTGATTTTCTCGCAAGTAACGCTAAATACCTTGCCTGTGAAGCCGCCATACCCATTGTGGTATTCTCCTATTTGATGTGAATAAGTGATTAAGACTGTTGCCGTTCTTCTTCATTTATTGCACGAATATATGTAATTTTATGCCTCTTAAAAAGGCTTTCCGTTGTTGTTTTAATGAGATATTACTTAAAGTCAACTATACCATTATCATTATATTATATCTTTACATTTATTAACATTTTAATTTAAAAAAAATACTCTGTTTAATGTAGAACAAGTAAGAAAAATCATATTTTTGTATGAGAGAGCAACTAGTCAGTTAGACTACCTTTTTCGGTAATGATTTAGCTTTTTAAAAAATGCATAATCATAGGGTAAACACCAAAGTCCTTATGTTTACTTAAGTAAAAGGAGGTCGAAATGACAATTAGAAAACTTACTGTGGCAGCTGCGATTGCCGTAGGTATAGCAACATGCTCTTTTAATACAGCCCAAGCAGCCTGCCCGTGCGAACAGCGTCCTGCTGTTACACCAACACCTTGCGAATGCAAGGATTTACCTGTCGTTACTGGGAATGCCTGCCCATGCGACAAAACTCCTGAGCCGACATGCGGTTGTGATGAAGCTCCCGCTTGCGAGCCTGATCCGGTACCGTCTTGTGCTCTTTGTCCGTCAACAGGCAAAATTCTGCGTGAAGATATGCGTCAGGTTTATTCTTATCCTAATGCTATCTACGGTACAAACAATTTTGTCGGTACTGAAAAAGACTCAATTTATTCTGCTCAGGGTTACGGTCTGAATTTTGCACCAATTACAAGAAATAACGGGCTTAATGCTATGACAACAGGTTCAACTGTTGCATCTGACGGCTCAATCACAGGTGCGGCTGCTGATATACCGTGCCTTAATGACATGCCGAATCATACAGGAGCTCCGATAGTCAGAGATGAGTCAAAAATGGATGGAGCAGGCTGCCCTGTACAAATGCATACTGCGAACTCAATTCAGGCTATTAAAAAAACACTGGCACCACTGGATTTGTCGCCGTTTGCAAATCATTCGGGTATGACAGGTGCCGCAGCCGGTATGTCACAAATGTTCCCTGATGTCCCTTCAAGCCACTGGGCTGCATGCGAAATTGACAAACTTGCTATGAATGATGTTGTAGTAGGTTATCCTGACAGACTGTATAAACCGTACAGAAACATTTCACGTGCCGAGTTTGCAACAATGTTAGTTAAAGGTTTTGACAAAGAATCTTATTCCTGTGCACCTGAAAAATTATTTAAAGACGTTCCGGTTAACCACTGGGCAAGCAATGCTATAACAATTGCAGTCAGAAATGACTTGCTAAAAGGATACCCAAACGGAACGTTCCTTCCTAACAATAACGTAACCAGAGTTGAGGCTTTATGTGCACTATCAAAAGGAATTAATTGTGAAAATATCGATAAATGCAAAGCGCAGGAAATTTTATCAAAATACTCTGACGGAAGCCAAATTCCTGACTGGGCACAAATTCCTATTGCAAAAGCACTCGATAAAGGCGCCTTAAATAACTCACCAAATCCGAATAAGATTAATCCTTTTGCAGAAGCAACCAGAGCTGATATAGCGGCTATGTTACAGAACATTCGTGTAGCGGCAGGAATAGACAAAAACCCCGTTACCGCAAACAACGACTGTCCGACCTGTCCGCTCGACAAAAAAGCTTTTGTTGAAGAAGAAGAGCTTGTTCAAATTCCAACATTAAAACTTAAATTTAGAGATCAGATTAACGCTAAATCAGCTCACGTAGGTCAGAGATTTGCGGCAAAAACGATGGAAGACGTAACAATTAACGGTCAACTTTATCCTATCGGTTCAAATGTTTACGGAAAAGTTGTTGAAGTTGTAAGACCGTCAGGCTGTCAAAAGGGTGCTCTTAAACTTGCATTCCAGGAAATTGAAAACTGCGGTCACAGAGCAACATTACCAAAACAAATACTTAACGCTGATATCAGCAAGTCTAACACACCTAATATCGTATCCAGAATCGTAACCGCTCCGCTTACTTGGTCAGGTCAAATGTTAGGTATCGTAGGTCGTACAACAGGCGGTATGATTTCAAGCCTTGGTAACGGTCTTGAAAATATTACCGCTAACACCGGTACAGCATTAGGTGAAACATTCCAGGGACAATTCGGCGGTGCTGCAAGAAGCGTTGGCGATATGTTATACGAAACCGTTAAAGCTCCTGTTGACTTTACCCGTACTGCCGTATCAGGTACTATCGGTCTTGTTCAGGCATCAGGAGATGAACTCGGTTATTTAGTAGATGCAAAAGGACAAAAAATATCTGCTATTAACCCTCGTGAACACGTCACAATTGCCTTCGGCTGCAACGGGGGTAAATAATAGTTCCCAATAATCTCTTATAATAAAAAAAAGAAGGTGACAGCAGTCACCCTCTTTTTTTATCTCATTATTTAATATCTGCCCCTTTAATTTACCCCTACTCAGCGTTTGCTAATGTATCCATTTCTTCTGCTGAACCATATGCTGAGTGGCAACCGCAGTCACAATAAACAACTTCACCGGTTGTACCGCTGGAAAGTTCGGAAGCCAAATATAAGCCTGCTTTTCCTACATCTTCTAATGCAACATTTTTCTTCATTGGTGAGCGCATAACTGCTGCTTTAAGCATTTTTGAGAATCCGCTGATACCCATTGAAGCAAGAGTTTTAACAGGACCGGATGACAAGCAGTTAACTCTGATTCCCTTAGGACCTAAGTCAACAGCCAAAAATCTCATTGCTGATTCTAACGCAGCTTTTGCAACACCCATTACATTATAGCTTGGTACGGAAAGAATAGAACCTAGGTATGTGAGTGCCAAAATTGAACTTCCTTCGTTCAAAACAGGTTCTGCATACTTAGCAACAGTAACAAGTGAATAAGCACTTACGCCTAACGCTGTGTCCCAGGCTTCTTTTGTTGTATCAATAAATCTGCCCATCAATGCTTCCTTCGGTGCAAATGCAACGGCGTGAACAACAAAGTCAATTTTTCCGTAAACTTTTTCAACTTCCTTAAATACAGCCGCAACTTCATCTTCTTTTGTCACGTCACAGCTCATTATGATTTTAGCGTTCATTGATTCTGCAATCGGTCTTACACGTTTTTCCATAGCTTCACCAGCATATGAAAAAGCTATTTCCGCACCTGCGTCAAAAAGCTGTTTAGCGATACCGTAAGCAATACCATGAGTGTTTGACACGCCAAAAATAATACCTTTTTTGCCTTTCATTAAATCCATATGAAATACTCCTCTTTTTCTTATTTACAAGTTAACTCTATCAAAAACATACGATAAAAGCAAATAATAACTGTATATTATTTCTCGCTCGCTTGCGTTAAACGGGGCTGCGGTCTTGCGATGCCAATAGCCAAAACTCTTCAGAATTATATTTACACGCGTCTTGGATTATTGGCAGTTCACAACCTTTACACTCCGCTTTTGTTTTCTTACGAAAACAGCGCTTCGTCAGGTTGTTCACAGGGACGTGTCTAGGTTGCTTAAGCAACCGTCGCACTTGCCAAAATCCGCAATAAAAAGAGATTGAATTTCTCCAATCTCAAATATAAGTACATATCCCAATCAACAACAATTTTATTTTTTATATTAAACTTAGTGCAATACTCGGCGACTGATTAGCAGTTGCAAGCAGTGTTGCCGAAGCCTGCTGCAATATCTGCGCCTGAATATAATTTGATGACTCTTTTGCAACATCTGTATCCCTGATAGTTGATAGTGATGCAGTCAGGTTGTTACTCCTTACTTCTATTGATGTTGCTGCCGAATCCAGGCGGTTTTGAGTTGAACCGAGAGTCGTATTTCTTGTTTCCAGTGCCTTTAACGCTTTATCTATTGAGTCCAGCGTGTCAACAGCCTTAGAACCCGTGTCAGTCTGGATTACATAATCACCGCTTGCGTTTTTCTTCAATCCGACAAACGCTGCTGAATATGCTTCATATCCGGTTGTACTGTTTATCTTCGCAATAGCCTGGTTATTATTTGCTTTTTTTGCAATCGCACCCAGTGCCGTATCAGCTTTAAACAAACCGCTGAGAGTTGCATCTGCAAATATCGTCGAGCTGAGGCTTATAACACTATCCGGTGACGAATTTAATCCGACCTGAATATCAACACCTGAGGCAGCCTGTGAACCATCTTTCATCAATTTTATACCGTTATACTCAGCATTGTTTGCAATACGGGTAATTTCCTCGAGTCTCGACTGAACCTCTGCACGCATTGCTTTAAGAGAATCCAAACCGTACGTTCCGCTTGCAGCCTGCTCAGTTAAATCCCTCACACGCTGAAGATGACCGATTAACAGCTCATAATTTTCCTCGGCTGTTGTCAGCATATCTTTGCCCATAGCCGTATTTTCAGCTACAACTTCCAGCGAACCCAGTTTAGTTATCATTGTATCTGCAATAGAATAACCTGCCGCATCATCAGACGCTCTGTTAATTTTATAACCTGTTGTCATTCTTTCCATAGCAGTGTTCAAAGAATTTGTTGCAGCATTCAAATTCTCCTGTACTATAATTGACTGCATATTTGTTCTGATAATTACCGGCATTCCCTAACCTTTCAAAGGCAAACCATGATAGTTGTGCTTTATTCCCTAATAAAAACTCTCTTTTCTGTGATTATTATATATACATCACATATCCTTTTATACACATATTATAGACTAACTCTATAATTTTTACACCATGCCCTTTTAAAACTGTTACATTTGTTTACAATCCTTATAAAAAACAGAAATAGCAAATTTATTTTTTACAACCCTTTTAATAACCGAAAGACTATTTTTAAACTAAGGACAATTTAATGCTTATACAACCTGTCAGAAATTTTAGTCAAAACAGATATGAAACTCACTTCAAAGCAAAACCGCCAATTATAGACCCGTCATTATTTGAAGAACAGTTAAAAACAATCAGTAAAAACAAAGAAACAAGAGAATTATTCACAGGTTTAACAGCAATTGCCGGAGCTGTTATTGCAGAAATCACCCTGTTTGCAGAACAAAACAAAGAAGCAAAAAATTTCTTAAACAACATTGTAAGTGAACTGGGACTAAATGAGTTAACCGAAAAATATAATTTAAGCAAAAAAGCCCCTGATAAAAATAAGGCGAAAAAAGAATCAACTCTCGAAACCACTCCTTCTTTGCCAATTTTTGACAAGCAATCTTTTATAGAAGAAAGGCCTGAAAGGGAGTTATACTTTAAGATTACATCTTTTTTCCCAAACCTGGATTCAAAGTACAAACAGCTTCTTTCTGTCAGTTCGGCAGAACCGGAAAACAAGAAGAATGAACGGACTTTAAATATACTGGAAAATATATTAAGAGTTGCGTCAGAAAACAACGACAAATTAACCATAATGAAATCATACATTAAAACTCTTGACGAATATTCAGATTGTCTTGATGATATAGCAACTAACATCTCATCTACACTTTTAAACGGCAACTCCGTAATGTACTATCTTGTATTGCTTAACAACGGAAAACTCTCAAAAGACAGCATAAAAACATGGGCAGAAGCAGAAAATTTGAGCTGTGATGAGTTTATGATGATAAAACAGCTGGATAAAGAAAGTATTTTAAAAATAAATGAGATAAAAAAAAATTATCCCGGTTTAACAATAACAGACTTCGGGGATATGCTAAACAAATATGACAAAAAAACATACGCATTCCGGGTTGGATTTCCGGAAACAACACCTGCTCATACAAAACTAAAAGCAATTTCCGCAATTCACGAAGCCGTTTACGGCGAGATAAACCTTAAAGAAAACACAGAGGATTCAAACAATGATTTTTTGGAAAAAGACGTACAAACAGAAATGGTTGATAACTTACTAAAAGACAGGAGAATGGAATCCATATACAACTTTGCCAGATTTATTGACCCGAAAGCGTTCAAGAACATAAAACTTTCAAGTACTGACGTTAAGTTCCTGCAAAAAGAAGATAATAATTATCAATTAGTAAAAGATATTTGCAGTAAAATTATTTTTAAACTTGATTTTGAAAATCCGAGATTCAAAGAATTCTGCAATGTTATTAACAATAAAGAAATTTTTGGGGAAGTATTAACAACAAGACATTCCAGAATAAGATTTGTATCGAGATTTGTCCTTAAGAACAATCATAACCCCAAAAAAGGACTTGAACAAGACTGCAGAGAAAAAGCAAAAATCCTGAAAGATGCGCTTGAAACAAATATAGATAAAGCTAATTGTTTTTGCTATATTAACTCAAAAGGCAGTTCTCCGCAGTTCTATCTCAAAGCACCTGAGCTTGGTAAGTATATAAAAGTAACATTAAATAATAACGGTACAATTCATACAATATACGAAGATGCAAAAAAAGAAATAAAGGACATTGAAGAAAAAGAAAATAAAAAAGCAGAATAGCCCCAAAAGGTTATCCTGCTTTTTATTATTAATAATACTATTATGTATCAATGTTTGTTGCATAAACAGCGTTGGCTTCAATAAACTCTCTTCTTGGTTCAACCTTGTCACCCATAAGCACATCAAACAACTGGTCGCACATCATAGCATCTTCAAGGTTAACTTTAAGTAAAGTTCTTGTTTCAGGGTCCATGGTTGTTTCCCAAAGTTGTTGAGGCATCATTTCACCGAGACCTTTAAATCTTTGGATTTGAAGACCTTTTTGACCTCTGTCGTCAACAATCTTTTGCAGCTGTCCGAATGATGTAATCTCTATTTCTCCGCTTTCGCTCTCTAATATTAATTTTTCTTCTTCTTCAATTAAGAAATCACGAATGAGCGGATATGCAGATTTTAAACGCTTAAACTCATTTGACTTAATAATATTAGCCGTAATCATTTCGTGTTCGTTTTCAAAAAGTTCAAGCTGAATTGCATATCTAGCGACTTCGGGGCTGTATTTAAGCTCTACTTTGTAGTTCTTGGCTTCCGTTACATTATAGTTTTCAGCGTGGTCTTGCAGATAGTGATTTAAGTATTCAACTACTTTTGTCATTTTTCCCTGGTCGGTAAAGTCTTCCGGCTTAACCTCAGAACGGATTAAACCTCTCAGGACAACCGACGGAATAATATTGAGAATCGGGTTATTGTATGCCTTATAGAAGGTTGACATGTTTGCAATTAACTCTGCAAGGTCATCTCCTGATTTAACTTTTGTTTTTGTTTTATCCGACAAACTCAAAGACTTTATACCACGTTCTTTAAGCATTTTATCAAGAGCATGTTCATCATATAAATACTCTGATGTTTTACCCTGAGTAACCTTAAATAACGGCGGCTGCGCAATATACACATAACCGTTTTCAATAAGCGGTTTTGCATAACGGAAGAAGAATGTTAATAACAACGTTCTTATGTGAGCACCGTCAACATCAGCATCTGTCATGATAATAATTTTATGATAACGAAGTTTTTCAAGGTTAAACTCTTCTTCGTTTTTGCTTATTGTAATACCAAAAGCCTGTACCATTGATTGAATTTCATTGTTAGCATAAATTTTATCCAAACGGGCTTTTTCAACGTTAAGAATTTTACCTCTGAGCGGCAGAATTGCCTGGAACATTCTGTTTCTGCCCTGTTTTGCAGAACCGCCAGCAGAATCACCCTCAACGATAAATATTTCACATTTTTCAGGTTCTCTGTTTGAACAGTCTGCAAGTTTACCCGGGAGAGTAGAGTTTTCGAGAACAGACTTACGTCTTGTAAGCTCTCTTGCCTTTCTGGCAGCTTCTCTGGCTCTTTGAGCCTGGAGAGTTTTTTCAATAATCAAACGTGCGAGTTTTGGATTGAACTCTAACCATTCCTGTAATTTTTCTTTTACAACGTCCTGAACACAGCCCATGACTTCTGAGTTACCGAGTTTTTCTTTTGTCTGCCCTTCAAACTCAGGATTTTCAATCTTAACGGATACGATAGCTGTCAAACCTTCTCTGACATCATCACCGGAAAGATTTTGTTCAGAATCTTTCAAAATTTTGTTAGCTCTTGCGTAATCATTTAAAACACGTGTAATAGCATTACGGAAACCTGTCAGGTGAGTTCCGCCCTGGTGGGTGTTAATATTATTTGCAAAAGATAAAATTGATTCATTATAAGAATCCGTATATTGCATTGCAACTTCTACACGAACCTTATCAACCATTTTATCCATGTATATCGGCTCTTCAAACATAACAGTCTTGTTTTGGTTTAAGAATGCAACGTATGAACCGATACCGCCTTCATAGTGGAAGGTTTCATCTTTATTCCCTTTAAGGTCATGAAGAATGATTTTTAAACCTTTATTCAAAAAAGCCATTTCACGAAGTCTTGTTGCAACAACATCAACATCAATTTCAGTTGTTTCCGTAAAGATTTCAGGGTCTAGCCAGAAAGTTGATTTTGTACCTGTTTTTGTAGTAGGAACTGTTTTTTCTACCTGAGAAGTCGGCTCACCTCTTAAGTATGACTGTTTCCAAACATATCCATCACGGGAAACTTCAACAACCATTTTTTCGGAAAGAGCGTTAACAACAGATGCACCTACACCGTGCAGACCTCCTGAAACCTTGTATCCGCCGTCACCAAATTTTCCGCCTGCGTGAAGAACCGTATGTACAATTTCTAATGCAGATTTACCCGAATCCGGTTTTATATCGACAGGGATGCCACGTCCGTTATCTTCAACAGTTACGCTGTTATCTTTATTTATCGTTACGTGAATTTCAGTACAATATCCTGCCAAAGATTCGTCAATAGAGTTGTCTACAATTTCATATATACAATGGTGTAAGCCTCTTTGAGAAGTTGAACCGATATACATACCCGGACGGAGTCTTACCGCTTCTAAACCTTCTAATACACGTATATTACTAGCGTCATAACTTTGTGTCATTTATCCCCCTCATAAGTCTTTTTTGATAAAGACGATTAAAAATCCCTTCTATTCAATTATACATAGTATTGTAACACAAAAAAACATAATTTTGCAAAGGGGAGATTAAATATTTTTTTGTTTTATTGACTTACTAAAAATTTACATTAAGAAAAAAATATGCTTAAGAGGATTAAAAATTTATTTAACAGAAAAAAAGAAAACGAAGTTTCTATAGATGACAAGATAGACTTTTTGTATGACGGTTTATACAGCGATACTATACTCATACATATCGGAGCTGATTTGGCGGCTCTTGGCGAGGAATTTTGCAATATCATTTATGAACTTCGGGAAGAAATCAAAGAAGAATGCGGTTTTATTATTCCAAGGGTACACATTCAGGACAATCAGGTTTTACAGGAAAATGAGTTTAGGATTTTTATTCGAGGGAATTTGGCAGAAAGCGGTTTTCTGATTCCTAATATAGACGGAATACGTGATGAGTTCTATGACGTATTTAAAACCATAATCTACGAAAAAATCGGGGCAATTTTTACAAACGAAGTTGCCGAACGATATCTTGATACCGTTCAGAGAAGAAACGGATGGTTGGTTTGGAACATAACCCGAATTTTATCCGTACTTGATATAAAAATAATTTTGTCAGATATAATAAACAACGGAAAATCAATAAACGACATCGGATACATTTTTGAAAAAATCGGAGAACAGATACTGCTTGACGGTGGGTATCAGGATTGTTTCAGGAAGCATAATCCGCATGCAATTGCAAAACAGATTGTAAAAACACTCTAAAACATAAAAAGAGCAATTTTATCGACAAGACTTGATTTTTGATTTTTTACTTGCTAATATTAGTAAGTCGCACACAGTTAGTCTGTGGCACTCTGCCGACGAGAAGGTGACTAAATGTCACGTTTGAGGAGAGGTAGGTAGCGGGCACGCGCCGAGCGATAAGGCAAGCCGAGCGAAAGCATTTCGCGAGGTGGAGTCAAGGAAACGGTGTCGGCTTGTCGAAGGACAAGACGAGCAGGTTTCCGAGCGGAGCTGTTAACAAAAATTGAATAATTAAGTCGTCACGGGCCTGTGGCGCAGCGGTAGCGCAGAGGACTCATAATCCTTTGGTCGTGGGTTCGAATCCCTCCGGGCCCAAATTTAAAAAAAGAGAGCTTTTTAGCTCTCTTTTTTATGCTGTATTTTTTAAGTAGTTATAGGTTCTCAGGACAGTTGTGATGGGAGTTTTATCGTAATAGTGCCGATGTTTAGGGTAATAGAGGCAGATTTATAGTCTTGAGATGTGCCGGACTATTCTTGCACTTTTGTCCTGATTTTTGCACTATTTTGCACTCGTTTTCTGTAACCTGAACTTGTTTCAGGGTATATTCCGCTTAGTGTTGGAATTCTAGCGAGTGCATTTTTGTGCAACAAAGTGCAAAAATAATTTATCTTTTAGTTTGACATGTGTTGAAATGTCTCTGAGATTGAGATAATTAATTTTTTATTAAATTTTAATAAAAAAAATAAGATTGATGGTACCATTCATGTATTCATTATCAGATTGGGGATAAGAAATGGTAAACAATCAACAAGTATTTAACAGGTCAAGAGAAGATCTAGAAAAAATTGAAGATGACACATTGGCATCCTATGCTGTGAGATCTAAAGATGCTACAAGGTTATATATGAATAACTATCAGCCTTGTAAAAGAAGAACGGAGTTTGAAAGAGATAAGGATAGAATTATATACTCTCTTGCATTTAAAAGGCTAATGGAAAAAACGCAAGTCTATGTAACACATGAAGGTGACCACTATACAAATAGACTCTCTCACACACTTGAAGTTACGCAAATATCTCGTTCTATCTCATCTTCATTAGGGCTAAATGCTTATCTTGCCGAAGCTATTGCACTAGGGCACGATCTAGGTCATACCCCTTTTGGACATGCTGTGGAAGGCATTTTAAAAAATAATTTATCTATTGATGATGATGGCTTTGAACATAACTATCAGAGTGTTTTGGTTGTAGATGTTCTTGAAAATAAAAATTATAAAAATGATGAAGCCCCTTGTGGTATAAACTTAACAAACTATACAAGATATGGCATTTTGCATCATACAGGAACACCCGATAATATACAGGCATACACATTCGGTAATGATAGAATAAGTGTTGATAGTACTTACAAATCTCTAGAGGCAGAGTTGGTTAATAAAATAGATACTATTGCGTACTTATATCACGATTTAGAAGATGCTATTAGAAATAAAAATATCTTACAAGATATGAAATTAAATGATAGAAGAATGTT
>ONVC01000017.1 GCA_900321205.1 uncultured Acinetobacter sp. | reverse complement strand
TTTGTATTTCTATTTATTAAGCATGAAAAATTATGAAAAACTACAAAGAGGAAATTTATGGAAGAGAATAACAAAAGACAAGCTATTCTTAAGGCTGCCCTTGATCTGTTTGCTCAAAAAGGTTATAACTCAACCAGTATTGATGCAATAGGTGATGCGGATTTGATAATCTTAGGACCGGGAAGTTTATACACAAGCGTTATTCCAAACCTTCTTGTTAACGGAATAGTTGAAGCGATTTTGAAATCAAAAGCTAAAAAAATATACGTATGCAACATTATGACTCAACCCGGTGAAACGACTGATTATACAGTTGCAAGCCACGTTAACGCATTGTTTAAACATGCAAAAGGAAACAAAATTGTTGATGCTGTTCTGGTAAATAACAGATTGCCTGATAATATTTCAGAGGGATACGCAAAACAAGGTTCGATTCCTGTCAGGTTGGATATGGAAAACATAGCTCCAATCGGAATTGAAGTTGTTTCACAAAAACTTATTCAGGAAAACAAAGAAGGACTTGTAAGACACTCTTCGAACCGTGTTGCAAGAGCTATTCACTATTGGTACAGAAAGAGTATGAAAAAATAGTTATGGAAGTTTTTGTTCAAAAGTGTACATCATTAGAAGATACAAAAAAACTTGCTTACAAGTTTGTTTCGCTTGTTAAGGAGCAGGGTTGTTTTGTTAATCTCTTCGGTGAAATCGGAGCCGGAAAAACCGCTTTTGTAAAATTTGCAGCAGAAGCTCTCGGAATAAAAGAAAAAGTTACAAGTCCGAGTTTTGTAATTTTAAATGAATACCACAGCGCATCGATTCCCGTTTATCATTTTGACCTGTACAGGCTTGAACATACGGGAATAAGCACAATCACAGATGAACTGAGAGAATACTCCGAAGGTAAAAAAATTACTTTTGTAGAATGGGCAGAATTTTCTCAGGGTGAACTGCCTTTTGAAAGAATAGAAATCAATGTAACTTATGATGACGATGATTCAAGAGTTTACGAATTTAAATCGGTCGGCAATAAAAACAAATATGTTATTGAAGGGTTAAAAGCATGAAAATTTTAGCATTTGACACTTGTCTTGATAAAACATATATTACGCTTAATGACGGTGAAAGAATTATAAAGAGCGAAATAATATTCTCTGACGGAGAAAATTATCATTCTGCTTACCTTATATCTACAATTGTAAAAGTTTTAAAACAGGCTGGGCTTGAACCGAAAGATTTAGATATTATAGCAACAGATATAGGTCCGGGAAGCTTCACCGGAATAAGAGCCTGTGTGACAGTTGCAAGAGTTCTCGCCCAACAATTAAACATAAAAACGGTCGGCGTTTCTTCTCTTGAGATTCTCTCAAAAATCCTTGGTGATAACGATATGGTCGTTCTTGATGCAAGAAAAAACAAAGCCTATGTTTATGACGGAGAGGTTAAAGGTGCAATCGAACTTGAAGAAGTAGACGAACTGGTTAGGGGTAAAAGAATCATTACAGACAACAGTCTAAAGGAAAGATTAAGCCAATACGCAGATATGGCAATATCATATCAAGGAGGAAATTATCCCCTCGGCGATATCTTATCAAAACTTGCACTTACAAAAGAACCGACAGAATGGGCAAAACTAAAACCACTTTACATCCAACCACCGCCGGTATTCGGGAAGGGGTAAATAAAAAAGAGAGGTTTTTTATTTTTTCTCTTTTTCCATTCTTAAAACTTTTTTATCAAACTCTATTTCTACTTGTTCCTGCTCGGGGTTTACATCGAGCATTTCTAACATTGTTTTAGTAAACAACATTGCCCAGCTATTTCCTATTTTCGTAAATTTTTTCTTCATTTTATAACTCCATTGTTATAACAAACACTTTACATTGTTTAAACAATGTTGTATATTAAATTATGTTTTAACATTGTTATAACAGAAGAAGGTAAATATGAAATATGATGAACACTTTTTGGATACTTGCAGAAAGCTTGGAAATAATATTCAAAAATTCCGAGAAAAAAAACAAATGACAATAAAAGAATTGTCAGAAAAAACAGGAATAAGAAAAGAGTACCTGAGAAAAATAGAAGACGGTAAAGCCTACGGAGTTTTGTTTGATAAACATTTATTAAAAATAGCAATTGCTTTGAATATCAAAATCAGCAGTTTATTTGATTTTGATTTTTTATAATAAAAATTCTCCTATAAGTACCCTTGTTGATTATTGCTAAATACTTATGATTAATGTATCCTTATAATTAAAGAGGGGGAGAATAATTATGCCTGTTTTAGAAAAAATTACGGAAATAAATGATGTATTAAAAGATGTTTTTAATTATACACAACGAAACGAAACCGTAAAAGCGGATTTTGACGAATATCTTGCAACAATCGGTTCTAAAAATATTTCACTAAACCAAATGGAAAAAATATTCCTTCCCTACATTTTTGAACGCAGACTGAATGACAAATTTATACTTGAAATGTACAAAGAAGAAGCAAAAAATAAAGAAGTTGTCGACAGTCTGATTGATGCACAGGCTTCTATCTTTGAAGTTAAAAAAATCCTTAAAAGCGGATTTGAACTTTATAACCTGATTAATGAAAAAACCTACACGGTTTCTTCTCTCACAAAAATGACAAACTTCAGAGGAGTTTATTCAGGACAGTATATTGCCGGAAGAATTTTTAACTTTCAGGATGAATACTTTATCGTAGAAATATCAAGCGTTCTTTCTCACTCTCAAAAAACAGAAGCATACAGATTTGCAGTAATGAAGCTTATTCAAAACCCCAGAGCTTTATACTACGATAACCCTGAAAAAGAGCAGGAAGTTCTAAACGCAATCAAAGAAATGTACGAAAAATTTAACAAAGCTTTCAATACTGATATTATTTTAACCACCAATAAACATGCAGACGATATTATCGGTGCATTTAACGAAGGTGAAGAAATTGACCTTTCTGACAAAGGCTCTAATATTGAAAATTACAAATTTTTCCACGTAAAAGAACTTGAAAATAATTACGGAAACTTCCTTGAAAACTCAATGGGAGGTTTTGCTGCTCATAACGAAACCTATGATGTTGCGGTAATTTTTGACAAAAACAAAGGTTTATACGCAGTACCTTTCTACGAAACATTCTGTCACATTTTTGAAGACAAAGATTCGGTAGAAAACGCTAAACAGTGTATTGAATACTTCCTCTCAAACGATTCTGTTCCCGATACCATTCTGGAAAGAGTTTACAACAAATACCCGAACTTTATGGAAATAGTTAACGGATTTTTAGAAACAAGTTATACCTTTGAAGAACTGGTACACAAGTATAAATCAGAATACTTTGCTCACAAATTATATTCATCAGCCACCGTTTTATTCTGCTCAAATGCATTCTCGGAAGTATTTGATATTATCTCTGCACCAAAAACCGAAAAACCGGAAATAACACAAAAAGTCGGCAGAAACGAACCCTGCCCCTGCGGAAGCGGTAAAAAATTCAAAAACTGCTGTGGTAAGGGGTAAAGGGGTAAATATATAGGAGTAAATAATCAAGAAAAACCGGTCTTGTTGTTGCATATGATTAGAAGCATTAAAAAAGAGTTGAGATAAATCTCAACTCTTTTTTTAATCTTGTTTAGCTATTTAATTAAGCACGTTTGCTTCCTGTTACAGCAATTTCATGACGGCCTTTTGCACGGCGTCTGTTTAAAACTTCCTGTCCGCCCGGAGTTGCCATTCTTGCTCTGAAACCGCTAACGTGTTGTCTTTTAAGCTTTGTTCCTTCTAGTGTACGTTTCATAATTCTATTTCCTTTTCAGCTAATTTTACTTATAATAGTCTTATACTAAACAAAACATGCTTTTTAGTCAAATACATGTTTAACGATTGTTAAGAGGGAGTTAAAATGTCATACAAAAAAATAGGTTTTATCGGTTCCGGAAAAATGGCAGGTGCGATAATTAAAGGGTTGATTAAAACTAATTTTGCAACACCTGAAAATCTGCTTGCAACACAAAGTAAACCGGAAGGACTTGAAGAAAAATCCAAAAATCTCGGGATAAAAATTATTTTAGATAATAAAGAACTTGTAAAAAATTCTGACGTTATTTTTATATCTGTTAAACCAAATCAGGTTTTGGGGGTTTTGGAAGAAATAAAACCTTTTGTTTCTCCTGAAAAACTCATTGTTTCAATAGCCGCAGGGGTAAATATTAATAAGCTGGAAACAAATTTACCTGAAAAAAGCAAAGTAATTCGTGTTATGCCAAACACACCTGCACTCGTAGGTGAAGGAATGAGCGGTATGGTTGGGGGTTCTGAAACAGGGACAAATGATATTGAGTTTGTCAAAGATTTACTTTCGACAATAGGTAAATGCATAGTTGTTGATAATGAAGCACAACTTGATATTGTTACCGCCATTTCAGGTTCAGGTCCTGCATTCTTCTACAAAGTAATTAATGAAATAGCACGTGCAGGTGAAAAGCTCGGTATGGATTATGAAAAGGCGTTGTTGTTAAGTATCCAGACTGCAATAGGTTCGGGGAAAATGGCACTAAATCGTGATATTTCAATGGAACAACTTATATCAAATGTCGCAACAAAAGGCGGTTGTACGGCAGTCGGCGTTGACTGTATGAATGAAAACAATACGGAAAAGCTATTCTATGATGTTATAAAATCTACAACCGAAAAAGCCCACGCTCTCGGGGGATAAAGGGGCAAATATAACTAAAACTCTCCCTCGCCCCTTGTGGGAGAGGGTAGGGGTGAGGGGTTAAATAATTTATATGTTCAAAAAACTGACAGGAAAAGGATTAATACATTTAACACTGATAATAACTTCGTTATTATCAATATTTCCGTTTATATGGTTGACTTCAACTTCACTAAAAGGAATTAATGAGGATATTTTTGCTTATCCGCCAAAGTTGATACCGACTGATTTTACTTTCCAAAACTACATTGATGTTTGGGGAAGAGTCGATTTTATGGCGTACTTCTGGAACAGTGTTATTGTTGCCGCTCTCACCGTTGCACTCAATTTAATCCTATCCTCGCTTGCCGCTTATCCGCTTGCAAGAATGCAGTTTAGAGGAAAGAAGTTTGTGTTCTTTTCTATTCTTGCAACAATAATGATACCTTTTCAGGCAATTATGCTTCCCGTTTATATCATTACTTTAAAATTACATTTGATAGACAGCGTTAACAACGTTATGGGTTATATCGGTCTCGTAATGCCGTTCGCCGTAAGTGCGTTCGGAATATTCTTAATGCGTCAGGCATTTTTAAAAGTTCCGAAAGAAGTTGAAGAAGCCGCAATAGTAGACGGTTGCAACGTATTTCAGATGTTTGTTAAAGTTGTTATACCTATGGTTAAACCCACGCTTGCCGTACTTGCGGTATTTACCTTTATAGGCTCATGGGGCGAATTTCTCTGGCCGAGTATTATGCTCACCAAAGACAGTATGTACACCCTTCCGGTCGGAATAAATAACCTGCAAGGTATGTTCTCGGCTAACTGGAGATTTATCGCTGCAGGCTCAATAATATCAACAATACCAATAATTATATTTTTCTTAATGATGCAAAGATATTTTATCTCAGGCGAAAATGACGGCGCCGTTAAGGGCTAGGGGTAAGGGGTAAATATATACATTTACTTTGTTTGCACGATTGTATAAGTGGTCTTGTGTTATAGAATGTTATTATGACATCAAATTTTGATTTTTTAAAAAGAAATGACAAAGATTTATTTCAGATAATTATCGATGCGGAAGAACTCTATCGGAATGAGTTTTTTGAACAATGTATGACTCAGACAAGAAGATTTGGAGAAGTCATCTGCAAAAATGTTTTAGGTTCAAGAAGAACAACCGAAGTAACCTTTGATGCAATGCTTGCGACACTAAAAGACTGTACGTTAGGAAGTTCCGAAGAAGCTAAGGAGTTCGTTGAGGATTTATATTTTTTAAAAAAACACGGCAACGAAGCAACACACTCAATAACCGTAAAACAGGACGGAATGGAAGCGCTCGAATGCCTTAAAAGAGCGTTTGAAGTTGCCATAAACTACTGCGCTTATTCCTGCAACGAAAACAGAAAAATTTTAAAACTCAGATATGATGTAGATTTGCTTATAACAGGCAAAAAATCAAGAAAAAATTTATCTGAAAAATACGGGGAAGAAAAGAAGAAAAATTCCACAAAAACCACAAAACCACAATACTGCTCAGTCAAATCAAAATCACAAGCACCGAAACGCCCTTATTTCTGGTACTTTGTCGGAGTATCTGCCATTATCTCAGCTTTTTTGTTAATTATTCTGGCCGTTATTTGATTCCCCGGGCTGAGGCGGAAATGCTGCCATGCCGAGTTCAATTATAGAAGAAACTGTTTCTTCGTATTCTGTTTTATCATTTGTTGACTGAATTAAAAATCCGTCAATATAATTCATCATCTCAATTGCTTTATCACACATAGGATCTGAGCCTTTTACATAAGCTCCGATATTAATCAAATCCTCGTTTTTCTTATGAACAGCAAGCAAATTACGTAAAATACCTGCGGCAGCTCTGTGTTCTTTTGACGTAACATCGCCCATAACACGGCTTAATGATTCAAGAACATCTACAGCAGGGTAATGGTTTTTATGCGCCAAATCTCTTGAAAGCACTATGTGACCGTCTAAGATACTTCTTGCCGTATCAGAAATCGGTTCGTTAAAGTCGTCACCTTCAACCAGGACTGTATAAAGCCCTGTAATTGTTCCGTATTCATTTGTACCTGCTCTTTCCATAAGCTTTGGCATAAGAGCAAACACAGAAGGTGTATAGCCTCTGGTTGCAGGAGGTTCACCAATTGCAAGACCTACTTCTCTCTGTGCCATGGCAACACGGGTAATAGAGTCAAGCATAAACAGAACATCCATTCCCAAATCTCTGAAATATTCGGCAATAGAAGTTGCGACAAAAGCAGCTTTAATTTTAACCAAAGACGGCTGTTCCGAGGTTGCGGCAATTACAACTGAACGTTTCATGCCTTCCGGTCCTAAAATCTCATCAATAAATTCCTTAACTTCTCTTCCACGTTCGCCTATCAATGCGATAACATTTATCTGGGCAGATGTGTTTTTTGCCATCATACCGATTGTTGTACTTTTACCTACACCTGAACCTGCAAAAATACCCATTCTTTGTCCCTTGCCAACAGTAGCAAATCCGTCAATAGCTCGAATTCCCAGAGAAAGCGGTTCTGATATTCTTTTTCGCTTAAGCGGATTTATTGCGGCAGCCCTTGTAGAACGAAAATCAGTAAATTGTATATCACCCAAAGTATCAATCGGATTTCCGAGCCCGTCCAAAACTCTTCCTATAAGCTGATTCCCGACACCTATTTTCATTGCACCACCGGTATTCACAACAAAAGCCCCCGGACGAATTCCGTCAGGTGAAGCCAGAGGCATCAGCAGGATTTTATCTTTTTTAAATCCTACAACTTCCGCCATTGTAGGTTTATCTCCAAAATCATTATAAATATGACATAAATCACCAATAGAAGACTTGGGACCGTCAGATTCTATAGTAAGCCCGATAATTTCAGTTATACGTCCAATCTCTTTTATCGTGCGCGTGTTTTTTATAATATCGAGATACTTATTTTTGTCCCATTCCATCGCTGCCACCTGTTAACATTTTCTGAGCAAGCTCACTTATTTGCGAGGAAATACGGGAATCTAACCTTGTTGACGGTGTTTCAACAATTACGCCATCTGCTGACAGGGAAGAATCCTCTAATATCTTTACCGATTGTAAATTTTGTATAGAACTTTTAAAATTCGGAACCATCTTGTGTATATTATCAACAAGTTTTGGACTCACTATGATTGTAATGTTTTCTTTATCGTTCAAAAGCTTAATTGCATCAAGCGTTATTTGATGAAGTATCTGCGGATTTAATTTTGCATGACATACTTTATCCGCTATTGCAACAACAAGCTCAACAATATCTCTTGATGCGGAATCTATAATATTGTTTTTCATATCAAAAGAAGAACTTGCTAATGTTTCAAGTGCTTTTAAGCCTTCTTCCGCATCTTCCTGAAACTTTTTCAGACCGTCTTGTCTGCCCTGTTCAAAACCTTCATTGTAAGCCTGTTGCTTTATGCTGTCATATTCATTTTGAGCTTTTATTCTTGAATCTTCTATAATTCTTGTTGCTTCATTACTTGCAGTCTGAACAATAATCGTTGACTTATTTCCTGCTGCACTAACCATTTGCTGGGCTTTTTGGTCTGTATCGGCAAGTATTTGTTTTACTTTCTCTTCTGACTGTGTAACTTTCGACTGCTCAATCGGAAGTACATAACTTTTACCGAACTGAACGTCTTTTCTTACTATTCTGTTATTGTCACTACTATTTCCGCTACTCAATTAATTCATCCTCAACACTTGCACGGGTAATTGTAATTTCACCTGTTGCTTCAAGATTTCTGATAGCACTAACAACATTGGTTTGTGCATCCTGAACTTCTTTTGCACGGACAGGGCCAAGGTATTCCATATCGTCCTGAAGCATTTGTCTGGCTCTTTCAGACATGTTGCTAAATATTTTATCCTTAATTTCATCTTTTGTACCTTTAAGGGCAATAGCAAGCTCTTTGGTATCAATTTCACGAAGAGTTCTCTGAACTGCACGGTCGTCGAGGATAATGATGTCTTCAAAGACGAACATCAAGTCACGTACCTGTTGTGCCATTTCCTGATTTTCAATATCAAGCCATTCCATAATATTCTTTTCTGTACCACGGTCGCAACAGTTCAAAATGTTTGCCAGAGATTCTACGCCGCCGGCATTTGAGAAGTCCTGAACAAGCAGAGCCGAGAATTTCCTTTCTACAATATCTTCAATTGTTGAGAGAATTTCCGGGTTTGTCGGTGTCATATCAGCAATTTTCATTGATACAATTGCCTGAATATCAGGAGGCAGGAATGATAACACCTGAGCTGCAAGTTCCGGTCTTATGTAAGCCAAAATCAATGCCAAAAGCTGCGGATTTTCTGTTGCGAATGTGTTTGCAAGCTGTTGCGGGTCAGCTTCATTTAAGAAGTAGAACGGGTTAGTGTTAACCATAGAGTTAACTTTTTCAAGCATTTTTGCAGCTTCCGAATCACCATAAGCCTGAGCAAGTAATTGTTTTGCGTAGTTAACACCACCTGATGCAACAAAGTTTTTAGCCTGAAATACCGCTTTAAATTCGTTCAGGACATCATTCAAATCTTCGTCAGGAACTTTTCCCAGGTTTGCAATATCAAGCGTCAGCTGTTCAAGTAAATCATCATCTTTTATGTTTTTAAGGATTTCAGAAGCTGTCGCCGGACCAAGCGCAATAAGGAGTGCCGCGACTTTTTGAGTCGGACGGCTAATTACCTTTTTGGCATCCTCTTTTGTCTTTTTTACGTCTTCTAAACCCATTTATACTTATTGTCTCTTTTTATTAGTTGTCCTTTATGTATGATACCAGCAATTTTGCAGCTTCTTCAGGCGCTGTCATTACCGCTTCGTTCAGCTCATTAATACTCTGGTCTTTTTGAGACCGTATTTCTTTCTTGTCGAGCACTATACCTGAGGAATCTTCTTCAGGCTCAAATTCCTCCTGAACAGGTTCCTGCAGTTCTTCAAATCTGCGTTCTATTTTTTTCATTGTAGGCATTTTGTTTACGAAGTTCTTCAATATCAGTAATGCAAAACCGCCCATCAGCAATATGACTATCAACGGTACTACGGAAGAACCGATAAAGTACAGCAGCTGCTGTTGTTGATATTGACGGTTAAAGTCTTCCTGAGCTTTCTTATCAACGACAACACCTTCAAATTGTAATCCTGAAATAGAAATTGTGTCGCCTCTTGAAAAATCAACACCGGAAGCCGATTGTACAAGATTCTTTATTTCATCTTTTTCTTCGTCAGTCAAAACTTTGTTTATTGCGACTGCAATTGATAATCTTTTTATTGTTCCGGGCGCATAAACAACCTGCTTAACTTCTTTTGATACATTATAATTAACAGAAGTTTTTTGCTTTGTATAATTCAAATTTCTGTTAACGGTAACCGGCGGTGTCAAATTTTGCGGATTTTGAACATTATTTGGATTCTCATAAGTTTCTGTTTCTGTCTGTGAGCTTGTTACTACACCTGTTTCTTTGTTATCACCAACCGGAATATAACTTTCGATTGTTGCTTTTGCGGAGTTAAAGTCTATATCAGCATTAACCTGAACTGACACATTTCCTTTTCCGACAATTTTTTCCAGAACATTTGAAACTTTTTTTGCAGTATCTTTCTCTAAATTACCTTTGAAACTTTCCATATCAGTAGAATTTTTTGACGTTTCATCAGATAAATTATTACCGCTCTGGTCAGTAATAAATACCTGTTCAGGTGTCATTCTCGGAATTGAATATGCAACCAAATTTTTAATAGCTTTTACCTGTGCACTTGTTAGCTTATGCCCGGGGTCAAGTACCAAGATAACTGATGCAGTAGGTTTTTCATCACTATCATCAAATATTGAACGCTCCGGTTCGGCTATCTGCACTCTTGCAAATCTGATACCCTGAATCTTTTCTATTGAACGAACAAGTTCGCCCTGGAAAATTCTTTGTTTTGTTAGTTTATTTTTGAAGTCGGTAGAACCGAGCTGCATATCATCCAAAAGTTCAAAACCGGTATCTTTGTTTTTGATTAAATCATTTTCCGCAACATAAATACGGAGTTCGTCTTTAAACTTTGAAGGAACCAAAATAGACTTATGATCTTCGGATATTTTATATCTGTACCCGTTCTTTTTCATACCTTCAACGATATTTAAGGTATCAACTTCGCTTAAATCCGAATATAAAACAACCCAGTCAGGTTCCAATGCTTTTGATAAGAAAAATGTTGCAGCAATAATGGTCAGGACAATTAAGAAAAGCATGCCGAGTTTCTGTGCCCCGTCAAGCCCGTTCCACAATTTCTTCATATCATTAGCTAAAAGTGCAAAATAATTGTTTTCCATTATCTCCCCACGCACTATTACTCAATAATAATGATAACCTAACTGTATTACTATTTCAAATAGTTAAGATATTTTAAGCAAATAGTAGTCTTTGCAAGAATAACTTCCGTAAAATTCTTAAAAAATAATCCGTTAACCTTCAAAGCTTCCGTCAATTTCAATAACGGCAGGAACTTTACCGATTTCTCTTATTTGACGTGTAAACTCATTTATGTCAACCTTTATTGCATCAAACGTATTGTAATGCATAGGAATAACAATAGCTGTTTGCAACCATTCTGCGGCAATTACGGCATGCTCAATATCCATTGTATATTTGCCTCCAATAGGAAGAATAGCAATATCCGGGTGATAAACATCACCTATCATTTTCATTTCAGAGTTTAAAGCTGTATCACCTGCGTGATAAATAGTTTTTCCTTCGATTTCAAAAATTATACCACAGGGGGATCCGCCGTACTGACCGTCCGGTGTTGAGCTTGTATGGAATGCGGGAACAAGAACAGCTCTTCCCCAGCTGTAATCTCTCCAGGAACCCAAACCCATATCAATTATTTTTGCACCTTTTTTTGCACAGTATTTCGCCAGTTCAAAAACTGCTGTTATAGGCGCTCCTGAGCTTGCGGATATGTTTATCGCACTTCCAAGATGGTCATTATGAGCGTGGGTCACAAAAATGTCATAAATATTTTCGGGCTCATAACCCGGCACACAAACCAAAAAAGGGTCAATAAGTATCTTTTTTCCTTTTGTAATTATTTCAAATGCACTGTGTCCAAGATAATGTATATTCATTTATCCACCATACCTTTCCATTAGTTTTCTTAATCTCTTATAATCCTTGCCCCATTTCTGCATTGCTTCAATTACCGGTTTAAGGGTATATCCTATATCCGTCAGGTAATATTCTACCCTGTTGGCTTCTCTTTCATCAACTTCCCTGATTACAATGCCGTCTTCTTCCATCTCTTTTAAGCATGCCGTAAGAACTTTTGCCGTACAGCCCAGCTTTTTTTTTAGCTCACAAAATCTCATCTCTTTTTTTAAGAGATTCATTATTATAAGCATTTTCCATTTTGCTCCCACCAGCTGCAAAAGTGCTGCAACCGGATTAGATGACAAGTCTTTGTAATCCATAAAAAAATTATAACATTATTTGTAAAACGTGTGAAGATTATTTACTTACTTATGTACACTTGGTATAATCGTATTATGGGGAATGACATAGAAACATTGCAGGCGCTTTTAAGAGATGACCCTTCTAACTTTCAGGCAAGAAGAGAGCTCTCTGTTATGTTGGTTAATCAGGGTTTTAACGAAGAGGCCGAAAACAATCTGGAATACCTTTGCAAATATTTTCCTGAGGATGCGGATTTATATTACAACCTCGGTATCGTCTATGAAAAGCTGAAAAAATTTGACAAAGCACGTGAAGCATATCAAAAAGCTATCTCTATTTCTCCGCAGGAAGATTTTTATTATAACCTGGGTGAAGTACTTGTTGACCTCAAAGATTGGGATGAGGCAGAAAAATGTTTCAAAGTAGTTCTTAAAACTGATCCTAAAGACTCAAATTGTTATTTTAATTTAGGACTTTGTTACTTTAACAGAGAAGAAAAAAACAAGGCGCTGGACAATTTCCAGAAAGCAGTTTTGATTAACCCAAAAGATGTGTATGCTTATTTTTATCTCGGGTATATTTATCAAAATGACGGACTCACAAACTTTGCCGTTGACAGCTATAAAAAAGTTCTTGAAATATCTCCGGATTACAGCTGGGCATATTTTAACCTGGGTTCAATTGCTTTCAAAAACGGTAATGATGAAGAGGCAAAAGAATATTTAAAAAAAACCATTCAATATAACCCTGCCGACTACGAAGCATATAAGCTCTTGGTAAAAATTTGTCTTAAAAATAATGAAACAGAGGAAATTCTGGAAGTTTTACACACAGCGCTTGATAAAGAAGAAAACGGTGATTTGTATTATTGTCTTGCAAGAGTTTATAAATTTATAGGCGACCTGAACGAATATTATACTTATCTTAAATACGCTTTACAAAATCCATACACGCTTTCATATTCAAAAAAAGCGCTGAAACTCGAGTTCGAATCTGTCGGTAATAAAATCGGAAAACAGGAAGAACTGGAACCTGAGAGACAAGTTGAAGAATATGAAAATGAAGAAAGTGAAGAAAATAACCAAACTGATTTTGAAGAAGACAATAATTTTGAATCGGAGGAACAAGAAGAATATGATGAAGAAAACGAGTATGAAGAATTTGATAATTCTGATGAATCGGAAGACTCCGAATGGGATGAAGATGATTCCGAAGATGATGAATACGAAGATGACGAAGAGTATGAAGACGATTTCCCCGAAGATGATAGTGATGAGGAATAGTGTTTAAAAAATGTTATCAGGAATTTACATAAAAAACTATATTTTAATAGACGAGCTTAAGCTTGACCTGTCAAACGGATTAAATATAATTACCGGAGAAACAGGGGCAGGTAAAAGCATCCTGATTAACGCTATTGATATTGCTTTTGGGGGGAGAGGTAAATATATAGGAGCAAATAAAGAAGTTATTAAAAACGGAGCAGATAAAACTCTCATTGAGATTACCATAATTAACAAAAAACAAGATGTTACCGCTCTTTTTGA
Source organism: uncultured Acinetobacter sp. (assembly GCA_900321205.1). Taxonomy (GTDB): domain Bacteria; phylum Cyanobacteriota; class Vampirovibrionia; order Gastranaerophilales; family Gastranaerophilaceae; genus CAG-196. Next base: position 9,798 of record ONVC01000017.1, on the reverse strand, counting down.
TAAATATGGAATAGAAAGTTTTGGTGAAGAAATTATTCTGTCGAGAGAAATTACCCCGACTTCCAGCAGAGCAAGAGTAAACGGTTCTCTTGTTAATCAGGAATTTATGAAAATATTTAGGGAAATGTTCCTTGATATTCATTCACAACACCAGACTTATTCGTTCTTGCAGCCTGGTTATCACATTACATTATTGGATTCATATATTCAGACTTTGCCCGATAACAATTTCTGCCTTAACGAGTATAAGCTAAATTTTGCTAACTATAAGCAAATGCTCTCAAAACTTGAAGAACTAAAAAATTCTGCAAGCAAAACAGAAGACCAGATTGAGTTTGTACGTTTTCAGGTTGAAGAAATTGAAGGAGCAGGAATAAATGACATTAATGAAGATGAAAAGCTCAATAATGAACTTGCCGTCTTAGAAAATGTTGAAAAACTCAAAGAGCTCACAGGCTCATCATACTGGTCAATCTCCGGTGATGACGGCTCAGTTCTTGAAGGACTTTTACAGATTAAACAAAATCTCTCAAAAGCCTCCGGCATGGATAACAGCCTGGAACAAATTGAAGGAGAGTTAATCAGCGCAATAGATTCGCTAAAAGGCATTTCATCATTCTTAAGAGATTATTCTTCATCTCTTGAAAACGATGAAGAAAGAATAAACTCCATTCAGGAAAGATTATTTTTGCTTGATAAACTTAAACGCAAATATGGCGGAACGCTGGAAAACGTAATAAAAGAAGGTAAAAAATTAAGAAAAGAGCTTGACGGTATTGAGTTTTCAACCCAAAACATTGAAGAGCTTGAGGACAAAATCAAAGAACAACACTCTTTGATAACCGATTTGGCTTCTAAATTATCGGAAGAACGTAAAAAATACGGAGAAGTCCTTTCGTCTTTAATTGTGGAAAAACTGGGAAAATTAGAACTTCCGAAGGTTCAATTTGTTATTGACATTTCTCCTTGTGAGCTTAATCAAAACGGCTCGGATAAAGTTGAGTTTTTAATATCCACTAACGTATCAGAAGGTCTTAAACCTCTCGCAAAAGTAGCATCAGGCGGAGAAATATCACGTGTAATGCTTGCAATAAAAACAATTTTTGCCGAAAGTGACAACATTGATACAATTATTTTTGATGAAATTGATACGGGAATCTCCGGCAAAACTTCTCAATCCGTTGCTGACGAAGTAAAAGAACTTGCAAAATACATGCAGATTATCATGATTACTCATCAGGCAATTATTGCATCAAAATCCGACAGACATATTTACGTAAGAAAAACCCAGAACGATACAACAAATGTTGATATTACGGTTCTTGAAGGTGAACAAAAACTCAAAGCCATAGCAGAACTTGCAAGCGGAGGGGTAAATGAAGAGTCGTTAAAGTTTGCTAAAATGTTGGTAGAAAATTAGAGGTAAGTATAAAATGAACTATTATAAAAAATACACGCCATATTTATTTTTACTTCCCGCAGCAGCAGTTTTAATCGTGTTCTTTTTTATACCGTTTTTTCAGACTTTCGGTTTAAGTTTTTTTGATTATTCATCAAGCATTTATAATCCGACTTTTAACGGTTTGGACAATTACGCAAAACTCTTCAAAGAGCCTATTTTTTACAAGGTTATGTTTAATACATTTATGTATCTTGTAATTGCAGTTCCGTTTCTTGTAACATTTCCGCTTTTTTTAGCTATTCTTATTAACCAAAAAATAAGAGGAATAACTTTATACAAAATACTTTTATACCTTCCTGTAATTGTTTCAATAGTTGTTGCTGCAATTGCTTTCAAATGGCTTTATGCAGGGCAGGGTATTTTAAACTACGCATTATCTCTTGTTAATATACCTCCGATAAACTGGCTTATTGATACGCACTGGGCACTGTTTTCCGTTGCAGTTGTAACAATTTGGAAAGGTATCGGATACTATATGATGATTTATCTTGCATCACTTATGAGTGTTCCGCAGGAGCTCTATGAAGCCTGTGACATTGATGGTGCAGGGTTTTTAAGAAAACATTTGACCGTAACTATTCCACACATTATGCCGACTATTGCTCTTGTTTCAACAATAAGTACAATCTCTGCAATGAAAGTTTTTGCGGAAATATACGTTATGACAAAAGGCGGACCTCTGGATTCCACAAAAACCATTGTTTACTATATTTACGAACGGGCTTTTGAAAATCTTGATTTAGGATATGCATCAGCCCTCGCAGTTGTACTCCTTATCGTTGTTATGATATTTTCTCTAATCAATATTCTGTGCTTTGAGAAAAATAAATACAGCGATATATAGGATAAATTTTTGAACAAAAAAAATAAGGCGGTAAAAACCGCCTTATTTTTATTCTTTATATTTTCCCTGCTTGCTTACGCCAGATGTCTTAGTCGCTCGCTCTATACAGGTATATATTTACCCCTACTTGCTTGCTCCTGCTATCTTGGTCGCTCGCGTTAAACGGGTATGGCTTACGCCATCTACCCTTTGCTCGCTCCCGCTTTTTCGATAATTTCTTTTTCGATATTAGCCGGAACTTGTTCGTATTTCTGGAATTCCATAGAGAATGTACCACGACCTTGTGTGTTAGAACGCAAGTCAGTAGCGTAACCAAACATATTAGCCAACGGAACAACTGCTCTAACGATTACGTTACCTGTGTTACCTTGAGGTTCCTGACCTTCAACTCTACCACGTCTTCTTGAGATGTCACCGATAATTGTACCTGTGAACTCATCAGGAATTTCGATTTCGACCTTCATCATAGGTTCTAAGATACATGGCTGAGCTTTCTTACAACCATCTTTTATACACATAGAACCTGCAATTTTGAATGCCATTTCTGAAGAGTCGACTTCGTGGTAAGAACCGTCATAAAGTTCAACCTTAACGTCAATCATCGGATAACCTGCTAAGATACCGCCTTCAAGAGCTTCTTCCATACCTTTTCTGACAGGTTCGATGTATTCTTTCGGAATAGCACCACCAACGATTTTGTTTTCAAATACAAAACCTTCGTTTTCGCCTGCAGGCATGATTCTTGCTTTACAGTGTCCGTATTGACCTTTACCACCTGACTGACGGATAAATTTAGAATCCTGATCAGCATTTCCTCTGATAGTTTCACGGTAAGCAACCTGTGGTTTACCAATGTTAGCTTCTACCTTGAATTCTCTTAACATACGGTCAACGATAATATCCAGGTGAAGTTCGCCCATACCTGAAATAATTGTTTGACCTGTTTCTGTATCAGATTTAACCCTGAATGAAGGATCTTCTTCAGCAAGTTTCTGAAGAGCAATACCCATTTTATCCTGGTCAGCTTTTGTTTTAGGTTCAATAGCAACTGAGATAACCGGTTCAGGGAAGTTGATTTTTTCTAAGATAATAGGTGCTTTTTCATCACAAAGAGTATCACCTGTTGTAGTATCTTTTAAACCAACTGCTGCGCAGATATCACCTGCGTAAACTTCAGTTTCTTCAAGTCTCTGGTCAGCGTACATACGAACTAATCTTGAGATACGTTCTTTCTTGCCGTTAGAAGCGTTAAGAACGTAAGAACCGGAAGTAATAACACCTGAGTATATTCTCATAAATGTTAAACGACCGACGAACGGGTCTGTCATAACTTTGAATGCCAAAGATGAGAACGGTTCAGAGTCAGAAGAATGTCTTTCAACCTTTGTACCGTCTTCAAGTTCACCTTCGATAGCTTTAACGTCAACCGGTGATGGCATATAGTAAACAACATTATCCAAAAGTAACTGAACACCTTTGTTCTTGAATGCAGTACCGCAGCAAACAGGAACGATTTTGTTGTTACAAACCGCTTTTCTCAAACCTGCTCTGAGTTCATCAATTGTAATTGAGTCAGGATCTTCAAAGAATTTTTCCATCAAATCATCATCTTCACCTGCGATAGCTTCAACCATAGCATCATGGTATTCTTTAGCTTTTTCTTGCAAGTCTGCAGGAATTTCTTCTTCTCTGATATCAGTACCTAAGTCGTTAGTGTAGATTTCAGCTTTCATAGTCATAAGGTCAACCAAACCTGTAAACTTGTCTTCTGCACCGATAGGTAACTGAATAGGAACAGCATTTCCGCCTAATCTGTTTTTAATTTGATCAACTACACGGTAGAAGTCTGCACCTGTTCTGTCCATTTTGTTAACGAATACCATACGAGGTACTTCATATCTGTTAGCTTGTCTCCAAACTGTTTCAGATTGTGACTGAACACCACCAACTGCACAGAATACAGCGATTACACCGTCTAATACACGGAGTGAACGTTCAACTTCGATTGTAAAGTCAACGTGGCCTGGGGTGTCGATAATGTTAATCTGGTGTCCTTTCCATTCAGCAGTAACAGCAGCTGACTGAATAGTGATACCTCTTTCTCTTTCTTGTTCCATAAAGTCGGTAACAGCAGCACCATCGTGAACTTCACCTAATTTATGAGTTTTACCTGTATAGAACAGGATACGTTCAGTCGTAGTGGTTTTACCTGCATCAATGTGAGCGGCAATACCAATATTTCTGATTTTCTCTAATGGAGTTTTTCTAGCCATTTTTCTTTTTCCTTCTATTTTTACTGTCGAATTTGTAAATTCGACCTACTACTATTTATACTTTTTGTGCAAATCTGCACACTACGATTATGCTGTTTTACCAGCTATGACAATTGTCACATAAACAGGAGTAAATGTAAACATGGAAAGAAATATAGCAAATACAGTGCGTAAAGTTTTGTAACAATTTGCACTTTACTATTAAAGATTTTTATTAATTTTCCGATATCCATTATAAGGATAAGTAAATTATGGACAATAAGTTTGAAATAAACGTAGATTTTTTAGCATATTTTAGAAGCAAAGGCAAAGTTGAAGCCGGAGATTTTTATGAAAGCAAAAATATTTTTTCTGTTTTTGACAAAAATCATGACAGAGAACTTGATAATAATGAAATAAGCAGTATTTTTAAACAAGTTATCAAGCATTCTGATAAAAACAATAACGACACAAGAGCTGACGCTTTTGCTATATTTGACGAAGTTGAAGCAAAAAGTTTTGTAAATGAAACAAAAAATAAAGACGGTAAAACTTTTGCAGAACTCGGGATTTCCATATCCGAACTGTTTAACTTTTTAAAAACACTGTCAACAAAAGCTGTTGAAGAACCTGAAGAACTTGAAGCCGGTTCTAATGGAACCGAAATTTCTAAAGAAGAAACTAACGAGGAAGATACTGAAATCGAACTAACAAATGAACAAAAACAAATTGCGAAAAAATTGGCTGATATTCCCGAAAGAAAAGAGCAGCAATTTACAGAACAGGAATGTACATTGTTAGCAAGATTAACAAAAGAAGAACTGGAGGAAGCAAAAAAATTCTTCTATATAGAGGGTAGACATCGGCAATTTACCGCCTTAGATATTTGTCAGGCAGTAGAAGGGTTAAGAGAAAAATTTGACATTTCACCAAAAATATTATCAAGATTTTCAGAATTTGCAAACATAAAAGACAAAAACGGAAATGAGCTGAATGCAGCAGATATAATGCATATTCTGGCTTTTAATGATGAAGATAAAATTAATAAAGCAAAAACTTTACTAACTCAATCAGAAAAACAATTTAATGACATGACAACTAATGATGTCACATTTATTATCAAAAGTAATTCTTCATATCTGTATAACCTTGCATTAAAAAACCCTGACTTACAGTTAGACAGACAGGAAATGATTGTTTTTGGAAGCAACAGTGATATAAGAGAATGTAAATTAGACGGTAAGACTTACAGATTTATTATCGGTCAGGAGCTTCCTGAAGAAGTCACCCTTCAGCAAGTCGGCAAGGATTTGATAGAAACCGTTCATAATCCTAATCTTAATGTTACTCAAATTATAACTTATGAAAACTCCTCAATACAAACTGCGATAAAGAATCCTTCGAAAATTGAAACAAGGCATCTTGATGCGAATGGAAACACAGAATATACAGAAGTTTGTGAAAGCGGAGGGATTGCAGGAACATCAAACATATATACAATTGATAAAAACGGTAACAAAACATACATTCAGACAAGTTCTGCCGATAAAGATACAGGAATACAAAAATTCTCCAAAAATTTTGTAGACACAAACGGAATAAAAACAAATTTTGAGCTTACGTCAAATCCTGAAACAAACGAATATGAATTAAATTATCAGATTACAAACCCGGAAGGAAAAGAACCGCAAATTCTTTATTCAAAAAAACAAAGCCTGAAAAAAACAGGAGAAAAAACTTTTTTATATACAAAAGACGGCAAAACTTACAATCTTTCAATATCAAATGATAATATAATGAGCATTACCAACAATGAAAATAACCAAACACATACAATTGACCTGAATAAATTATTCCCTGACCAAAACGCAAAATTTATCTCAAACAGATTGGTAAAAATGCCCGCTGAAATGCTTGTTTATCTTGCAAATCATCCACTTAATGAAATCAACATTGGAGAATTCAAAGATGATAATGGCCATTTTGATAAGGACAGATATTTAATAGAGCTTGGAGATCAAACTATACCAAAATCCGAAACAGAGATGGAAGACACTGTTTTTTCAATACTTATGCACGAGTTTGGACATTGCTTAGATTTTACTATGGGTGAAAATCCTGATATTTTTTCAACAAATCCTGAATTTGCCGCATGCTTTAAAGAAGAAGTTGATGAGTTCAAACGCAACCATACATCAGCAGAACAAAATTTTGCCGGATATTTTACGGGTGCAACAACAATGGAAGGAATTACACGTGGTCAACAGGAAACGGTTGCTGAAATAAACATGCTGACAAATACTGTTTCTAAAGAAGTTACATCAACAAGAGCCTACTTGCTTCAGCGTTATTTTCCAAAAACAGTAGCCTTTGTTGCAAAAATGATACAAGAAAGATTGCAACAGTAAAAAGGATATAAATATGGCATTTGATATAAACAAAGTACAAAAATATTTTAATAAAATAAATTTATCAGAAGCTGATACAAATTACCTTAAAGAAAATTGTTCTAATTTTAATATTAAGGCAATTTTTTCAATTTTTGACACAAATTATGACGGAAAAATATCAAAAGAGGAATTTGAAAAGATTAGCAAAGAAGAGTACAATCAATTTATTTCTGAACTAAACAAATATAATAAAGAACAGAGCTTTGATATTGACAAAGACAGCATCTGGACTTATGGTCAAATGAAAGGTTATTTGAATCATGTTTTTGATAAAGAGGGTGCATATACAATATGTGAAGATGAAGCTTTGTTTGACAACATCGGAACATCATTAATAAAACCTCAAAATAACATTTCAGAAGACAGGCAGAAATTTTATAATGAAAAATATAAAAACGAACAAATAACAACTCTGAAAGATATTTCTCAAATGACAGAAAGCGAAATAATTGCTGAGTTAAAAGAATATGGCATTGATACAGAAAATAAAAAAATAAGCAGTTTAAAACATAATTTGTCTAAAGAAAGAGAAAAACGTGCAATATACGATAGCGGGAGCAATGACGTTGACGGAAAAGTAGGAACTTTTGTACAAACACAAAATAATAAACTCTGTTCTGTTTTAGCAGAACTAATGAATATGAGTGAAACAGAGATACAAGAACTTTATGGCGAAGCAGGAAAAACACCCGAAACGAAAATTGATGAAAATGGTGAAAAATATTGGGAAATTCAATTTCCACAAGATAAAAATACAGATATAAAAGTTAAGATAACTGAAAATGAATTAAATAGTGGCCAAATTACATTTACGGAAAACGATGAAAAGCGCACTCTTGGTGGAATTTTTCCTCGCGGAGATGCTGATGTTACACTTTTATCAATGGCTTTTGTTAAAAGATTTGGCACAAGCATTATGAGAGGTGGCGCTTGGGCTATGCAAACAAAAAGTAAATTTTCTCAAGAAAAATATATGGACAACCAACACCTTGAGTTAATGAATGATTATTCAATATTAGTACATAACCAGATTGGAATGTTAATGGCAGATGAAATAGAACGAAAAGGGATTGAATGTAAAAATTTAAAAGATGAAGACCTGAGTTTTATCAGCAAAGAAGAGAGATTAATAGTATCAATGTCAAAAGGATTGATTACAACTCTTTCTGACGGAAGAAAAGCATGCATTAGTACTCAGGGCATTTATTTGAGCGACGGAACTCATATACAGCCGGCACATGCAATGTCTGTGAGTAGATATGATGCAGAAAATAAAGAACTTGTTATTATTAGTAATGAATTTGGCAATTTATCAGAACTCAAAATACCTGAAGAATTAATGGTATATTTTGAAACCGCATCCTTAAAAGAAACTCCGGGTGTAAAAGAAACTCCTCAGCCGGAAATTACTGATTAACCATTAGACAAATCTTATTGATTGTTTCCATAAATTTGCCTCATTTCTCTTTGAAGGACAATAGCGTGAACTCGGTGATGGTGCCTTGGGTGAACTTGACGTAGAGGGTGAATCCCTTGTAGGGAACGTGATACACATCCTGCCACACATGATGGTCATTGTATGATGTCATGGACTTGTAGAAATGTTTGCGTTCCATAGTGCTGACTGCAGCGTGGATATCAGTTCGGTTGAAACCAAGAGCGACAGCACCGCGGAGGGCAGACATTTTTATTTCGAATTTTGATTGTTTGAATGATTCCAGGTCGTAAGTTGGCGTGTATTTGTCTAATGCCTTGGGCATGAAAGAAGCCTCCTTTTATGGATATTATAGACCATAATGGTACATTCTGCAATGGAAATACGAGGATGGTAGATGTAAGAGTGCAGATGTTTGGGCGGTTTCTTATGGGGGGAGGGGGGTTGTGAGACAGCTTGCTCCTTTGCTATACTGGTGAATAAAGTATAGTTGAGAAGGAGTATCAATCATGTTTAGAGCTGAAGACAGGAAGTATTTGGGCATGGCCCTGCCGGCGGCGCTGGAGGGACTTTTTATGGTGCTCCTGAGTTCTGTGGATATCATCATGGTGGGGGTGCTGGGGACGGCGGCCATTGCGGCGGTGAGCATTTTCACCCAGCCCCGCATGATGCTCCTCTGCGTGGTGCGCTCCGTGGCTGCGGTGCTGACGCTGCTGACGGCTAAAAAGTTTGGGGAGAAGCGTCTTTCAGAGGTGCCTGCCCTGCTTTCCCGCACCCTTTTCTGCGTAGTGCTGCTGATGGGGGCGTTGCACCTGCTGTTTTTCTGGCAGCTGGAGGGGATTCTCTGCTGGATGGGCGCCGGGGAGGAGTATCTGGCACTGGCCCTTGACTATGGCAGCCTGGCTCTGGCGGGGGTGTTCCTCACCACCCTGTCCACCACCCTGCAGGCTGTGCAGCTGGGCTATGGCAGGACCAAGGAGGTCATGAGTGCCAACGTGCAGGGGAATCTGGTGAATGTGGCGGGCAATGCCTGCTTCATCTTCGGCCTGGGGCCTTTCCCCGAGCTGGGGGTGGTGGGGGCGGCTGTGGGCACGGTGCTGGGCACCGGCTGGACGCTCTTGGTGACGGGCTGGCAGCTGCGGGCAGAGCAGATGGCCTCAGGATGGGGGGATTTGCTGCCTGACAGAGCATATTTCCGTGAGTTCCTGCCTGTCTTTGGGGGCGTGTTCTCTGAGCAGGGCTTCGAGCGGCTGGGCATGGTGCTTTACACCCGCATGGTGGCCGAGCTGGGGACAGCAGCCTATGCGGTGCACGCCATCTGCATGAATTTCTGCGACTTCTACTACTGCTTCGCC
>ONVC01000002.1 GCA_900321205.1 uncultured Acinetobacter sp. | reverse complement strand
TTTCCCTGCCGAAATACGTTCATCACGATTTTCTATACCGTGGTCAATAGCATTTCTTAAAATATGAATGAGAGGAGTCTTTATCTCTTCAATAATCTTTTTATCTGCGCAGGTATCTTTTCCTTCTATCTCAAAATCAATATCTTTACCCTTCTCGGAAGCGATATCCCGAACCATTCTCGTAAACGAATTAAACACGGTTGAAATCGGAAGTACACGGATATTTTTAACCATAGATTCCATCTCATCTATGATTAACCGCATTTTCATATCGTCTTCTTTTGAAGAGCGATACAAAGTGTTCAAATCATATATAGTTCTTGAAACATTCTGCGTTATATCGGAAAGCAGTGAAAATACCTGTTTTACGAATGCCGAAGTGTATTGTTCGGAGTTTTGCGCCTGAAGATATTTGCGGTTATAATACCTCAGATAGTTTGAAGTTTTTAACAAATCCTTCTGACAGTTTTCGTTTGCATTTTTAATAGAATCAATTTTTTCAAGATTTTTTTCGGTTTTAATCTTTGTTATAATAAGCTCGCCGAGTTGATTAACAAGCAAATCCAATTTTTGTGCATTAACATGAAGTGTCTTTATTTCGGTTGAAGACGAAGATTTGTTAGTTGTACTTGTCTGAGCAGACAAACTCTTAATCTCGGTTACACCGGTATCTTTTTTGTAATTTAGCTCTAAAAGCTGCTTCATAATTTCCAGCTGCTGAACTATCAAATCACTGTCAAGATTTTCGTTTGGCGAAGCACAGTATTCAATACCGCTTTTAAGCGTCTGAACCATTTGTTCTTCAAGCTGTACTGAGTTTGCCTCAATAAAATCCAGTATTTCGAGAATGGCATTTAATATTTCCAGAATACTTGTATCATCTACATCATCTTTCAGCTTTAAAATATCTTCTTTAATTTCTGATGCATAAACACTGCTTCCCTGAAGCATAGAAATTTTTTCCGCAACATCAAAGAAAGAAAATCCGGTAGACTCTGTTTGAATACAGGATGTAGTAAATTTAGCAGCAGCAGAACTAAGTTCATTTCGCAGTTCCAAAATCTCGCTTACGGTAAGCGTATTCGTTCCGTTCATTACGAAATCAAGTTTTGTGGTAACATTTTCCAATGAGGATTTAACCTCATACATATCAGTATCTTTAAAATATTCGTATATCTTCTGGACTTCTTCCTTCAGAAGTATAATATCCTGCGATTCTTCCTCCGGAACTATGCCGTCTATTATTGCAAAACAATTATTAAAACTTAGATTAATATCTTCCTGATACGCAGATAAATTCTGTGTGCTGCTCATTTTTGGAATTTCAACATCCATAATTGCTTTGTTAATATCAGGAATGTTAAACTCGGAGACATCAATACCCGGCATATCAAGTCCCGGAATATCAAGTCCCGGGATGTTTATACCGCCGGAAGCGTTATTTTGTGGTTCTTGCGCCACTACATCATTCAGCTCCACATCTGTTATAAACTCCAGATTGGACATTACTGATTTATAGTTTTCATCCGTAATTTCTCTGCCGTTTTTTATAGATTCCTGTATATAACCCGCCACCAGTTCAAGAGATTTTGACATCAGGGATATGTGACGATTTTCCAGTTTTAATTTATCCTCTTTGACTGCGTCAAAAATATCCTCCATTTTATGAATAATCATCTGGATATTATTGTATCCAATCATCCTTACAGCACCTTTAAGACTGTGAAGATCTCTGTAAACAGAATTTATAAGTTCCCGGTTTGCAGGTGTTTTTTCCAATGCAAAAAGATTGTTGAATACCCTGTCCACAATCTCATCACTTTCGGTCTGAAAGATTTGCATTAGTTCTTTATTATCGTTATTATCGTTATCCAAAAAGTCCATATTTATCTTGACAACTCATCAATATCAACAGCAAAACTTATACACTCTCATCAATCGATTTTTTGATATCATTTGAAAGAGCATTAAGTTCTGATACTTTTTCTGCATGCCCGCTCAGAGATTGCATAAAATCAGAAGAAACAACTGTCATTTCTTCATCAATACTGCCGAGGCGCTCAATAATATCACTTTGTTTCTGTGCATTTTTGTTAATAGCTTCCAGAGATTCCAAAGTATCTTTTATCAGTACCAGAAGGGTCTCGGAATCAGTTGAAAGGGTATTGATATCTTTTACAACGGCTTCTATTTCTTTTGTACCTTCTTCTGTTGCCATAACGGTTGAGTTGGTGGTGTACTGAATATTGCTTGTTAAAGATGTGATTTTTGTAATTGCCTGCTTAGATTCGTCTGCAAGTTTTCTGATTTCACCTGCAACAACGGCAAACCCTTTCCCGTGTTCTCCTGCTCTTGCAGCTTCAACCGCAGCGTTTAGAGCCAGCATATTTGTTTGCTCGGCAATATCATCAACTACGCTTATTGTACTTCCGATTTGTTGTGAATGTTCGGAAAGCTCAAGAATAAGCTCGGCTATCATCTGGATTTTTTGTCTTAATACAAGCATTTTCTCCGCATTAGCAGAAATAAAATCGTGCTCTTTCTGAGAAAAATTAATAGACTGATTTATCTGTCTTTCAGTATTCTTAGACATTAAAACCGTATCCTCCGATACCGTTTTAAGTTTGTCCAAAAGTGCAGAAAGAGTTTTATTATTTGAAGATATTGTCTCAAACTTCTGTTTTTGCGAATTTGCTGACTCAACAACCTTATCGGTAGTTTCAGAAATAGACTCCGTCTGAACGGCCATCTGCTTTATCAGAGCTCTCAAAAACCATTGTCTTAAAATAAAATACAAAACACTGTTTAAGAGTATAATTACTGCCAAAAACATAAACGTGTTGTCACTTGCAACATTATTAAACTTTGCAAATGCAGCAATCAAAATACATGTCAGTGCAAATATACCTGAATCCAACAGGCATTTTATATTGAATTTTTGTTTAAGACCATTGTTCCATTCCGTACTCACTTCTTCTCTCCTATATCTTTTTTTTAACATTTATTATATAATTATCTTATACTAAAATTCGGAAAATTGGAATATATTAATTATAATGAGTACTAAAATTTTACTGGTAGAAGACAGCGAATCGCAATTAGAATTTTTAAAAGAAGGGCTGACAAAAAACGGATTTCTTGTTGAAACGGCAAGAAACGGTGCAGAAGGATATAAGAAGTTGTTTGAATGCGCTCCGGATTTGGTTCTTTCCGATATTATGATGCCTGCAATTGACGGCTATCAATTATGCAGACTTATCAAAAACAAAGACGAAACAAAGAAAATTCCGGTAATTCTTTTAACAATTTTAGACAAAAAAATTGACAGTTTCTGGGGCAAAAAAGCCGGTGCTCAGTTGTTTTTGTCAAAATCCATTGATATAGAAGAGCTTATTAAAAATATTAACGCAACAATAAGGAGATATCCGGTTACAGATGAATACAAGTCGGCTATTGCAAAGCAGGCTGAATCTGATAACTCTGCACACTCTCAGCTTAATACTATTCTTAATGACCTGCTTCTGAAATCGGTTTTTGCAAACGAGTTTCGTAATCTGAGCGACTTTATGAATTATGAGAGAGTTCTTGTAGAAAAACTCTTCTCACTCCTGAGTTCTTTTGTTGAATACAGCGTTGCCGGTATATTCTTTGCGTCTCCCGACGATTTTTCAGAAAATATTTTATATCTGGATACACTCGGAAGAAATTTATCAAAGAACCTTCTTTCCGACATTCAGTATGATTTTTTCAGAAAACTGGAGGAAATAAAATCTATCAGAGACAGCAAATTTGAAGTTGTAAGAATCCTACTCGGAAAAGAGATGGAATATAACTTCAATGATATGAAATCAAAAATAATTATTCCGCTTGTATTCGATAAAAAACTTATCGGGGGTATCTGTTTTTACACCCGTTCCGAAACAGACTACGCATCTTTCAGGTATTTTGACATAATGATAAGCGAATTGCTTGCTATTTTCAAAATGAAATACCAATATACAGAAAAAGAGTTTATGTCAGTTCTTGACGGTTTAACAGGACTTTACAACAGACGTCAGTTTGAACTTGGTATAGAGCAGGAATTCAACCGTACAAAACGTCATCCTGCCGATTTCAGCCTTGCAATTCTTGATATTGACTTCTTTAAGAAAGTTAATGACACCTACGGTCACCAATACGGAGACTACGTACTGAAAACCGTTGCAGACCTGATGAAATCCTCTTTCAGGAAAACCGATTTGCTATACAGATACGGTGGTGAAGAACTTGTAATGATAATGCCGGAAACAAATGTTGAAGGAGCCGTTATTCCGGTTCAGCGTTTACGCCGTTCTGTAGAAGAATATAATTTTGATTACAACGGAGTTAAGGCAAAGGTTACGGTAAGTATCGGATTGACAATGAATTACGGACAATTTAAAAATGCAACGGAGCTGTTAAAGTCTGCTGATGAGTCATTATACAGAGCAAAAGAAGAAGGAAGAAACAGAGTCATTATATACGAAGGAAAAAGTGAATGATTGCAAGTGAAAATTATATAGAGCAAAACAAAAATAATCACCTGTATTTTCTGCTCGGCAACAGTAAATATGCAGTAAATACAGCAAATGTTCTTGAAATTATGAAACTTCCGGCGCTCGATTATCCGCAAAAGCTTCCTAACAATATAATCGGGCTTTTAAAGTACAATAACTTCGTTATTAATGTTGTTGATATTCGTTTTTACCTTGATATTGAAGTTACAAAATACAGTACTAACAACGAACTTCTGATAGTAAAAACAGATGAAACTATTTTCGGTATCATTACTGATAAAATTATAGGCATAATGCCGTTAGAGTCTTCTAATATTGATACAATTCCGTTTATAGACAACAAAACAATTATTGACTCAATTTACAAGCAGAATCAGGATACTGCATTCATTATCAACATCTATTCTATTGAAAACCGTTTAAAACAAACAATTAAATCATTAGATATTGATATTCCTTCGCTATTTCCTTCCGACCAGGCATCTGTTGATTTAATGAAACAGAGGACACAGGCTATCGCCGCAAAATCAAAATTCTCTATAATAAGCGGAGAACTTCATGCCAAAAGGAAATTAATCTCATTCAACCTTAATGATAACCTGTACTGCATACCGCTTGATTACGTAAAAGAGGTTATAAAAGACACCTCAATCACAAATATCCCCGGAACACCTGATTTTATTGAAGGAATTATAAACCTCAGAGGTGACTATACGACTGTTTTAAACCTTAAAAAATTTATGAATATAAAACAGCAGGATAAACAGAATGAATCGGACAAAAAACCTGCTATTGTCGTAAGATGCAATGATATTGATATTGCTTTTCTTATAGACAAAATTAATGAACTCTTTGATTTTCCGGAAGATAAAATAAAAGAAACTGGTGACGGATATTATTCGAGCGAATTTATACTGAATGACATCCCTTATACAATTATAAACGTTGAAAAAATATTTACGGATAAAAAAATCATTATAACTGATATGTAACTACGTTTCCGAAAGTATAAAAATCTGACAGATTCCAATAAATAATGTATAGTTAGAATCGTTATATTATGGTACAATACGAGTATGGAGCGTTATAAGAAGAAAACAATAGCATTGTGTCTGGCATCATTGTTAACAGTAGTCGGCGCCTTCGGTGCTGAAAACTACAACAATACTCTTATGGATATAAAAGTAAATGTCGGTTCCGGAGGATTTGTCAGTATTACAACGTTTACCGAAAAACCGTACAATGAAATTGTAAAAGCAAAAAAAATTGATGACAATACTTTTGTTATAACGCTAAAAGATACTAATAACAACGCTTCCGCCCCAAACATAAATGAATATGATAATATTGAAAGCATTCAGATATCAACCTATCCTTACACTCCCGAAGCAGAAGGCTGCACAAGGATTGTGGTCAAAACAAACGGAGAACCTGCATTAAGTGCATCTAACGCTTTATATATCCCGGATAATATCATCACATCATCAAAAGGTGAATATGACAGCAGCGAAGAGGACTATGAAGACTCATCTTCTGAAGATTATGATACAACAACAGAAGAACAATCCGGAAATGATACCACCTACACTCCTGAAGATAACACCGGAGCAGAAAACACCGAAAGCACTCCGGATACCTTTACACCTTCCGACTATACCTCTCAGTCGTCAGGAAATTCTTCCGAGTACATGACTGTTATTCTTTGTATATCGATATTGCTCGTATTAATCGGCTTTATCTTTATGCTAAGCAGGGATAAAATGGCGTCAGTTGTTGGTGACCAGGGTAACCTTGATGTAGAAGAAGATAAAAAGAATAAGAAACAAAGCAAGACTAAAAAACTGAAATCCACAATTGATAAACTGGATAAAACATATTCAAACAAAAAAACATCATCAGACTTTTCTTATGATACCCAAACTACCGAATATACAACCGTTACGGAAGAAAATACACACACCGCCGAAGAAGACGAGCCGCAAAACGTAGTGGATTTGGATTTGCTTTATCAGGAAACCCAAAAGGCTCCCGCACTTAACACAGAAGAGGTTGACAACGACAATGACGATTTAGCAGATTTGTTAAACTCTTTTCTATCAGAATCCGAACCTGAAGAAATTCCCGAAGAGGAACCTTTTGACGAAGAGTTTTATAACAAAATCATAAACAGTACAAAACTTAACTTTACCGAATCAGACATAAAAAAACTAAATGCCTTATTACAGGTTGAAATCAGCTCAGAAACAATAGACAATTTGAAAAAATATATGAGCAAACCTATAAAAGCTGCTCCTACAAAAGACCAGATACTTGCAGACCTGATTTCTACATATTCAATAAATCAAAGTATCAGCTTTACAAATGACGATGTTAAAACTATTCAAAAACTTATGAATGTTGAAATTGGGGAAGATTTTACAAAAGATTTTACAACAAATCCCGAAAGAACAAAAATAGTTGAAAAGAAAATACGCGAAAATACAGGACACAAAGCACTAAAAACTTCTGAAATTCTTACGCTCAGCGTTAAGGATATGCTGCCCGACCTTTCACAAGAACTGAAAAAACAGGGCGGAAAAGCAATAAAATCAGAAGCAAAACCAACCGTTGTATATTTTAGTGAAGGATATGAATATCAAAAACTTGAGGTATCAGACGATTTTCAGACAATTAAAGCAGACTCGAAACAAAACGAATATAAACCTTCGTATGACGCTCCGGTTGTTGCTTCCGGATATGAATATTCCACACTGTCAATAAAAGACGAATTACCTGACTTAGCTGATGTAAAAGCTAATCCAAAAAAATATGATAACACTCCCAAAAAACAATCAGCTGATGAAAGTGCTTTGTTAAAAAGCCTTGCTAATGTAACATTTAAGCCATTCTACGAAGACAGTGTCAACACAATGAGTTTTGAAGAATTTGAAAATGATGAACCGGAAAATAACAGCATTGTAACTGAACCAGTTTTAACCGTTCCTGTTAAAACAACCACACGAAATGACGATAACGCTCAAAAACTCTTAAAACTTATTGAGACACAACAAAATGAAAGAGCATTAAAAAAACAATCCGATTCTGATGCGTTTAAAAAAGAATTGGAAGCCTCTGTTGCAAAAAGGAAAAAGCAGCCTGAAAAACAGACCCCTGAGCCATGCCGCTTTAACGGTGAAGATGCAGAGCTAATAAAAACAGTAAAGTGCTCCGAAAACACCACCTGCAAAATAATACATACGAAAGAAGCGTACTATATTACGGGAAATATGGGAGAAAAAGTTTTTCTGCTTAAAGAATACAAAACTCTTAAAGACTGCTCTTTATTTGTCAGACCTCACAAAAAAGACGACAAAGAAAAGTATCTTGTTAAAGTCGGTACACATAAATTTATCATTAAAGTAACTAATGATAAAATGGAGTTCATGATGGATTTATGCTAAAGCGTCTGTTCTTCTTGTTTCTCATTCCGTTTATAATGTGTGCCTGCACAAGAAATAATATTGAAGAAATCAGTTTTTCCTCCTGGGGTTCAATAACGGAAACAAAAATTCTGGATAAATTAATAGATAATTATGAAAAAGAAAACCCTAATATAAAAATTAATTTTATACACATACCCCAAAACTATTTTCAGAAGATTCACCTTTTGTTTGCGTCTTCAACCGAACCTGACGTAATTTTTATAAACAATCTTTACCTTCCCGTTTACGCCTCTCATCTTGAAGATTTGAGCAACACAGAAAATCTTTCGGACTTTTATCCGCAATCTCTTAACGCAATGAGATATGATGGCAGACTTTATGCAATTCCGAGAGACATTTCAAACTTTGTTTTTTATTACAATAAAAATATAACAGGAGAAATAAACAGTAACTGGACTTTTGAAGATTTTGAAAAACTGATAAGAAAAATCAGCACAAAAGAACACTACGGAGTAAGTTTTGAGCGTGACATATACCTTGCTTCACCTTATACCGAAACATTAGGTTTTGAAAAAGGAACAGAATTTTATAAAAACCTTGAAGGCAGATATGCACCTACTCCTGCACAAGTGGGGAGTTCTACTCAGGCTCAGATGTTCATTGACGGCAAACTCGGACTATACCTGTCAGGCAGATGGATGTTTCCTAAAATAAGCGAAACTGCAAAATTTCCGTACGGAATAGCAACTTTCCCGGGAACCGTAACCTCTGACGCTTCAGGTTGGGCTATTTCCAAAAACTCAAAGAAGAAAAAAGAAGCTCTTAAATTTGTTAAATATCTGTCATCAAAAAAAAGCATTGACTATTTTACAGCCTCCGGCTTAATTGTTCCGGCAAGAATTGATTCGTCAAAACAAATCAAAGAACATGCTTTTCTTGATGCAATACAAAAATCCGTACCAAATAACACGGATAAAAACTTTAACAAAACAAGAGACGAACTAAATAAAAAACTGTTCAAATAAAGAATAATACCCATTACCACGTTTTTCATCCGCAGACTATGAAAGTTTAATAACAAAAGAATAATGCCCCTTTCGGAAGAGAAACAAAAGGAGCAAGGCTAATTATTATGAAGAAAAGATTTTGGTTTTTAAAGAGGTAAGCCGAACACACACACAATGCCTAATCATACTTTTTGGTCGACAATCCGACAATATCACTCGTTGCCTTCGACTTACATTACTATTTTAGCATTTTACATACCCCTTCTTAAGCTACCTGGGAAGTAATCCAAAAGGATTATTTATTTTGTATATAAATAACCTCGTTAAAACAGCTTTTTGTTTTAAGACTACTTATTCAGTCACACAGAGGGCATTTAGACCTACCCTTAAAAAATGTTACAAAAATTTACAAAATATTTTTTGTTTATAAAGTTCTTTTATTCATCGTTTTTTTGTTTCTCATGATAAAAATCAGAAGATTATTTGTATTTAAAAACAAAACATTTTTTTTACGGAAAAAACAATCAAAAATTCATCTTTACATTCTCTTTACAATTAGGAAAAACAAGGCAATTTTTGTTTTGTCGTGCTTTTAAATATATATGTAAGTTGTTATAATCAACTTAGGTAGAATATGTGTAAATAGCGTATGATAAATAAAATCGGTGTAGAAAACAGTACTACTGGCGTAAATAGCAGTTTAACCCGTCAACAAAAAGAAGGGATTAACAATCCAAGTTTTAAAGGTCTTGGTGCAATTGCGCTTGCAGGTATTCAGAAATGTGAACAAGTGCCAATGATTAACGTAGCAGTCATTGACATGCTTTCTGCTATTTTACCGAGAACAATTGTTGAAAGCATGACAAACTGGTTTGCCGGATTTGAAGCCTTCAGACGTGAGTCATCTGGATTGATTGTAAACTGTTTGATTCCGAGTTTTATAACGCTCGGCATAGCAAAATGCTTAAACCCTGCATTTATGCCTAAGGGTGTAAACATGTCAAGAAGCTGGGCAAGTATAGATATGATACAGAAGGCTTCCGAATACTATGAAGGAGCATCTTCTAATGATAAAGTCAAAGAATCTCTAAAGAAACTTATCGAAAATATTGAAGGCGTTGACGGCGACAAACACGTCAAATTTTCAGAAATACTTAAAGATGATATTGATGAATATGCAAAACAACTCGCAGATATTTCAAGAAAAGACATCAAAAATTCTGATATGAGAAAAGAAGTCGGTAAAGTTACCGATGAAATGATTAAAAAAACAAAAGTTTCAGAAAATATTACGGTTGAAAAAATTAACGCACAGTCGGTAAACTCAATGCTTGAAGATTCGGTTAAATTTTTCCGCGAATTTCAGAGAGCTGACGGGAAAATGAACATCAGCGAATTTGCCAAAGTTAACAAAAAATTTGTAAGAACAAAGAGCCTTTTGGGTTTAGCGGTTGTTCTTCCGCTTGCTGCATCTATGCAGTACATAAACCGCTGGATTACAGGTAAAGTTTCAGGAACAAAAGGTGCTCCTATTTATGATGACTTTGCAAAAGGAAAAGACAATATTGAGGAAAATCCAAAAGCAAAAGAAGGTTTATTAAAACAAAAATTAATCTCAATTTCATCAATGGTCGCAGTATCATTGTTATCATTAACGAAAATGCCTAATATGAAGATGCTTGATTTTAAAGGCATGTTCCCGACAATGGATCAGGCAAGAATCATCTCTACCACGACATTTGCTTCACGTATGGCAGCAGCAGATGACAAAAACGAGCTTGCAGAAGCCACCGTAAGAGATATCGCAACATTTGCAAGTTTATACTACCTGGGTGACGTTGCCGCAAAAGGTGCTGCAACTATCATTCAAAACAAGACAGGCGTTAAACTTCTGAATGACATGAAACCTCTTGAAGGTAATGAAGGGTTCTTGAAAAGGTTTAAACACTGGATGAAAGATGTAAATATCAAATCATCAAATGAAGTTGTAAGTAAAACGGAAGAAGCATTAAAAGGTGTAAAACCAACAAAAGAACAGACAGAAATTATAGAAAAAGAACTTAAAAAAGCAGTTAACTACCGTTCTTATTGCCAATTAACCAACTTAGGTGTATCATTAGCATTACTGGGATTAATAATACCAATATTTACACGTCGAAAAACTAAACGTAAACATGAGCAGGCTCTGAAACTTGCTCAGGAACAAAATAACACACAAACCGAAAACAGCAAGAAAGAAGATAAAGTAACACCGCTTAATGTTCAGTACTCGCAACTGACAGCAGGCTTTCGTGCTGACAAGCAACAAAAAACAGCATAAATAGCAAACAGGGAAAAACATGCAGGTACAACCAATTAAACAACAAAATATAAATAACTCAAGGCAGATAAGCCATAAAGGTGCTGCTGACGTAACTTTGCGCTATCTGGCAACAAACCAGGCGATAGGTGCAAACCTTATGGATTTCTGTTCTATGGTTGCTCCGAGAACTATTAATGACGGTATTAAACGCGGTCCTGCTGCCGGAATGGAAACAGGACGCCGTGAAATTATGGGTACGGTTAACGACTCTTGCGTAGGTTTATTCGGTGCAGCAGCCGGTGCTGCCATAGCAGGCTCATTAACAAAAAAATACGAAACAAAAGTAAATAAAATATTTACTGCCCCGGAAACGCTTCATATCCTGGCTGACAACAAAGCAAGACAATTAGAAAATAACAAAACACAAATAGAATACATTAAAGAAACTCTGAAACACGCAAAAGGTTACAATCCAAGTGCAGCTAACTCAGATGCGGAAGGTTTTGTAAAACTTTCTGACAAAACAATTGAAACCGTTGCAAAATACTATGACGATTTATTGAATGAAAAAGCTGATTTTAACAAATGGACAAGCTCTAAAGCAAATAAATCCCGTACGGTTTTGATGAATGAAATTATAGCTGACACTGGTGCAGGTTCCGATTTCATTTTGGAATCTACCGATAAAAAGATTGCAAGCAAAACAAATCTTAAATCTTTATTAAATGATATATTTATTGTTTCCGACTCTTTCAATAACCAAAAAGTTAAACAAACTTTTGAAGAGCAAATCAGATTAAACCAAAAAGTCAAGGATAATGCTTTCATTAAAGGTTTGGATAAATTTATGAAAACAAGAGCAGGAATGGGTTTTGCCGCATCTTGCGCAATAGGATTATCCGTTCAGCCGATTAACATGTACCTGACGAAATTAAAAACAGGTCAGGATGGTTTCGTTGGCGTTGAAGGACGATCAAAAGACAACAGCAAAGGATTCTTTGGATTAAAAGCATTAAGCAGTGTAGGTTTCTTCAGCATGATTCTTTCTACACTCAACATTAATCCGATTAAATTTACACCGAAAAAATTCATGGATAAAATGTCCTTCTCGGGTAAAATGCCTACTATTAACCAGTTGAAAGGTATTTACGGTATTACTATTATTTCAAGAATTTTCTCTGCACGTGACAAAGACGAGTTGAGAGAAGTTCTTACAAAAGATACTCTCGGATATTTGAGCTGGCTCGTTCTGGGTGATTTTGTAAACAGAATAACAGCATCTAAATTTGATAATGATAACTGCAAAGTTGTAAATTACAAAAAAGGAACTGAAAACAGCGGTTACTTTAAGAAAATATTCTATGCTAACCTGAAAACAAGAGATGAAATACTTATTAAAACTCTTGCAGACCAGGGTATTTCAACAACCAAAGAACAAGACGGCAAGGTTATATCCAAGACGTTCAAAGAAATGCTTAATGATTTGAACGGCATAAAAGATGAAGCAGTTAAAAAGGCAACTAAGAAACGTCTGAGGGTTCTTAACAGAGCACAGTTATCAGGTTACTTATTCTCAGGACTTGTACTCGGTCTCGGTATCCCGAACCTGAATATTTACATCACAAATAAACTTGATGCAAAAAGAAAAGCTGAAGCTGCATTAAAACAACAAGCCTAAAAATGAAAAACAATTCTTTTTAATTGCATTCAGAGATTTAGCGTATAAAATATAAGTGTAAGAATGACACTAGATTTTTCAATGTAATAATTTACGGGATTAATATTATGACTAAAAATATCAGAAATATAGCGATAATAGCACACGTTGACCACGGTAAGACAACACTTGTAGACTGCATGTTAAAGCAGAGCGGTGTTTTCAGGGAAGGTCAGCAGGTTCAGGAAAGAGTTCTGGACAGCAACGATTTGGAGCGAGAAAGAGGAATTACAATTCTTTCAAAGAACATTTCAATTAATTATAAAGGCGTAAAGATTAACGTTGTTGACACCCCCGGTCACGCAGATTTCGGAGGTGAAGTTGAACGTGTATTAGGTATGGTAGACGGTGCACTTTTAATCGTTGACGCAGCAGAAGGTCCGATGCCACAAACAAGATTTGTACTTTCCAAAGCGTTAGAACTCGGAATAAAAATTATTGTTGTTATTAACAAAATTGATAAACCGGCAGCTGACCCTGACGGAACTCTGGATAAAGTATTTGACTTATTCACAGAGCTTACTGACAGAGAAGATTTAATCGATTTTCCATATATTTATGCAAGCAGCTTAAACGGTTTTGCAATTAAAAACCTTGATGATGAAAGAAAAGACATGGTTCCTCTGCTGGATTGTATTTTGGCTAACATTCAGGAGCCGGCAGGTGATGCAGCTAAACCGTTCCAGTTTAGAGCAACAACATTAGACTACAACGAATACGTAGGCAGAATTGTTATCGGTCGTATTGTTAACGGGGTTGTTCACTCTCAGGACATAGTTGCATGGGTTGATGCAGAAGAAGAAGTAAGCAAAGGTAAAATAACAAAATTATTCGGTTTCAAAGACCTCGGAAGGGTTGAAATACAGGAAGCCGAAGCAGGTGATATCGTAGGTATTGCAGGATTTTCAGACATTCAAATCGGTGAAACTCTTTGCGACATGAACAACATTAACCCGCTTCCGCTTATCAAAGTTGATGAACCGACTTTGCAGATGAATTTTTCAGTTAATGACAGTCCTTATGCAGGTCAGGAAGGTAAGTTTGTAACATCAAGACAGTTAAGAAAAAGACTTTATGACGAACTTGAAAAGAATGTAAGCCTCCGTGTTGAAGACACAGATTCAACAGACTGCTTTAAAGTTTCAGGCAGAGGCGAACTCCACCTCGGTATTTTAATAGAAACAATGCGTCGGGAAGGATATGAATTCCAGGTTTCAAAACCGGAAGTAATTTATAAAACCATTAACGGTGTACAATGCGAACCATTTGAAGATTTACTTATAGACGTTCCCGAAGAATATGCAGGCGGTGCAATTGACAGACTTTCAGGCAGAAAAGCCATTATGAATTCTATGAGCAACGCTAACGGCAGAACTGTTCTTAAATTTTCTATCCCTGCAAGAGGTTTAATCGGATTCCGCAGTGAGTTTATCCGTATGACAAGAGGCGAAGGTATTATGTACCATACCTTTGACGAATATAAACCATACGCAGGCGATATTCCTAAGCAACGCAGCGGTTCAATCCTTGCTCACGAACAAGGCGAAGCAATCCCATACGCACTCGCACAATTTGAAGACAGAGGTGTATTCTTCGTAACTCCGCATACAAAAGTTTACAGAGGAATGATAATCGGCGAAGGTAACAGACCTCAGGATATCGTTGTAAACATCTGTAAAACTAAAAAACTTACCAACATGAGAAGCTCTACCGCTGATGTTATGGTAACACTTCAGGCACACAAAGAGCTTACACTCGAAGAATGTCTTGAATATATCGGAGATGATGAACTTGTTGAAGTTACTCCTGAAAATATCAGAATGAGAAAACAAAACCTCGTTAAATTCGGCAGTATATAAGTGGTAAATATATAATTAATGCGGAACAAAGTTTGTGTCGAAAATGATAAAAATCATTTTCGGCATTGTGGTACATTTAATTCCGATATCATGTAGAATGAACCACAAATAATATTTAACTTGTCAGGCGTTAACACATTTATTCCCTCATATTTATGAGCCATAACAGGACATGCTTTTTTGAGCTCTTCATAACTGCATGCATCAGGGTAATTAAACTCATTCAAATAAATCTCATCGCCTTCTCTGAACAATATTTCCATCATCTTTTTGTAGTCTTTTCTCCTTAGCGCACCAAAAACAAATCTTCGTTTTTCACTCGGATAATACATATCAAGATTATCCCTCAAAGCCTGAACGCCATTTGGATTATGACAGGCATCAACTATAAGATTTTTTTCTTTTATAAACTCAAAACGGCAAGGGTGTTTAACCTTTTTTAAACCTTCTATTATTGTTTCTTCTTTTATTACAGGGAAAAGGTAATTTATGGCAGTAATAACCAGAGCAAGATTATCTGCCTGATGAGAACCTTTGAGAGTAAGAGCATCAACGTATTCCTGTTTTACAAACGGTGAGACCAGAATAAACATTGAATCACACTCATCTGCCTTATCTCTTATCACCTCGTACCCCATACTTGTTATTACGGGGCAATTAGGTTTAATTATCCCTGCTTTTTCATAAGCTATTTTGTCTTTAGTATCACCTAAGCGGTCTGTATGATCCAAATCAATTTGAGTAATAATTGAGCAAAGATTTTCTTTAATAACATTTGTCGCATCAAGTCTTCCGCCCAAACCTGTTTCTATAACGGCAACATCAACCCCCCGTTCTTTAAAATACAAAAACATCATTACAGTAAGTATTTCAAACTCGGTTAAATGTATCCCCAAACTTGTTATCTGTTCTGCATAATGCGCAAAATCCTCTTTTGATATACATTTTCCCCCAACCTTTATGCGCTCAGTGTATTCCCAAATATGAGGACTTGTGTAAAGTCCGGTTTTATACCCTGCTTCTCTCAATATACTATCCAGCATTGCACAGACAGAACCCTTGCCGTTTGTTCCTGCAACATGGATACATTTTAATTTGTCCTGAGGATTGCCTAACTTTGCAAGAGCCTCAGATATTCTATCAAGTCCCAAATCTATATAAAAATTATCCTTACTTGTTATTATCTCGATTGCTTTCTCGTAACTTATCATATACCCCTCACCCCACCCCTCTCCCTCAAGGGGCGAGGGAGCAGCAGTCTGTGTTTCTTTTAATTTTATATTATAACAATCTTCCCATAAAATCTATTTACTGATAAAATTAACTTATGAGGAAAGTGTTTTTGTATTTTGTATTAATATTACTTGCTCTGTCAATGCTTATACCGTTTTTTATGATGTTTTTGATATCACTGAGCGGTCAGGAAAATGTTTTTACGGATTATAAAAACATCAACCTTTCTTTTTGTGCATACAAAAATGTATTCCACTCAATTCCGGTTATAAAATACTTTTTAAACAGCCTGATTGTTGCACTTTGTACAACTCTCGGTCAGGTTGCAATATCGGCACTTGCAGGATACGGATTTGCAAGAGCAAATTTTAGGGGTAAAGACATTTTATTCTTTATCTTTATCCTTACAATGATGGTTCCTTCTCAGGTGAACATCGTGCCTTTATTTTACATTATGAGTAAACTCGGCTGGGTAAATACATATCAGGCACTAATTGTTCCCGGGCTTTTCGGCGGATTCGGAGTGTTCTTTATGCGCCAGTATTTCATGAGTTTTTCTAGTGAACTGGAAGAAGCATCAACGTTAGACGGCTGCAATATGTGGCAGACCTTCTTCAAAATAGCACTTCCGTGTGCTCTGCCTGCGATTGCGACTTTAAGTATATTTACATTTGTCACCACCTGGAACAGTTTTATGTGGCCGCTTATCGTCACAAACACAGAAAGCGTAAGAACATTAGCAGTCGGACTTACAATATTCAAAAGCACATTCAGAGAAATCACTCTTTGGGGCGAACTAATGGCATGCTCCTGCATCTGCTCAATACCTGTTATTCTGGTATTTATAACAGGGAAAAAATACCTTATAAACAATCCTTTAGACGGTGCTGTTAAAGGATAGGGGTAAATGTAAATTCAATGTATTACTCGTGCCGGATTGCCTGCGACCGTTGTATCATCTTCAACATCCCTTAGGACAATAGCGCCTGCACCAATGACCGCATTATTTCCAATAGTAACTCCGCCTGCAATAACAGAGTTTGCATATACTTTCACATTGTCCTTAATAATAGGAACTGCTCTGTTTGTTTTCTCAGAATATTTGCCGCTGCCGATAGTCACATTTTGGTAAATTGTACAATTTTTACCGATTTTTACGTCAGGATGAATAACAATCCCAACAGGATGCGGAAAATATGTATTTTGCTCTTTAAATTTAGGTAAATCCTGAATACAGCAAACATCTTCAAGCTGATTAATCCCAAAAAACTTGAACTTTATTTTTATCCCAAACACCTTTACTATAAGCTGTCCGTTTTCTTTGTATAAACCAAAAAGATAATTAAATAATTTTTTCATTATAGTCCTCTCTTTGTTGAGAAATCTCAATGATTTTTATTTCATTATAGACGATAATTGAGAAAATGCAATACAAACTGATAGGCAAATATATAAGAAATAAAAGAATAAAAGCAGGTATTTCACTTAACAACTTTGCTTTAGCTAATGAAATAGACCCTGCTATATTATCACGTATAGAAAATTTGCAACAAAATATAAAATTGAATATTCTTGAAAAAATTGCAAAAGGCTTTAATCAAACTCCGGCAGAATTTCTAACAGAGTTTGAAAACAGTTAAAATATATTTTCACCTTTACCCCTACCTCCAGTATTTGTCGAGCCATTTGGTCGGTTTAATATAACGGAAGCCCAATTTACCGAAGTAACCTTTGTATGCCTGTTCAGGAGTCGGTTTACCGTGGAATATTAAAATTTTAGCTTCCTCAGGGTCTCTGGGAACTTTGAACCAGCAGAGAGGAAACTTATGCAGACATTGACGTTTAAAGCTTACTACCCAGTCTTTTGGCCAGTATTTAAGTAAACCTTTTCTGTCCATTTCATAAGATAAAAATGCCTGTTCGTTTTTGTATCTTTCTCTTATTGTCAGACCTTCTTTGTAGAAGTTTTCAATAATATCAGGGTGTTTACCGATTTCAAAACGGAAAACGGAAGAGTTTCCTATTATATCACGTGGGAAATCATAATCTTTTGAGATTAAGAAGCTTCCTTCAACCTCAAAGAACGGGTCAAGAGAGTCTCTTATAATAATATCCAAATCAAGAAACAGAGCCGTACCTGATAAATCTGAAAGCGGATTTGCAAACAAACCAAGTTTTTTCCACATTCTGTCAGGGATTCCTTCATCATTAAGTTCAGGAAGCGGCCGAATCTCAACACCTTCAACTATACCTTCCGCATTATCCGTAAAACACACAAATCGGTGTGGTAAAGTAAGATTTTTTTCAACCATCTTATACAGCTTGTTTACGTACTCAGGTCCGAACTTTGTACCCCATTTGATGCAAATAACATTTCTATCCATAATTTATACTCCCTTATGTGTATAGAATATCATGAACAATGGGCAAATAAAAGTAAAAGCGATAATTAAAAAAATTACCGCTAAATTATGTGTGTGTATTATATTATAGATTTTATATTTAAGCTAATGTATTCAAATGTTTTTCGGTATCAGCCTGAACTGGGTCGTTATCTCTAATCATGCTGAATGTTCTGTACAATTTGTACCCTAGAGCTGTTAGTGGATTGGTATTTAAGGCATCAGCTTTTTGAGCAACTTCTTTATTTTGTTGGAACTTTACTGAAGCATTTGGATCTCTTAACATCAGAATTGCATTTTCTGTGGCTATATTTCTTTCAATTTCTTTAAAACTTATATTTGATATTTTATTAATCTGCATTTTTGTCACCTCTGTGAACTTGGTTTTGTATTAAGTGTTTTTTTAACACTTCATCTAACATTTTTATTATGATACATCCTATTAAAAATGTCAAGAGGGACTTTTAAGTTTTGTAAACAAGGTTGAAAACGTGAGTATTAGTGCGTTTGGTTATTAAGTGTAAAAAATACTCTTATTATACGGTTTTTATTCCCGTATTTTTTTTTTAATCAGCATGCCGGTTTTTCTTTTTTTAATCCTTTATAATCCCTAAAATTCGGCATGCTTCATACGCACAATGCTGTTCTGCCTCTTTTTTAGACTTGCCCTGACCCTGTGCAATAACCTTTGAACCCCAGACTGCTTCAACACAAAATACAGGCTTATGCGCAGGACCGCTGACTGAGACCACATTATACTCTGGACGGGTTTTATCAACCCCCTGTGTGTATTGCTGCAAAATGTCTTTTGCATTATATCTCTCAAAATGCTTATCAATATCATCGGCATAAACCATTACATATTCTTTTATAAAGTTTTCTATCTCTTCACGTTTTCCGCTCAGATAATACGCACCTAAAACAGCTTCCAGTGAACATGCTATATTTGATTCACGTCTTCTTCCGCCCTGTTTCTCTTCCGATGCACCCAAAATGATTAACTTATCCAGTCCGATTTTTACTGCAACTTTTGCCAAAATTGCATCTGAAACCAGTATTGAACGGATTTTCGACAACTCTCCTTCTGAGGCTTCAGGATAAGCTTCATATAAAAGCTTTGATGTAAAAAGCTTTAAAACAGAGTCACCAAAAAACTCTAAACGTTCGTAATTCTCTAAATCAGATATATTGTTTTCTTTTGTATATGAAGGATGAGTAAGTGCTGTTTTTATAAACAACTCGTCACATTCACCAAAAATTTCTTTAAGCATTAAAACAGCCCTTTTAATATATCAAGAAAATTGTTCTTTACGAAAAACTGCAAATAATAATACACAACAGGAATGGTCAGAATATAACTGTCCGTTCTGTCTAAAAAACCACCATGCCCGGGAATAATATCGCTTGAATCCTTTACTCCTGCGTCACGTTTTATCATAGATTCACACAAATCGCCGATCTGTGCAAAAGCGGCTATTAAAATACCCAGGATAAGTGAGTGGTACCATTCTATCTGCATAAAATATCCAACCAGAAGACAAAAAGCAATACACATTGCTGAACCGCCAACAGAACCTTCTACGGTTTTATTCGGGCTTATAACTTCTGCCAGTTTATGTTTGCC
Organism: uncultured Acinetobacter sp.; assembly: GCA_900321205.1. GTDB lineage: Bacteria > Cyanobacteriota > Vampirovibrionia > Gastranaerophilales > Gastranaerophilaceae > CAG-196. The sequence goes on along the minus strand of ONVC01000002.1, from coordinate 27,040 downwards.
AAACAATATACCGGAATAATAGCAGAAAGAATCCGTAAGAGTAACTGCCAAAAGCATTATAAGACAATATAACGCACCCTCGGAGGAAACATTATGTTTAACAAGTCCGTTAAATACAGGCTCACAACAACCTATATCACGGAGCAGCAACAAATGTAAGGGGAACCAGCCGCAATAAACAAAACCTAGTATTGTTGTCGCAACATTTGCAATATATGGCTGTTTTCCTCTGAAAAGCACCCACATAAATGCCATAAATGTTGACAGAGTAAAAGCAAGCGGCAGCAAATCCATTCTGTCAAAATACGCAATCAGTGCAAATATCAAACTTGATATTATTATTATTTTATAACTGGGTAAAAAACCCTTGTTTTTAAGTATTTGGGTATATTCTTTAGAACCGAGTACAACAATTACAAGGCAAAGCAGCGTCAGCGGTATTCCGCCTGCTATCATTGCAAAAAGTGCAGCAATACCTATGCCGAATCCGGATATTATTCTTATTATACTCTTTGATAAAGCCATTATACCGTCATAACCTCTTTTTCTTTTTCGGAAACGAGTGAATCGATTATACCAACATACTTATCCGTAATTTTCTGTATCTGATCCTGGTTGTCTTTTACTGCATCTTCCGGAAGATTTTCTTCTTTTTCAATCTTCTTCAAAGAATCAACCATATCTCGTCTCACATTTCTGACTGCGACTTTCGTATCTTCGCCAAACTTCTTAACTTCTTTTGCTGTTTCTCTTCTTCTTTCTTCCGTAAGCGGAGGGAAGTTCAGGCGGATGCATGTTCCGTCATTATTAGGAGCAACGCCGATTTCTGCTTTTATAACAGCTTTTTCTACTTCTTTTAATATACTTTTATCAAAAGGAGTAATAACAAGAGTTGTACCCTCAGAAACCTGAACCTGAGCCATTTGTCTGATAGGAGTAGGAGCTCCGTAGTATTCTACAATAACTTTATCTAATATAGCCGGGTTAGCCCTTCCGGTACGAACAGATGCAAAATCCTTCTTTAATTGCGAAATAGCTTTTTCCATTTTTTCTTCGCCGAATAAAAACATTTCATCAAGAGCGTCTGACATAATTTTCTCCTTTATATATTTTTAGTTTATAAATGTACCTACTGATTCGCCGCTTTCAATTTTTATCAAACTTCCCTGCGCTTTAAAGTCAAAAACTATAATAGGAATATTGTTTTGTTTACATAGAGCACAAGCTGACGTATCCATAACTTTTAAATCATTATGAATAATATCGTCATAAGTAATTTTATCCAGCAACTTTGCATCAGGATTTGTTTTTGGGTCATCCGTATAAACACCGTCAACACCATTTTTTGCCATAAGCATAACATCTGCACCGACCTCCGAAGCTCTCAGAGCTGATGCGGTATCTGTTGTAAAGAACGGGTTACCTGTTCCTGCTGCAAAAATAACAACACGACCTTTTTCAAGGTGTCTTACTGCTTTATGTCTGTAATACGGTTCAGCAATCTGGTTCATCGCAATTGCTGTCATTACACGACACTCAACTTCAATTTTCTTTAATGCACACTGAAGGCAAACTGCATTCATAACAGTTGCAAGCATGCCGACATAATCGCCTGACGCCTGGTCCATGCCTAATCTTGCGCTGTTTTTCATTCCGCGGAAAATATTACCGCCGCCTACTACTACCGCTATTTCTACTCCTCGTTCATATATTGAACGAATTTCATCCGCAATCATTTCTACCGGTTTCGGGTCTATACCAAATTGCTGGTCGCCAAGCAGAGCTTCTCCGCTAATTTTTAGCAACACGCGTCTGTATTTATTATTTGCCATTAGTTACCTCGTTTTATTCTATCGTATTAAAAAACAACTGTTTTGTAAAGCTAATTTGTTTTACATGCTTATTTTTACAAGATTATAATCTTCATCCCAAATAAGTTCACCTTTCGGTTCTATATCGTGATATGTATAAACATTTTCTATGTATTTAGGGTTAAACAACCCTTTTCTTCCTAAAATTTTTATAATATCAGGTATTAAACTTGTGCTTCCGGCAAGCGTTCCTGCCGCAGAACGGGCATCTTTTCCGTCATAAAAAATTTCAGAATCTGCAAATACCATTTTTTTTTGGCTGCTGTGAGTAATCGGAAGAGCATCACTTATAAGAAGGATTTTATCTTCCGGCTTTGTTTTAAACAAAAGTTTTAAAGCGTCGTCATTTACATGAACTCCGTCGGCTATTATCTCTGTGTAAACACTGTCATCAAGAAGTGCTGATAAAGCCGTTGAGTTCTCCTTATGGGATACTCCGGACATAGCATTGTACATATGAGTTACACCGTCAGGTTTTTTATCACCTTCCGCCCAGCCAACACAATGTCCTGCCTGAACTTTTACTCCTTTATTCTTTAAATAAGAGATTAGTCCTTCATCAAGTTCCGGAGCAAGTGTAACAATTTTAATAAAATCATCTTCCAGCTTTTTGTAATTATCTACCGTTAAAGGTAAAAAGTGTGCAGTATTATGAATACCCTTTTTCTTCGGGTTAAGAAAAATACCTTCAAGATGTACCCCGAGAATTCCTTCGCATTTCTCAGCAGCTTTTTTTATTATACCAATCTGTCTTTTTGTATTTTCGATAGTATCCGTAACAATTGTCGGGAAAAATCCTGCAATACCAATCTCACGGAGTTTTTCAGAAAGTTCAAGGATTTCATCAACCCCAGCCTTATTAAAATCAACTCCGTATGCGCCATGAAAATGCTGTTCTATTACAGGTAATGTTTTCATTAAACACCTTCAAAAATTTCTCTTACTTTTTCTCTGTCATCAAAATGAATGGTTTTGTCAGCAAGAATTTGATAGTCCTCATGCCCTTTTCCTGCAACCACAACCACATCATTAACGTTTGCAATCTTAAACGCTTCTTTTATTGCAAGTTCTCTGTCAGGTTCAACTACAACTGCATTAACTCTTTTTAGTCCCGCCAGAATATCCGTAATTATCTGCTGAGGGTCTTCCGAACGCGGATTATCGCTTGTTACGATAATTTTATCTGCAAGTTCTTCTGCTATTGCTCCCATTTTCGGACGTTTTGTAGCGTCTCTGTCACCGCCGCAACCGAACACACATATTAATTTACCGCCTTCGGGAGTAATTTCCCTTGCAGCTTTTAATACATTTTCCAGACCATCAGGAGTATGCGCATAATCAACAATTACAGTCGGTTTGTTAACAACAACCTCAAATCTTCCTGCTACCCCTTTAATTGTTTCCAGTGTCTTTATTGAATTTTCTATATTAAATCCTTGTGCCAAAGCAACTGTCAAAGCCGCAAGCACGTTATAAACAGAGAACATTCCGTTCATAACAAGTTTTACGTCATATTTTTTGCCTTGTATATCACAGGTGAATGACGCACCGGATTCGTCAAACTTCACATTATATGCTCTTACATCCGCAGGCATGTTTATACCGTATGTATAAACTTTAACACCCGGGGATATAGCCTGCAAAAATTTTGAAGCATACTCGTCATCAGCATTAATAACTGCGAAGTCCTCAGAACACAAATCCTCAAACAATTTGGCCTTCGCTTTAAAATAGTTTTGCATAGTAATATGGAAATCCAGGTGGTCCTGAGTTAAGTTAGTCAAAACAGCTCCGTTAAACTCCGTAAAATCAACTCTGTGCTGGGCAAGCGCATGCGAACTTACTTCCATAACTACATTCGGAATAGATTTTTCCACAATATCATAGAACAACCTCTGGAGCTCAGGAGCCTGTGGAGTTGTGTGTTTTGCATCATGATAATCATCACCTGAAAACATTTTATTACCCAAAGTTCCTATCAATGCACATTTTTTATCCTCAGCTTCAAACAATTTTTGAATCAGGTGAGTTACCGTAGTTTTACCGTTTGTACCTGTAACACCTATAAGATTAAGTTTTTTTGAGGGTGAAGAATAAAATATATCAGATATTTGAGCTAAGGCTTCCTGTGTATTTGATACAACGATTTGCGGAATATCCAGATTTAATATTCGTTCTACAACACAAAGACAGGCTCCATTAGATACAGCCTCTTCTGCATACTCATGCCCGTCAACATGTTCACCTGTCAAACATATAAATACGTCATCCGGCTGTGTTTTTTTGGAGTTATATGAAATACCTTCAATTTCACTATAAAACCTCTCTATTCCTATTAAATCAACATAATTAATGTTATCGATAATTGTTCTTAGTCTCATTATTATCTCCTTGTTAGTATTATTCAAATTTATCAGGCTGCAAATTTAATATTCTCGCTATCTGTACCGAGATTTCCTTAAATATCGGCGCCGCAACAGTATTACCCCAAATTTCACCGCCCTGTGCCGAGTCAACAATAACATAAATCAACACCTGTGGGTCAGTTGCAGGCATATACCCTACAATAGAAGTATAAAGTTTATTTGTATAACCTGCCCCGTTTTCTTTCGGTTTAATTGAAGTACCGGTTTTTGCAGCAATATTATAGCTTGGATTTTTTATAGGGGATTTACCTCTGTTAATACTTTCTGTCAGCAAATCCGTTACAACTCTTGCGTGTTCAGGAGTCATAACCTGAATCTTCTTGATTTTTTCAGCCTCCTCTTCAGGTGAATATTTTATTACGTGCGGAGTAACTCTTACACCGTCATTTGCAAGTGCTGATACTGCAGAAACCATCTGTATCGCAGTAACAGAAGAACCGTATCCGTAGCCCATAGTTGCATGGTCAGATGCATCCCATCTGCTCGGATTTTTCAACAAGCCTACTGATTCAGCAGGAAGATCAATGCCCGTCTTTTCTCCAAAGCCGAATTTTTTAAGCATATCGTAGTACTCATGCCTTCCCATCATCTGCGCAATTACAACAGAAGCAACGTTACTTGAATGCTCAAATAAATATACCAAATCAATCATACCCGGATTTGGATGCCGTGCATAATCGTAGTTTTTAATTGTCCACCAGCCTACTTTAATTTTTCCCGTATCATTAATCTTTGAGTAACGGTTTATTTTGCCAAGCTCAATCGCAGAAGCAACGGTTATTGTTTTAAATGTTGAACCCGGAGGGAAGACATCTGTCAATGTCCAGTTTTTAATCTGAAAACTGGTTGCCTGTTTAAAATTATTCGGATCAAAATAAGGATAAACCGCATACGCCAAAATTTCACCGTTTCTCGGATTCATAACAATTACGGCACCCCTTTGCGCATTGAACTTCTGAATGGCTTTCATAAGTTCTTTTTCGCAAACGTGCTGCACAGCAGCATCAATTGTAAGAGTAACATCTTTTCCTTTTACCGGTTTTGTTGCGGCAACAGGGTCTGTTGTAATGTTATAAATAACTTTTCCCTGAGGTGTCATTTCGTATGTTGCGGTTTTTTCAACGCTTTCCAGTTTATTTGCAGCCGTAAGTTCTACCCCTGACGCAACATCAGCATCAAAATTGTAATACCCCAGAACATGTGCAGCCAGAGTTCCCTGAGGATAAGTTCTTATGCTCTTTTTATCCATAGGGATTTCTCTCAAATTGAGTTTTGCAATCTGGTCTTTTGTATGTCTGTCAACATTTTTCTTTAATGCAACCATTGAAGTATTTCTTCTGAGTTTTTCCGTAAGGTCATACTGAGAAACCTTCAATATAGGGGCAAGCTTTTTAGCCAGTTCTTCCGGTTCGTGTACATAGTCGGCACGACGCGCAAAAATATCGTAATAAACAGTATCGGTTGCTAATTTTATTCCATTTCTGTCGTAAATGTCACCGCGCATTACAAAAGCACTTGCCCTGCGCTGATTTTTTGCCTTAACACGAAACTTCCTTGTATCAAGAACCTGAATACAAAATAAATACACAACAAAAGTAAGAATAGCAATCAAAAAGATTAACTGAATTATGGTTAATCTGTGTTTAAAAAGGGTATTCTTAATATTTTTTTGGAATACCGCATTTTTGATATTTCGTTGACTGCTGTTATAATCGCTCCCCATATTAAAATAATACCACAATTAAGGATTAATGGTGAATAAGTTAAGATTATTTAATCATAATCCGAACAAATCTCTTGCATTGAAGTAAAGCAAGCGATTTACAAGGTTTTCATCCTGAAAATAAGAGCCGATTTTGACTTTAAAATTATCAAGATTTTTTCTGTAAAGCTCATTAGATTGATTGAACTCTCCTACAAAAGCATCTGATGCCCACAAAATACGGTTAGTAAAATCTCCTTTTGAAGTATTTTTCAATGCTTCTATCAACATAATTACATCCGTCATATCACCGGTTCCCAAATCTATCCATGAAGTATCGCAATACAGCGTTGCATTTTCTTCTTCTATTGAACGTAACATTATTTTTATTGCTTCAATATGTGTATCTTTCTGCCCGGTAGAAAGATGACCCAAAATTATCGGAACATCGGAAAACTGTTTAGCTTTTTCATAAATAAGAACCGGAGAAGAAAACTTAGATTTTATATTACCTGAATGGAATAAACACGGCTTTTTAAACTCTCTTGCAAGCTCCAGATACTTATCATATTTAGGTGACAAAGCAGGAAGTTTTTCACATTCGGGATGAAATTTTAACCCTATAAACTGAGGATACTCCGTTAACAAATAACGCATCGTTTTGTTATCCAATGATTTGTCAGCCTGACAAACAGCAAGCGGCAAAAACTTTTTGTATTTTTTGGCAACCCTTATCATATCAAGATTACAGTCGAGTTCACTCTTGTAATAAACGCTTTCAATACCTTCAAGATTAGAACAGACTGCATAATCAATACTGTCGCCGAAAATTTCCAAAACCTGTTCCGGAGAAAAACTCCCCCAGGGAGTTCCTAAGCCGTAATGCGTGTGCGAATCAATAATCAAATCTTTATTCCTTAACTGCACGAACTCCGCGAGTTATCGCTTCCAGGATTCGTTTTACTTTTACTATCTCTATCCCGTTAAATTTTTCCTGAATTTCATTTGCGTCAGGAATTATTATGCGTTTAAATCCCAGCTTTTGTGCTTCATTTATTCGTTTTTCTATATGGTTAACAGCTCTTACTTCACCTGACAAACCAAGCTCCCCGACAATAGCAGTTGACTGGTCAAACACAACATCTCGAACACAGGTAACAATTGCAAGCGCAATTCCCAAATCTGCCGCCGGCTCATCTACATCCATTCCGCCGATTACATTAACATATACATCGTGTTTGGAAAGATTTAACCCTATTCGTTTTTCAAGAACTGCAAGGATTTGGAGGACTCTTCCCGTATCAACTCCATTTGCAACCCTTCTGGGAGCAGGATACGGGGTCGTACCGACAAGAGCCTGTATTTCCACCAAAAGAGGTCTTGTACCTTCGCTTGTAACAATTATTGTACTGCCCGGGGTCTGAGTTTGGCTGTATTCTTTTAAAAACAATTCGCTTGGATTTATTACTTCTTTTAAACCGTTTGCACCCATCTCAAATATTCCGACCTCGGAAGTGTTTCCGAAACGGTTCTTTACTGAACGAAGTATCCTGTATGATTTATACTTATCTCCTTCAAACTGAATAACCGTATCAACCATGTGTTCCAGAACCTTTGGACCTGCTATATTTCCTTCTTTTGTAACATGACCGATTACGATTATTGAGACATTTTTTGTTTTTGCTACCTGCATTAAAGAGTTGCAGCATTCCCTTATTTGCGAAACGCTTCCGGCAGAACTCTGTATCAGGGATGTATAAATTGCCTGAATACTGTCAACAACGATTAAATCCGGGTTCAACTCGTCAATATGTTTTTTTATAAGTTCAAGATTTGTCTGGGGGTAAATGTACAGATTGTCTGATTTTACGCCCAGTCTTTCTGCACGAAGTTTAACCTGACTTGCTGATTCTTCGGCAGAAATATACAAAATCTTTTTATCCTGCCTGCAAAGTTCTCCGGATGTCTGCAAAAGTATTGTTGACTTACCGATTCCCGGGTCTCCGGCTATAAGAACAAGAGAACCCTGAACTATTCCGCCTCCGAGCACTCTGTCAAATTCTGAAATATTAGTAGAAAATCTGATTTCGGAGCCCATTTTTATTTCCGAAAGCTTCATCGGCGGTATCGAATCAACAATATCATTTAAAGACACGCTCTTTTTGTCGGCATTTTCCACTTCTTCAACAAAAGAGCCCCAGCTTCCGCACTCGGGACACTTTCCCAGATATCCTGCCGTTTCATATCCGCAACTCTGACATACATATTTTGATTTAACTTTTGCCATTTTTACCATAAAGAAAGATTTGACAATAATGCCAAATCCTTTCCCTTCACTACACCTTACACCTTTTTACCTATTTATTAACAGGAATTACCAGTTTTTGACCGATTGATAAAGCATTCGGGTTAGCCATCTTATTAGCTTCCTGAACAAGATTTACCTTATCCATGTCAAAAGAACCATAGAATCTTATAACTATACTTTCTAATGTGTCGCCTTCCTTAACCGTATATTCTTCTTTTGTTACGGCAGGAGTAACAGCTGATTTTGATGAATCTGCAGGAATAAATCTGAATTTTGCATTTTCTTCAACCGGAGCTTTTACCTTAGGTACAGCGTCTTCTTTCGGAGTCGATATATTAATCAGAATACTTACAAAAGTTGTAATCAATAAAGTGATAATTACACCTGCAATTAACCCGATAACAAAATAAACCTGAGGAGCTCTTTCAGATCTCTGCTGTCTTACGCCAAAGTTTTGAAGTAAAACATCCAACTCACGATTTTTAGTTTGAGTTCTGTAAAAATCTTCATTCTGATGTTCTCTGTTATAACGGCTCAGAGCCTCCATCATAGCGACTTTTTCTTTTGTAATATTTGATCTTCTCAGTGTTGTGCTTTTCATAACCCCTCACAGCTTTACGGCAGACTTTTCTGCACCTATATATAAAAATTAGCATAAAACAATATACCGCGCAAATTTGTAACAACGTAATATTAAGAATTGTTAATAGAAAAATAAACTTCTTTAAGTCTTTTTTTACTTATATGTGTATAAAGCTGAGTTGTTGATACGTCACTGTGACCGAGAAGCTCTTGAACTATCCTTAAATCCGCCCCGTTTTCGAGAAGATGTGTTGCGAAGCTGTGCCTGAGAGTATGCGGAGAAATGTTTTTGTTTATCAGCTTCCCTTGAGAATGTATAAAGGTATAGATGTCCTGCCTTGTAATCAGCCTTCCGTTTTCAAGAATCAAAAGCCGTTTTGTATTCAGATTGTATTTTTTTATAAGGAAATCTCTTTGAGGTAAATACTCTTTGACTGTTAGTTTAGCCGTTTCACCAATCGGAATAATTCTTTCTTTTGAACCTTTACCAAAACATCTGACATATTTTGAAGCAAGGTCAATATCATTAATTTTAAGATTCACAAGTTCAGAAACCCGAAGTCCGCAGCTATACAGAAGTTCCATTATCACGTGTTCAAGCGGAGTGAGATTGTTGTGAAGCATGTCTTCCATCTCTTTAACCGTAACGACTTTAGGAAGTCTTTGGGGTACTTTTGGCTGTTCAAGAGTCGCAGCAGGATTTTTTTCTAAGATTCCGACAGACGTTACCCATTTAAAAAAACCTCTGAGTGACGCAACTTTTCTTATTATACTTGTCGGCGCATATTTTTTTTCTCTGAGCGTTCTGACATAAGAATTAATCACCATTCGGTCGACATAGTTTATATCCTCAATCCCGGCAGAATCCGAAAAACTTTCCAAATCACGCCTGTACGCATCAAGCGTATTTTGGGACAATCCTTTTTCCAGTTCTAAATATTCAAGGTATTCGCCGATTATTTGGTACAAAATATTTATCTCCTACCAGATTATACACTATTTTTTACAGAATGTGATATACTTTCTTTAAGGAGAATATATGTTTAAAAAATTTCTGATTGCATTATGTCTTATGTTACCGCTTTGTGCAACCGCAAACTACAATGATGTTTATGTGGCAAACATAGAATACGACTGGATTAATAAATCAGCTCTTGAAAAAGAAGCTATGATAACTGAAATCCATGACATTATTTTTACAGAAAGTTTAACAAAACGGCAGGACTTAAAAACTCTGTTCAAGGACAAACTCAAAGACAAAAATCATATCGACAATTACCTTGCAGCATCAGCAGGATACAAGGAATACAAGGGCAATAATATTTCCGCTTTTTATTACAAAAGAATGACAAACCCATTCATGTATGCCCTTCAGGATAAAGAAGATACCTCAACAGCTTTTTATTATGATGCAATGGGTAGCCTGAGGTATGTTGATTTTATAAACGGAGATTATCCCGATTATCCTTATTATGCGATACAGTACAGAATCAACGGAACTCCAGTTAGTGCAATATATTTTATATCAAAGGATTGCCAGTATTTATACAAGCCTAACGGAGATTTTGAAGGCGTCTGGTACAAACATAAACTTTACAACAAGAGCAACAAAGTGATTTTAACAAGAACAACTTATTAAAACAGGGATTAATAATGACCACAACAGCAGAAGAAATAGCGAAAATATTAATCGGGAAAAAGCTAAAAATAGCGACTACAGAATCGTGTACAGGCGGTCTTTTGAGTTCCAGACTGACAGATATAAGCGGAAGTTCGGCTTTTATTCATCTTAACCTTGTTACTTATGCAAACGAAGCAAAACACAATATGCTCGGTGTCAGAAACGAAACGCTTGAAAACTTCGGTGCCGTATCGGAAGAATGCTCTTACGAGATGGCAAGCGGTCTTATGAAACTTACGGGAGCAGATATTTGTATATCAACAACAGGAATAGCAGGTCCCACCGGCGGAACCCCCGAAAAACCTGTCGGATTAATGTATTCTACAATTTGTACAAAAGATAAAGCGATAACTTTTGAAACACGTTTTCACCCGGAAATTCCGAGAGTTGAAATGAAAGAAATGTTCGTACAGGCTGTTCTGGAAAAATTATACAAATTTCTTACCGAAAATTAATCAGTTTTCAATTATACTTATACCAATTCTTTTATTGGGAAATTTTTCAAACAATCTGTCCAAATACCAGTTTGCGACACCGTTTTCTTTTCTCCAAAACTCTCTGTAACTGTCACCTGAAACACTTTCTCTGAATAATTCAGTACCTTTTCCTTCTCCATTTGGCAAAAACCTTGCAATAAAAGTACTTGATATTGATTTCAAATAATCAGGCTGTCTTACATTAAAAAATTCAATGCTCTTATCTCTGTAATTAGTATAATTGAGCTCAATAACGTCATTTTCAAAACCTATTTTGTCAGCCTTTTTGGTTAATATATCCAACTCATCCTTCACAAAAAACTTCCCGTTAACATTGAGCTTTGCCCCAAATGTCGTATTATATGACTGAATATTGTTAACTTTCATGACTCCCTCTGATTCATTTCTATCATCAAAAAATATAATAATCAAGAAAAATTTTCCGCACGGATTATCAATATAACGGTTTGCGTGATATAATTTTAGCTATGAAAGATTATTTAATAGATACACACGCCCATATTGATATGGTAATAGGGATAGATAAAGAAACAGGAAACGAAACAACCCTTCAGGATGTTCTTAAAGAGATGAACGAGCTCGGAGTAAAAAAAGCCATTATCCCTGCTGTTGAAATCTCAACACAAGACAAAGTTGCTGAACTTGCAAACTCTGACGAAAATATTTTCGGTATGGTAGGACTATTCCCTTCGGAAGCAAAAACATACACTCCTGAGTTTGAAGAAAAGATGGAAACTCTTGCTAAAAATAACAAAAAAATTGTTGCTGTTGGAGAAATAGGACTTGATTATTACTGGGATAAGTCTTTTGTTGAGAAACAAAAAGAAGTTTTTATAAAACAAATTAAAATGGCTCAGCACCTTAATTTACCCATCGTTGTTCATGACAGAGAAGCTCACAAAGACTGTTTTGATATCCTGAAAGAAAACAAGGCAGAGAAGGTTTTGTTTCATTGTTTTTCCGGAAGTGTTGAGTTTATGAAAGAATGCGTTCGAGAAGGCTGGTATATAGCATTAGGCGGCGTTGTTACCTTCAAAAATGCAGTCAAGATGAAAGATGTTGCCCGTGAAGTTCCATTCGACAGACTTGTTCTTGAAACTGATTCACCATATCTTACGCCTGTACCATATAGAGGTAAGCCAAACAAACCTGCTTACGTAAGATATGTTGCGGAAGAAGTTGCAAAAATCAGAGAAATGCCGTATGAAGAATTGGTAAATATAACAACAACAAACACAGAAAGGTTTTTCGGAATTTGAAAAAAGAAAGATTAGATAAAGTTTTGGTTGACTTAGGCTTTTTTGAAAATAAAAGCAAAGCCTCTGCTGCAATTTTAGCCGGAAATGTAATGATAGGAACGGAAGTCATAACAAAAGCAGGCTTTCAGATTGACCCTTCAAAAGATTACGACTTTAAGGTTAAAACTATGCCTTATGTTTCCAGAGGCGGTTTTAAACTTAAAAAAGCCCTTGATGCATTTAATTTTTCACCGAAAGACAGAGTTTGTTTTGATGCCGGAGCTTCAACCGGAGGTTTTACAGACTGTCTGCTCCAAAACGGAGCCAAATTTGTTTACGCTGTTGATGTAGGTTACGGACAACTGGACTGGAAAATCAGAAGTTCAGAACAAGTCAAAACAATCGAAAAAACAAACCTTAAAATATGCTCGTTTGAAGATATTTACTCAGAAAACGAGCCTGTCGCAGATTTGCTGGTTTCTGATTTGTCGTTTATATCACTTACAAAGGTTCTGCCGAATCTCAAAACACTTTTATCAAAAGACGGGCACGAAATGATTTGCCTCATAAAACCACAGTTTGAAGCCGGGAAAGAACTTGTAGAAAAAGGCGGAGTAGTGAGAGATAAAAACACACATAAAACGGTTATTGAAAACGTTATAAACTGCATTCACGAACTCGGTTACGTTATAAAAGGACTGACTTATTCCTCAATAAAAGGTCCTGCCGGAAACATTGAATATCTGGTTTGGTTTTCAACCACAGGCGAGGAGATAAAAACAGACATTGAAGGTGTCGTTTTATCCGCTCACCAAAATCTTAACTAGATAACCGTTTTAAGGTATTCAATAATATCAAGTGATTCATACATCTGAATATTTCGTTCTTTATCCACAAGAAATGGCACCTGACGTTTTCCGCCTAATTTAATCAAAGCATCTTCATTCGCTTTATCTGCTATATCAATTTTATTCAAAGAAATACCTTTTTCTTCCGCAAATGCAAGAACTTTCTTACAATAAGGACAAGTTTCCATAATATACAAATCAAACATATTTAACCTCCGTTTTAAGATATATAACCAATCTAAATACAATTTCTTTTGATTTCATCAGTCGGTTGTTTAATTTTTTACAAACAATTTTTTAACCTGTTTGTAAACAAGTTTCATTATACTGAACGGAGCTGTTAACGGCGCAAAAAAGATTTGGAGCAGAACCAGATTAAAAATAACATTTCCGCCGTCAGCAAGATTTTTCAATTCACTGAGCATGGAATTGAACTCTTCATCCGTTTTTTGAGTCAGCAAAAAATGAAGCCTGCAAAGCGAATATGTAACACAAACAACTATATAACTGATTAATATTTTTATTCCCATACAAATAATTATACCTTATATTTACCCCTGTGTATAATAAAAATTTTTCTTATTAATGTCTAATTTATAAACAAAGGAGAAATATTTTGATAAGAAAAATTATATTACTTTTTATTGTATTCTTACTGACTTTTAGCCCTATTAAAGCAGAAAGCGTTACCACACCGGAAACAATTCAGGCAGTCGAAACAACAGAATCCGACAAATATCCTGATTATGCAAAAATGTTCACCGGCGAAGATAAACACGAAAAATTCAACAGAAAAATGTTTAATCTGAACTCAAAGCTAAACAAATTTATAGCAAAGCCCGTACACATTATTTGGTCATCAATCTTGCCGCAATGCTGCATAAACAGAATACGTGATGCCTACAACAACATTGATTACCCCAAAAGACTTGCCAGCTGCATTATGCAAAAAGACGGAGAAGGAGTAAAAAAAGAAACAGTCAGGTTTTTGACAAACTCAACACTTGGACTCGGCGGACTTTTTGACCCTGCGGATAAAATTTTTAAAATAAAACCCACCAACGAAAATATGGAGCAGGCTTTATGCAAATGCAAAATGGGTTCGGGTTCTTATCTTGTTATGCCTTGTCTGAGTTCATGCACACCACGTTCATTGTGCGGCAGAATTCTTGAAGCAGCATTAGACCCATCTGTATATTTAGCAAGCCCGATAACTTCGATTGTAAAATTCGGGCTTATGGTAAACAGAACATCTTACATGCAGCCACTTGCAAACTTTATAGAAACAAACTATGCCGACCCGTACGATATACACAAAAAGCTCTTCGGCATAGAAAACTATATTCGCAATTCAAATTATGACAGACAGGAACTCTTGGGAATAAATGACGAAACAGACTTAAATAACAGCGATAAAGGAGAAACTATTATGACACAGGGACAAATTACGGGCGGTGCGTCTGACTTACCGGACATTCTTCCTTCGGAATCGGAAATAAAACCTGATATTATTATCAGCGACTATAAAACCCAGACACCGGTTATTGACTCTATGAAAACTGTGCTTTTTGAAGACAGAAGTATTAATAAATCTTTATGGAACGAGCTTTCAGTATGGAACAGGAGTTTTGCAAAACGTATAAAAACGGCAGCAGTAACCGTTACTGAGGGAAAAGCACCGTATAAATTCAAATATATTTTGCAAAAAGACAAAAATGCTCCGGTGATGATATTCTATCCGTCTATCGGGGAAGGTGCGGGGAATCACCATTCACTCGTTTTCGGAAAAATGTTTTACGATGCAGGTTACTCTGTTATAATGCAGGGAAGCCACTTCCACTGGGAATTCGTAAAATCAATGCCTGACGGGTTTGCACCCGGAATGCCCGATACGGATTCGGAATACATAAGGCTTGTGAGTGCAAAAATTCTTGATTATTTAAAAGAAAATAACAATATTGAACCCAAAGAAAAAATAATGGTAGGAACTTCTTTCGGTGCTGTTGGCACACTATTTGTTGCAGAAAAAGAAAGTAAACAAAATACGCTTTCCGTAAATCGATTTATAGCAATATCACCTCCGGTAGAACTAAAATATGCGCTTATGCAAATTGACAAAAACGGTGAAGAATTTGATAAAGATTTTTCCGAATTTAAGGATAAAACTGCATTAACGGCAGCAAAAATCCTGCAGATATACGGGGTAAAGGATGAAAAGAATTTTCAGGCAGATTTACTTCCGTTTACAGATAAAGAAGCAAAACTTATCACGACATTTGTTATGCGCCAGAAATTATCCGATATTATTTATACAATAGAAAACGGCAGCAAAAATAATGAAAATGATTTATATAAAATGATTAACAATATGAGTTTTCGTGATTATGCGGAAAAATATCTGGGATTTTCGGTTAATGATGACGGATTTAAGGCATCACTTTACACACTGTCGGATTTCCTTGTAAGCAGTAATAATTATCATATCTATGAAGCTTTTGACGATTATCTGATAAATCAAACCCAAATATTAAAGCTAAAAAAACTGGCAGGCAATAAACTGTCTTGTATTAATTGCGGCTCTCATCTTGGTTTTTTGTACAAAAAAGAGTTTTTGGACGAGCTGAAAAAAACAATTTTCGGAGGTTAATATTGAAGAATTATGCCTGATGTTCCTGTTCATCTTTTTTAATATTATCAAGCAGGAAAAGAAGCGGTATAATAGCCACAGCTGCTATTGCAAACACTCTGAAGGCATCAATAAAAGCACATAAAGTTGCCTGTTGAAGAAGAAGTCTGTTTATAACCCCTTTTGCCATATATGTTGCAGTAACGGGGTCATAGTTTGTAATAAAAGCGCCCGTATATGCCTGTACTCTTTCGACATAATTTGCAGCTGTATCCGTAAGATGCTGAATAAGCATAAATTGATGTTTTTGTGCTCCTCTGGTAATAAGCGTTGCAACAATTGATGTACCGAAAGCACCGCCGATGTTTTTAAGCAAGTTTTGCAGTCCGGTTGCATTCGTCATCTGGTCGTTTCTTAAAGTTGCCATTGATAACGTAATAATCGGAATCATAGCCAGACCTAATCCCAAACCGAATAAAAAGTTCGGGAACATAATACTCATAGATGAGATTTGAAGGTTTAAATTACCAAGCATCATACAACCGGTGGCGATACAGGATAAACCAAACGCAACAAGGATTCTTCCGTCAAATTTGTTAGCAAAAGAACCGTACAATACGGTTGCTGTTAGTGCCCCTAGGCCTCTGGGCATCATTGATAAACCACTTTTATATGCATCATAACCCATCAAAGACTGTAAAAATTGCGGTAAAATAGCAACAGACGCAAGCAAAACTGCCTGCATTACAATTTGTACCAACGTCCCGACAAGATAATTTTTATCTTGGAATATTGATAAATCTACCAAAGAGTCTTTATTTTTGAGTTGAGATACCAAAAACAGAACCGCCGAAATGACTGAAAAAAGTGACAACCAGCAAATCCATGGAGCATTGAACCAATCGGCATTGTTTCCTTTATCAAGAACAACCTGCAAGGATATCAGCCATGCACTTAAAAATAAAAATCCCGGAAAATCATACTTAACATTTTCCTGTTTTTTTGCATAATCAGGGTCAAAAATAAACATATCCGTAAGAACCCACGCTAAAATACCGATAGGAATGTTAATGTAATAAATATACGGCCAAGTCCAGTTGTCAGTAATCCAGCCGCCTATAACAGGACCTAAAATAGGGGCAAGGACTATAATCATACCAAACATTGCCATCGCTTTTCCGCGTTCTGTGGGTTTAAAGTTTTCCAGCAAAATAGCCTGAGATATCGGTAAGATACCGCCTCCGCCAAATCCCTGCAAAATACGAAATGCAACCATTTGCCCCATTGTTTGAGCCATACCGCAAAGCAAAGATGCTACGGTAAACATTATAATACTGGCAATAAAAAAGGTTTTTCTTCCCATAACTTTACTGAACCAGTCAACCATAGGGATAACTATACCGCTTGCGATAAGATAACTTGTCAAAATCCACATTGACTCGTCTCTGGAAACAGAGAAACTCCCTGCCATATGAGGAAGTGCCACGTTTGCAATTGTTGCATCAAGTACAAACATAAATGCAGCCGTCATTGTAGGCAGGCACGCAAGCCATGGATTTATATTCTTGTAATCTTTATTCTCATCAGCCATTTTCTATCCCGTATTTATCTATGCGACATCATATCACAAAAATAAATGTCTAATAAGCAGCATAAGAACCTATTATTCTCATACCCTTTGAATGGGGTGTTAAATCGTTTATCAGATTTTTAATTATTTCATCTTCTTTATGTCCGTCAAAATCAATAAACACAGCCTGCTCTTTATCTGCACCGCTAACCATTTTAGAGCTAATCTGGGTAATGTTAACATGGTATTTTACAAACACTTGGGCTATATCAAGAAGTGCGCCCTGATGGTCATCTAAAAACAGGACTATACTTGTCTTATCGTGCCCGGTAGGTTTTGTATTAGCGTCACCTATTACAACAAACCTTCTGTTATTTATCTTAAAATCTTCAATATGCTCTTTTAAGATATTAAGATTATATATTTCCGCTGTCTTTGGAGTACCTATTATCGAATAAGTTAAATTATAATTATTCAGCATCCTTGCAGAATCATCCATGCTTTCTGCCATTATAACGTTAAGCTGTCTCGGCATTTCTTCTTTTATAAATTTCTTACATTTTGCAAGAGCATTTGGGTTTGCTATCAAACCGGTAACACTGTAAAACTCAGTAGTTTTTGATAAAATACAATCGTTTACGGGAACTATTGTTTCTCCGAGAATCTGGATATTTTGATTTTTTGTCGTTATTAAATTATCAACCGTTTCACGGATTATTCCTTTATATGTTGTTTCAACGGGAAGAACCGCTATCGCATTTGAGTTTTCATCAACATAATCGATACATTCTTTTATGCTGTTCAAAGAACGCTGGTACATAAATAAATTGTACGCTTTAAACAATTTATCTTTTGCCATTTCCGAATATGAACCGCCCATACCCAAACATATAACTTCATTAAAATCTTCAAACATCACCAAAGCTCCTGTTCAATACTATTATACATTGAACAAAAAGAGATAACAATTATTTAAGAAATTGAATATTTTATTGAGGATTTAAGGCTGCATTTCTTCAAGTATCCGGTCAAAAACACTCTGCCAGTTACCTATTGACTGCTGGCGGAACAATTTCACACTTTCATACCAGCTGCAATTGTTCATATCCGTTCCCCATCGCCAGTCAGTATCATAAGGAAGCATTATCCAGCAAGGGATTTTCATTGCACCTGCAAGGTGAGCCAGTGATGTATCATTACAGATTACCAAATCTAAATTCCTGAGAGCGGCAGCAGTCTGAGAAAAATCTATAAGGTCTTTTCCGACATCAACTACATTATCAAGTTTTTTGATATCTTCCGCTCCTTCAAAAGTCTGGAATGAATAAAATTGAGTATTTTCAACATGCGTTAATTGATTAAACAGTTCAACAGGGATTACTCTGTCTTTATCAAAAGTTGTATTTCCTCTCCATTTTATACCGATTTTTATTTTTTCCGTATCAAAGTATTTTTGGCGGTATTCTTCTGCCATATCCATATCCGGGACAATATAACCTTCTCTGTATGCAAAAATGTCATCACCTTTTAAGCCCAATAAATAAGGTAAACTTAATAAGGAAGCGTGAACATCAACATCAAGTTCTTTATCGTGAATAAAAGAATAAATTAGCTCATCTATACCAAGATGTTTGTTAATTTTATACAAAGGTTCCAGTTCTCTGTGACACATATATATAAGCTTTTTACATTTTTTCTTTAAAAGAGGTAGGTATCTTGCATACATAATTGCGTCACCGTATCCTGCTTCATAATAAACAAGAATGTTCTTATTCTTTATATTTTCACCTTTCCAGAAGTTATCTTCTCTCACTTTATTCGGAAGCGTTTTATTTTGAGAAATAAATGCTATTTTTTTTGAGCTTCTCCTTTCAAACAGGGGAAATCCTTTTTCGTACTGTTTAGCTTTAAAATAATCTTTTGAGAGGAAAAACGCTGTATCATCATCATTTGGTCTTAAATTGTAACAGATTTCCATTGCGGAAATTGCATCCGAAGTTCTTCCATCCATGCTATAAATATTTGCAACGTTTGACCAACCTTCATAAGACATAGGATTTATATGAAGAGCCTTTTCATAATATTTTAAAGCCTCTTTATTTCTGTGCTCCGTTTTAAATGCAAGTGCAAGGTCAAAAAGAAGTTCAAAGTTTTTTGGGAATAGATTTTTTACGACCTCTTCGTTAGAAATAATCCCCTGATAATCTCCGCATCTTATATAAGCCTGAAACAGGGTTTCATAAAAATAATCAGCAGGTTCTATGCTTATTGCTTTTAAAATATAATCTACAGCAAGCTCCGGTTCAGACTTCTGGAGTTTCAAAACACCCATAAGGTTGTACGCTTCCGCATTATTATAGTCCAGTTTTAAGGCTTCTTTGTATAAATTTTCCGCATCTTCCAACTCCTCGTTCTGATGACGTTCAAAACCGGCTTTTATCAATGCTTCAACGTTATCTTTGTTTAATCCTTGCATATGCTCGCTCCTGATAATGTATAATTATTTTACTAAATAAACGGCTGTAAATCCAGTATAAGTTTCTACGGATTTGAAGAAGCAAGACAAATTATATCCGCGATTCCTTCTTTTTTCAGCTCCTTAATCATCTCTTCAAACGTAGAACCTGTCGTACAAATATCATCTATAAGCAATACGGGAATCGACAGACTTTTTGTCTTATCTGCCTCAAATGCTTGTTCAAGATTTTTCATTCTTTCTTTACGCGACAATTTGTATTGAGGTCTTGTATCTTTTATTCGTTTTATAAGCTCAAAATTTGGTGTGAAACCCGAAAGTCTGCAAAATTCTTCCGCAACAAGCTCCATATGATTGTACTTTCTCTTTTTTATCCTGTTTTTATGTAAAGGAACTGGCACAACCTGATATTTTCCCTCTATGCCCAGTTTTTTAAAATATTCATACATAAATTTTGCAAGATAAAAAGCCAGCTCTCTTTGTTTATGATACTTTAACCCTCTTATAAGTTTTTGCAGATTCTTTTCATACATTCCGCAAACATAGACATTTACTCCGTCAATAACTCTGTTTGCGTTAATATCCGAAAAACACAACTCTTCAAAACATTCCGGACACATTTTTAGAGAATTTTTTGATTTTCCGCAGAAATAACATTTCTTTCTGTAAATGAGATCTAACAGAGATTCCAAAAACTTTTTCATAAAATTATTATACCAAATAAAAAGCCCCTTTTATAAGGGGCAATTTTATACAAAACAAAATAGTAGTAATCAATTTTAATTATACCGTTCCGATAATTGAACCGACAGGTATTTTTGCGGCAATTTTATCAACAAACACATCCTTTTTAAACTGTTCAATTGCCTTTTCATTATTTTTAACAAAATCTATAAATCCAAAAGAACCTTCTTCGTACGTGTTCCCGCCTTGTACTATCTTAACGAGCTTATCACCTTCAAAAAAGCATCTCGTACCTCTTACGATTTCTTCATCACACCTTTTGACACCTATGCCGTCTGCAAGGACACCTTTTTTGGTAAACCAATTGCCTGTCTGATTAATAAGTTCTCCGGTAAAAATTTCTTCCGAACCGGAAGGAACGTATGCTTTTACCGCATCAGAGGTTTTGTCAAACTGTTCAAGAGTTTTAACCGACTGTAATTTCGGTGTTTCACCGTATTTTTTCATAACCATATTGAGCGTGTCATCACCGTATTTGTTAGAATATCTGATATTTGTAACACCGTTAAGCACTGATTTATCAGCTTCCTTTGTATCTTTTGCAAGTTCCTCTGCTATCTTTTTAAATCTTTCCAGAGTTTTTGCATCGGTTGTTTCAGCTCCTGCATTTGTAAGACGTGCTAAAACATCTTCGTCTTTTTTCATCAAAGCACTTACAACTTTTGTAACTTCACCGTCTTTTATGAAAACTGTATAACTGTCTTCGGGAGTTGTGATGCGAAAACTTTTAACAGCAGATATTTCAGGATTAAATGCCTGTCTCGACTCGGATACTGCCTGTTGAATACCATACTCGTTTACGGCAGGCTGTATCTTTTTACCGGCGAACATTGTTGTTTTATTCGGAACCAGAATTTTGATTTCACCATTTCCGTTTTTAACGGCAGTCATTTGATTTAAAACAGTTTCTGCTGCTTTATTTCCGGATTTTCCGGTTAATTTTTTCCAGGCTTTTTCAAGATAACCGCTCTTATGTCCCTTAATTAATGCGTATGCACCTGCACCCAGCATTGTAAGAGCAAGTGCAGTCTGCCCGAGAGAAACACCTTCCTGCGCTGCGTCAGACTGCGAAACTACTGATTGCTGAACTGTATTTTGTGTATTTTCCGTTGCAGCATTGGTATTTTGTGTTGCTCCTGCACTTGATGCAGATTCGGTCCTAGCCTTAAAATTAACATTCGGACTGTTAGCTGCCATCAAAAAGTATGGATTAGACATAATTGCATTCCAGTCAGTAGGTGTATATCCGCCAATAGCACCAATATTGTACTGTGGTGATAAAGTCATAAAATACCTGCCTTTCAATTAACCTTATTATTCCCTTACATACATGAAGTTATTTTTCGTATTGAAATTGACTTTTTTAAAAATTTTTCTTAACAAAAGTTTACATTATGGTTTTCTGCGTTTTACAAAATTATTGCACTTGCTCTTTGTCTATGTTAGTATCAAGGAAAATAGCGGAATATTATATTTATAAGGAGTTACTATGATATCAGTAAACGATTTAAAAAACGGCTTGACTTTGGAGTTAGATAACGGTCTGTGGACAGTTGTTGAGTTCCTTCACGTAAAACCCGGAAAAGGCGCAGCTTTCGTAAGAACAAAGCTCAAAAACGTAGAATCAGGCAACGTTGTTGAAAAAACTTTCAGAGCAGGTGAAAAAGTTGCAAAAGCTATGCTTGACCGCAGAGAAATGCAATATTTATATAAAGAAGGTGCTGACTACGTTATGATGGATAACGAAACTTATGAACAAATCCAGGTAACGGAAGACCAGGTTGGTGACGGTAAAAAGTACCTTAAAGAAAATATGATTGTTCAAATTCTTAAACACGATACAAGAATTATCGGTGTTGATATTCCTGCTCACGTTGAGCTCGAAGTTATCGATACACCTCCGGCAGAAAAGGGTAATACAGCTCAGGGCGGTACTAAACCTGCAACTCTTGAAACAGGTGCAGTTGTTAACGTTCCGTTCTTTGTTTCAAACGGTGATGTAATCAGAGTCGATACCAGAACAAATGAATATTTAGACAGATGTTAGTTAGATATAGGTGAATAAAATGGATTTAAAACCGGAATACATAGAAAAATTAGCAAATATTATTACAAATAACGGTCTGACAGAAATCTCATTAGAAGATGGCGACCAGGCAATCACAATAAGAAAAGATTTGCCTGAAGTAGTTGTGGGTACTCCTGCACCAGTTGCATCAGTTCCTTCAGCACAGACTGCGCAGCCTGTCGCACAAAAAACAGAAGAAAATGCCGAACCAGAAGTTCAGGGAAAAGCAATTACTTCTCCTATGGTAGGCACCTTCTATTCGGCTTCTGCTCCTGATGCGGCACCATTTGTTGAAATCGGTTCGGAAGTTGCAGTAGGTGACGTTGTTTGTATTATTGAAGCAATGAAACTTATGAATGAAATTAAGTCTGAACAGGCCGGCAAAATTGTTAAAATTTGCGTTAAAAACGGCGACCCCGTTGAGTTCGGACAAGTTTTAATGTATGTTGAGTAACGTGAATCGTGATTCGTAAATCGTGAATCGGATTTATATATCGATTCACGACTCACTATTCACGGCTTACGGATTTTATTTATATTACAAAGGGATAATTTAAGAAAATGTTTAAACGAGTATTAATAGCAAACAGGGGAGAGATAGCAGTAAGGGTAATTCGTGCTTGTCGTGAACTTGGGATTCCGACAGTTGCAATTTATTCTCAGGCCGATGCAGAATCACTGCACGTAAGATTAGCAACAGATGCATTTTGCATAGGACCTGCACCGAGCAGTCAGAGTTATCTCAATATACCTACTATCATATCAACAGCTTTAATGACCGGCTGTGATGCAATCCACCCGGGGTACGGATTCTTATCCGAAAGGGCAGAGTTTGCCGAAATTTGTGAAATGTACAATATCAAGTTTATCGGACCTACTGCTGCTGCAATGAGAAAAATGGGTGACAAAGCAACTGCCCGTAAGACTATGATTGACAATAATGTTCCCGTAACACCGGGAACAGGTATTGTAAAAACTCCTCAGGAAGTTATAGATTTTGCTCACAAAGTCGGTTATCCGATAATACTTAAAGCAACAGCAGGCGGCGGCGGAAAAGGTATGAGAGTTGTAAGAAGTGATGAAGAGATGGAATCAAACTTCAACCTCTGCCGTCAGGAAGCAGAAAACTTCTTCGGAAACCCGGATGTTTATGCTGAAAAATTCCTTGAAAACCCGAGACACATCGAAGTTCAAATCTTAGGGGACTCTTTTGGTAATGTTATACACTTGGGCGAACGTGACTGTTCAATCCAGAGACGTCACCAGAAATTGCTGGAAGAAGCTCCTTCTCCGGCTATTGATGAAGAAACACGTAAAGAAATGGGCGCTGCAGCTGTTAGAGCAGCTAAAGCCATAAATTATGAAGGAGCAGGAACATGTGAGTTCCTTCTTGACCACGACGGGAAATGGTATTTCATGGAAATGAACACAAGAGTTCAGGTTGAACACTGTGTTACTGAGATGATTTCTCAGGTTGATATTGTTCGTGAACAAATCCTCGTTGCGTCAGGCGAAAAACTCGGTTATACACAGGAGGACGTAAAACTCAGAGGGCATGCAATCGAATGCCGTATAAACGCAGAAGACCCTGAACACGATTTTATGCCATGTCCCGGAACTGTTGACGGCTATTTTGCTCCGGGAGGATTCGGAATAAGAGTGGACTCTCACGTTTATCCGGGATATTCAATACCGCCATATTACGATTCTATGCTCGGAAAACTTATCTGCTGGGGTGAAAACAGAAAACAGGCAAGACGCAGAATGTATCAGGCACTTAAAGAATATGTTATAACAGGTGTTAAAACAACCATCCCGTTCCATCAGGAAATCATAGAAGACGAAGTTTTCAAAAGCGGAAAATTTAACACAGGATTTATTGAAGAGTTTTATAAACGAAGAGAAACAGAGGGATAATTATGCTAGACATTAAATTAATTAGGGAAAATCCTGAAAAGATTAATGAACTTTTAAAAAGAAGAAACCCCGATTTATCAATAGACAAAGTTATAGAAATTGATGCCGAAAGAAGAAAGATTCAGACACAGGCTGATGAACTTCGTGCCAAACGTAAAAATGAATCTCAAAAAATCGGTATGATGAAAAAGAACGGTGAAAACACCGATGCCTTACAGGAAGAAATAAGAGCACTAGGCGATGAAATCAAGGCGCTGGAAGAAAAACAGGTCGAATTAGACAATGCTCAGAGAGATTTACTTCTCCATATTCCTAATATTCCTGACGAAACAACACCTATCGGTCAGTCAGAAGATGATAACCCGACAATAAAAACCTGGGGCGAACCTACAAAGTTTGGATTTGAACCACTTGCACACTGGGATTTATGTGAAAAACATAATATTGTTGACTTTGAACGTGGTGTTAAGCTTTCTCAGTCAAGATTTACATTATACAGAGGCAAAGGCGCAAGACTTGAAAGAGCTATTATTCAGTTCTTCCTTGACTTACATACGGAAGAACACGGATATGAGGAAATATTACCTCCGTTTATGGCAAATGCAGCAACTATGACAGGTACAGGTCAGTTACCAAAATTTGCAGAAGATATGTACAAATGTGTTGATGAAGACTTGTACCTCATTCCGACAGCTGAAGTACCTGTTACAAATATTTATTCAGGTGAAATACTAAGCGAAGATGATTTGCCAAAATATATGACGGCTTACACTCCTTGTTTCAGACGTGAAGCAGGCTCTGCCGGAAAAGACACAAGAGGATTAATCAGAGTTCACCAGTTTAACAAAGTTGAGATGGTAAAACTTACAACACCCGAAACAAGTAAAGAAGAACACGAAAAACTTACTCAAAATGCTGAAAGATGTCTTGAGCTTTTGGGACTTCCTTACAGAAGGGTTGCGCTTTGTACAGCTGACATAGGTTTCAGTGCTAATAAGTGTTTCGATTTAGAAGTTTGGTTACCTTCGTATAACACTTATAAAGAGATTTCAAGCTGTTCAAACTTCGGTGACTACCAGGCAAGAAGAGCAAATATCAGATACCGTGACAAAGAAGGCAAAATCAGATTTGTACACACTCTTAACGGTTCTGGACTTGCAGTAGGAAGAACTTTTGCCGCAATAGTTGAAAACTTCCAGCAGGAAGACGGCTCAATTATCATTCCTGAAGTATTAAGAAAATACACAGGCTTTGATAAAATATAAGCTGATAAATAATTAATAAAATAATGAGGCGGTTTTTGGTGTTACCAAAAACCGCCTACGAATGCTATTATATTTCATCTTATTTTTTGTTTTTAAAGAAGTCAACTATCTTGTCATAACTGTTATTTTTAACCCATTGACAAGCTTTGTAACAATTTTCTGTTACAGTATCTGTATGACGCAGGAACTTCTGCACTTTTTCATTTGAAATTTTACCTACGACATCATATTTATGAGCCAGACCTAACAAACCGACAACCGTTGCGGCCGTAGCTAATGTCCCCAGCACAACCTTTGTAGTTGATGTTTCTTTTTTAGGTTCTTCATAAGCACCTCTGAAACAAACCGTATCCTGTTTTGGTTCATTATCAACCGTAAAGATTGAATCCTGATTCTTTCTTGCACCTACTCCGCCGGTTGTTTCCTGCTTTGCAGTTTCAATTTTTCTGTCTGCGACGCTTCCTGTCGTTTCTCCGCCGCGGAATGATACACCTGTTACCATACAAACCTCCAAACGAGTTTTTAACACTTCTAATTCATGAAAAACATTTTGTTTTGGGAATTTGCTTTTTTCAGAAACTTTTGTTACAAAACTTTACATTAGGTTTTTTCTGCGTTCTTCAAGCTGCTTGCGGAAGCATATCTGGGATATGTAATCCAAATCGGATTGAGGTATATCATCAAACCGGAAAGAAGCTTTTATTATTTGGTCTTCTTCATCACTTCTTATGTAATGCGCAGAAACCTCAATTGTTTTTTGGGGTAAAAACAATAAAAGCTTTACATCTGAAGGAAAAGACATATTCTTATCAAGTTCAACCCTGACACCGTTGGCGGAAATATCATACGTTACAGCCGAATACTTTTTTTCCTGTTCTTCTGATTGATAAATTATGCTTATATTTTCTCTCAGTTTAACCCTGAAATATTCTCTCTTTTGCTGGTATTCCATTTCAGCGGGT
The DNA here is from genome assembly GCA_900321205.1 of uncultured Acinetobacter sp. Lineage (GTDB taxonomy): Bacteria > Cyanobacteriota > Vampirovibrionia > Gastranaerophilales > Gastranaerophilaceae > CAG-196. The sequence continues at coordinate 259 of ONVC01000002.1, read as the reverse complement.
TTATTCATTGAAAAAAGCAAATACGGCGGTTCTTCTTCAAGTTTTTTCAGAGTTGTTGAGGTTTTATATAGACCGTTTTCGCAGGCAATTCCGAGAGAAACCTCCTGAGGAATCTTCACATCTAATTTTTCTTCAATTTTGGTGCAGGCAAGCAATTCATGCTCACTTATAAGCCTTATTGCGGCTTTTATACAATGTGCAAAGTCGCTGTTATCTTTATAAGTAATTTTCACATAGTTGATATTTTCTGTATTCAGAT
>ONVC01000052.1 GCA_900321205.1 uncultured Acinetobacter sp. | reverse complement strand
ATATAAATCCAAAAATAAAGTAATGACAGCAAATTTAAACTGAGATATAAAATAACAAAAATCGATAATAAAACTTACAACGTAAAATGTATAAGCACTAAACACCACTGCGATAAATATAAAAACCTGTACGTTAACAAGAATGGAATTAACTTTGTCGTAGAAGGTAAAGAGCTTGTACAGAAGGGCGACCAAACAGTTGTTTCAACTCAGAAAAAAGACGGATACGAAAAAATTGATTACGTAAAAGGCAACGCTAAAGACGAAACCGACTATGAAAATGTAGACTATACAGAAACAGCTGATTTAGATGATGATATGCTCAAACGCATAGTTTATGACCTTGATGAAGAAGAAAACGACTGGGACAAAGAATAATATTCAGGCGATATCACTTAACAAAAAGATATTTACTTTCAAATCTTCCTTTTAACGGTTTTGCCTTGTGTGTTTTAATGTAAAGCGAAAGGTCATACTCACGAAAAGAGTTCATATCGTTAACATTTGATACATAAGTAATATCTTGTTTTTTCAAGATTTCCTTATTACTAAGCAAACTTGTCACTTTATCTTCGTTAGATAATTCCATACACACATAACCCTTACATTTGATAAAATTTTATCATTTTTTTTTAATATTGACAAGTAAAAAAAAGCAAGGGATTTATTCCTTGCTTGTAATTAGTAAATGTATATTTTTGAGTGTACCGGATTGTCGTTTCTTGCACATTCAAATTTACATTTTCGGCTATATCAGGTTCAGAGCAATACTTGGAGACTGGTTAGCAGTTGCAAGTAATGTTGCTGATGCCTGTTGCAGAATCTGAGCCTTAATGTAGTTTGAAGATTCAGTTGCTACATCTGCATCACGTAAAGTTGATAGCGATGATGCTATGTTCTCAGACTGCACACCTATTGATTCTACTGCTGATTCTATTCTGTTCTGAGCGGCACCTAAGGTGGTAATACGTTTTGAAATTGTATTAATAACCTCATCTATAACGCCCAACATATAAGTTGAAGTTTTATGATTGTTATAAGTGCTTGTACCTGCGCAGTCAGCCGCTAAGTTTGCAGTTTTCTTGTCTAAAACTTTTAGCGGATCCGATGCATCACCGGAAGCTATTCCGGATGAACTCGGATTATAATCTGCCGTATTATCTGATGTATCAACACTAAACAATGAATCAACTTTTCCGCTGGCAAAAAGTGAAGAATCGAGAATAATCTGACTTTTTGCAGAGTTACTGTCAATACCAACCTGAATAGATCTGGAAGATGTATTTGAACCATCCATCATTTGTATTCCGCTGAATTCACAGTTTGCTGCTATACGGTTAATTTCATCAAGTCTTGCCTTAATTTCAGATTCGATTGCTTTGAGTGATTGTTCACCGTAAGTACCGTTTGCTGCCTGTTCTGTCAAATCTCTTACACGTTGTACGTGTGAAGATATCAATGCATAATTGTCTTCAAGAGTAGATAGCATATCAGCACCGGTTGCTGCGTTATCAGCTGCTATATCCAGAGAACTTAGCTGAGTTTCCCAGTTTCTTGCAATTGAATAGCCTGCTGCGTTATCCGATGCACGGTTAATTTTATAACCGGTTGTCATTCTTTCAATTGCGCTGTTTAAGTCATGTGTTGACTTAGACAGGTTTCGCTGAACTATCATTGATGAGACGTTTGTATTAATTGTAATTGCCATCTTTTTTATCCTTTCGGCCATTTAACTTCTACATGGATTATTCATTGATTAAGATTGACAAATACTTTGCAACTCCCCTTTCAATGAGCAAATATATAAGATTAAATAATCAATACATTTGCTCATTTTCAGGAAAATTAAACAAAATACCTTACAGATTACAGTAAGTTTAATGCAATACTTGGAGTTTGGTTTGCTGTTGCAAGTAATGTTGCAGATGCCTGTTGAAGAATCTGTGCCTTGATGTAGTTTGAAGATTCTTCAGCAACATCAGCATCTCTTAATGTAGAAAGAGAAGACATGATGTTTTCAGACTGAACACCGATAGATGTAATAGCTGATTCAATTCTGTTCTGAGCAGCACCCAAGGTTGTTACTCTGTCAGAGATTTTGTTAATTACATCATCTATGTAAGTCAGCATTGAAGCTGCTGCTTTACCGTCAGTTAAACCTGCACAATCCTGAGCCAATCTGTCACGTCTTGCTTCTTCAAGAGATTCAAATGAACCTTTGTCAGTAACAGTTGATGTAAGGTCATATGCTGCGATTGTTTCACCGTTAACGGTTTTAGAGTTAATTTTGAATAAAGATGTGATATCACCTTTTGCAAACAAGTTATCAGAAAGAGTAATCTGAGATTTTGCTGCATTTCCGTCGATACCAACCTGAATTGCAATATCTTCCATAGAACCGTTCATCATATACTGACCGCTGAATTCGCAGTTTGCTGCTATTCTGTCAACTTCCTGAAGTCTTGCTTTGATTTCAGATTTAACAGCCTGAAGTGACTGAGTACCGTAAGTACCGTTTGCTGCCTGTTCTGTCAAGTCTCTTACACGTTGAATGTGAGTAGATATTAATGCATAGTGATCTTCAAGTGTTGATAACATATCTGCACCGGTTGCAGCGTTGTCTGCTGCTACATCCAATGACCCTAATTGTGCTTCCCAGTTTCTTGCAATTGAATAACCAGCTGCGTTATCAGAAGCGTGGTTAATTTTGTAACCTGTTGTCATTCTTTCAATTGCTAAGTTCAAAGAGCTTGTTGCTTTTGTCAAGTTTGATTGAACAATAAGTGATTGTAAATTTGTGTTAATAGTGATTGCCATGTGATACTCCTTTCTGGCGTTACATCCTTGTGATATGCGATCCTTGCATACCGTTTACAATTTGTTAGTTCCACAAAACTAACCGGGTATAACAAATACTTTTAATTTTGTTACAATTCGTTACATTCTTCGTGATTATGGTTCACCGCGTGGTAACAATTGCATTCTTGCTAAAAATAGAAGCTGCATTTTTTATCAATCCTTGATATTTTTAATAAAAACCGTTACAAAACGGACAAGGGTTATTTCTTAAACCCCTGTCCGATATTCCTTCGTTACAATAAGTTCAGTGCAATACTTGGTGACTGGTTAGCAGTTGCAAGTAATGTTGCAGATGCCTGCTGCAATATCTGAGCTTTAATGTAGTTTGATGATTCTGTTGCTACATCAGCATCACGTAATGTTGATAATGATGAAGTAATATTTTCAGACTGAACACCAAGTGACTCAATAGCCGAATCAATTCTGTTTTGAGCAGCACCTAAGGTAGTTATACGTTCTGAAATTTTTGTTATAACGTTATCAATTTCATCTAATTGTTCCTGTGCAGTATTTCCTGTACCTTCAACCAAGCCTGCACATTTTTTAGCTAAGTTTGTGCTGTTTGTAAACAGACCTGCAACTTTACCGTTTGAGAATAATGAACTGTCAAGGTGAATTCGGCTCTTAGTTGAAGAACTGTCGATACCTACCTGAATATCAATACCTGCTGCACCCGGAGTTCCTGCTGTTGTACCGCCCTTCATAAGTTCAATACCGTTAAATTCACAGTTTGCTGCGATACGGTCAATTTCATCAAGTCTTGCCTGAATTTCCGATTCAATTGCTTTCTTTGACTGGTCACCATAAGTACCGTTTGCTGCCTGTTCTGTTAAGTCTCTTACACGTTGTACGTGAGATGATATTAAAGCATAATTGTCTTCTAATGTTGCCAACATATCTGCTGCCGTTGCCGCATTGTCAGCTGCTACATCTAACGAGCTTAACTGTGTTTCCCAATTCCTTGCGATTGAATAACCTGCTGCGTTATCTGCTGCACGGTTAATCTTGTAACCTGTTGTCATCCTCTCAATGGCATTGTTTAATGCTGTCGTTGACTGCGACAAATTCCTCTGTACTATCATTGAAGAAACATTCGTGTTTACAGTAATTGCCATTTTTAACTCCTTTCGGACTGCATTTTTATTTTTTATAGGCTTCCCTGCATATCCTACAGTTGCTCAATTCCACAAAAATTAAATTTACTAACACATCTTTACAAATTTGTTACAAAACTTAATAATATCAGTCTAAAAATATTATTTTTGCTATACTTTTATATATAGGAGCCGACATGGGGAAAATTATAATAGATAACAACAGGTGCAAATCTTGTTACATTTGTACAAATACTTGTCCGAAAAAATTGATTAAGAAAAGTGACAAAACTAACAGACTCGGAGACTACATGGTAGAGTTTAGCGACCCAAAAGGAGAGTGTATAGGGTGTGCAATGTGTGCTAAACGTTGTCCCGATATGGCAATAACAGAGGTCTGGCGATAGGGTAAATCTATTTTAGCCTGTTAAATACTTATAACAATTTTCACAAAGGATAATATACAGAATGAATAATGAAAAAGTTTTAATAAAAGGAAATTATGCAATAGCACAGGCTGCAATAAACGCAGGTTGTCAGTGTTATTTCGGATATCCTATTACACCTCAGACAGAAATAGGTGAATATTTAAGCGGGAAAATGCAGGAACTCGGAAGAGGTTATGTTTGCGCAGAAAGCGAACTTGCAGCAATAAATATGGTAATAGGAGCTGTTTCAACAGGTGTTAAAGCAATGACATCATCTTCGTCTTGTGCAGTTGCATTAATGCAGGAAGCTCTTTCTTACGCCTGTGGTGATGAATTACCTGTAGTTCTGGTAAACGTTATGCGTGCAGGCCCGGGATTAGGTTATATTTACCCCGCTCAGGGAGATTACAATCAGTCTGTTTACGGCGGAGGCAACGGTGATTATAAAATAATTGTTATAGCACCATCGACAGTTCAGGAATGTATTGATTATACTTACAAAGCATTTTATCTGGCTCACAAATACAGAAATCCTGTTATATTATTAGCTGACGGACTTTTGGGACAAATGATGGAGCCGGCTTGCTTTGGTAAATACCCGTACCCGGAAATTGATAACTCATCATGGGCATTGACAGGTGCAAAAGGCAGAGATGCAAGAGCAATTTATTCTCTCGGACCGGTCGAAAGTAAACAAATTGAACGAATAGAAAGATTATTTAAGAAGTTTGATTTAATTACCAAAAACGAAACAGCTTGGGAAGAGTTTGAAACAAAAGACGCAGATATTATACTGACTGCATTCGGCTCTATGACGAGAAATATTAAAGCGGCTATGAAAGTACTTAGAGAAAAAGGCATTAAAGCCGGTTGCTTCAGACCAATTACGCTTAATCCGTTCCCGCACGAAAGAATATTTGAGCTTGCCTCAGAAGGCAAAGATTTTGCTGTTGTTGAAATGAACATGGGGCAAATGGTTAAAGATGTTAAATATGCAATAAACGGAAAGTCTGATGTTAAACTTATCAACAGACCCGTAGGAGAATGGCTTAAAGTCGAAGAAATTGTTTCCGCTGTCGAAAAAATTATGGAGAAAAACTATGCAGCAAGTATTTAGCATACCAAAATCTATGAAAAAAGATTTTAAATATACTTTTTGTCCGGGATGTGACCACGGCATAGCAATAAGAATACTGTGTGAAGTTCTTGATGAGCTGGGAATACAGGACAAATCTATCTGTGCAACTTCTATCGGCTGTTCGGTATTTTTATATGACTTTATTAATGTAGACTGTATTGAAGCTCCGCACGGAAGAGCATTAGCAGAAGCAACCGGTGTAAAAAGAGCATGTCCTGATAAAGTTGTTTTCACTTATCAGGGAGACGGAGATTTTGCATCAATAGGGCTTGCTGAATCAATGCATGCGGCATTCCGGGGTGAAAGAGTTACGGCTTTAATGCTTAATAATACAACTTACGGTATGACAGGCGGTCAGCATGGTCCTACAACAATGATGGGACAAATTACAACAACTTCTCCTATGGGAAGAAACAGAGAATACTACGGATATCCGGCAAGAATGGCAGAACAGCTTGCACTTGCAGACGGTTGTGCTTATTCTGCTCGTGTTGCACTGGATTCAATCCAACATATAAGCGAAGCAAAAAAAGCTATTAAAAAAGCTTTTCAGGTTCAGCTTGACGGTATCGGTCTGGGGTTTGTTGAGATACTTTCTACGTGTCCTACAAACTGGAAATTGACCCCTGAACAGGCGCACGAAAGAGTCAGAAACGATATGGTTAAAACATTCCCTCTCGGAATTTTTAAAGATTTATCAGAAAATTAGGAGGTAAATTTGAAAATTACTCCGATTGCAAAAGATATAAAACAAGTTATTAATAAAAATATTAATAATAAGAAAAATACAGTAAAAATCAAACCTATTAAAAATTACAGTGATTATATAAAAGAATACGGTTTGAAATAGAAGGACAAGAAATGGAAAAAAACTTTATATTAGCAGGTTTTGGCGGACAGGGAATACTTTTGGCAGGTACAATACTTGCAAATTCATTTATGCTTGATGACAAAAATGTTACCTGGTATCCTTGTTACGGAGCAGAAATGAGAGGCGGAACAGTCAACTGTGAAGTTGTTGTTTCTGATACAGAAGTAAGTTCTGTCCACAAGTCTGAATGTGATTATGCACTTGTACTCAATCAACAGTCCTTCGACAGATTTATAAACAATATAAAATCAGGCGGAACAATAATTGCTAACTCAACGCTCGTTGCTGAAAGCAGACCCAGAAACGATATCCACTATGTATTTGCACCTATGGGCAAAATTGCAAATGAGCTTGGCACAAGCAAAGTTACAAATGTTGTTTCCCTCGGAGTTTTATCTTCTGTTATTGACTTCGTTTCAAAAGATGCACTTAAACTCGGAATAGAAAAGGTTTTGGGAAACAAAAAAAGAGATTTATTGCCACTAAACTTAAAAGCCCTTGAAGCCGGTTCGGAATTGATTGCAAAAGTTTAAGAATATTGCAAATAATATAATACTGCACAAATTTGAAGGCTGTTCAACCAGCCAATATATATTTACCCCCCCTCTTTCCAGGAAGATCCGTAATTAATATCAACAACAAGCGGTACTTTTAGAGGCTGACCAAGTTCCATGGCTTTTAATACAAGTGCTTTAATATCTTCGAGTTCTTCTTTCGGAACTTCAAAGATAAGTTCATCATGGACCTGCATAATCATTTTTGTTTTGTAATTACCTTCTTTCAGTAGTCTGTCAACGTCTATCATAGCCATTTTGATTAAATCAGCGGCAGTTCCCTGCAAAGGCTGATTAATTGCAGCTCTTTGGGCAAATTCTCTGATTTGGTAATTCGGGCTTCCCAGTTCTGTTGCGAGATACCGTTTTCTGCCGAATATTGTTTCTACAAATCCATGTTCATTTACAAACTCAACTTCACCTATCATATAATCACGGACTTTAGGGTAAGTTTCAAAATATTTATCAATAAATTCTTGCGCCTCATCATTAGAAATACCCAAATTTTTAGCAAGACCATACTTAGACTGACCATAAACTATACCAAAGTTTACAGCTTTAGCTTTTCGGCGCATATCTTTGGTAACTTCATTTACCGCAACACCGAACACCTTTGAAGCAGTAATCGTATGTACATCTTCACCTGACGTAAACGCCTGTATAAGATGTTCATCACCTGAAACATGAGCAAGAAGTCTAAGTTCGATTTGAGAATAATCTGCGCTGAGTATAAGGCAATTTTCTTTATCTTCTGCACAGAAAGCTGAGCGGATTTTATTACCCTCTTCTGTTCTAATCGGAATGTTCTGCAAATTAGGATTAGATGAAGATAGTCTGCCGGTAACAGTTAAAGCCTGATTATAAGTTGTATGAATTCTGCCGTCACGCTTGCTTATAAGTGTTGGCAAGGCATCAGTATAAGTTGATTTTAATTTAGAGAATTTTCTGTGTTCAAGTATATATTCACAAATCTCATATTCCTGAGCAAGCTCTTCAAGGATTTCAGCACTTGTAGAACGTGATTTTTTCTTTTTTGATTTAAGTTCAAGTTTATCAAACAGAATCTCAGCAACCTGCTTGGGAGAGTTTATATTAAAACTTTCTCCTGCAAGCTGATAGATTAAATCTTCAAGTTCAGCAAGTTTTTCTGTCATATAATCCGAAAGTTCTTTCAGATAATTTACATCTATTGCAACACCGGTGTGCTCCATCTTTGCAAGAACAACAGTAAGCGGCATTTCAATATCCTTAACGAGTTTTTGTTCAGCTTCATCAAGATTATTCTGCCAGTATTCGTATAATTTAAAGATTGTATATGCTTCATCACAGGCAAATTTTTGTTCATCATAAGGCTGACATATAATATGATTCAGAAAATCAAGAGCCTGAGCATCAAGAGTATGCTTTCTGTTTGGGTCTTTTACGTAACTCGCAAGGAGAACATCATATTCTAAGCCTTCCGGCTTATAACCGTTATTTAATAATAAGTGGTAATCAGACTTTGTGTCATATCCAAGTTTTTTGATATCATGATTTTCAATTACAGGTTTCAATTCATTTAAATATTTTTCAGAAAAATAATATGACTTACTACCGTCAGAAACAGAAACAGATGATATTTGCCCATCTTTTTGATAATACCTTATTGCAAGGCGTTGTTCAGTTTTAAGTTTATCAATAACGGATTTTATGTTAGTGTCATTAACACCTTCGTAATCAAAAGTTGTGTCATCAATATTTTCTTTTATAGCCTGACTAAATAAGCCCTGCTGAACAGGAGCAAATGAATCATGCTTAGAATTGACATTTACCCCCTGCGCAAAAATACTCAAATTTTCAGGTTCAACTTTTTCTCCGCTGAAATTTCCCAGGATTTTGTCAATATTTTTAATAAATGTATAAAACTGCATTTTTCTTAGGAATTCAGACACCTTACCAAGCTGAGGAAGAGTAACGGACGCTGTTTTGATATCAAAATTTACATCTACATCTCTTATAATAGTCGCCAAATCTTTTGATAAAACCGCCATTTCTTTACCGTCACAGATTTTTTGTTTAAGAGCTTTTTCCGGAATATTTTCACAATCTTCGAGAACAGCTTCAAGCGTAGGATACCTGTTAAGTAACTTCTGGGCAGTTTTTTCGCCTATTCCTTTAATACCCGGTATATTGTCTGATGTATCACCTCGTAAACCTTTGTAATCTGTAATCTGGTTTGGATAAACACCCAGTTTTTCATAAACCTTATTCCAGTCATATTCAATAAGTTCGCCTTTGGAAGGTATCAAAACTTTTACTGAACCTTCTTTGTCAATAAGCTGAAAACTATCCTGGTCACCGGTTAAAATAAGAGTATTGTGCCCGTTTTCGGAAGCAATGCGAGAGATTGTACCGATTACATCATCCGCCTCAAACCCTTCTTTTGTATAAATAGGAATATCAAATGCCTGCAAGCCTTCACATATAACTCCTATTTGAGAACGAAGTGTATCAGGCATTGCTTCACGCTGAGCCTTGTACTCTTCATACTTTTCAACTCGAAAAGTATGTCTTCCGACATCAAAAGCAACTGCAATAAAATCAGGGTGAATTTTTTCCAATAAATCAAATATAGCCTTAAAGAAACCATATACAGCCCAGGTTGGCTGATTATCTGAGTTCTTCATTGCAGTTCTCTCCAATGCAAAAAACTGCCTGAACGCTAATGCGTGACCATCGATTAATATCAAAGTCTTTTTATCGGACATAGAAACTCCCCCAACTTAGTGTTGTCGTATGATTTAACTCAAACTGCCGGTAAACGCTTATTTATTAGCATACAAAGATTCGCATATATTCGTCTGCGGAATATAGTCATATTCCTTCATCTCAACGTCAGCCATAATCTTTGAACGTTTTTTACGGAACAACATATCAATAAAAGCTTCAAGACGTGTTATAAATCCAGCTTCACCTGTTTGTTCATCAATTGTTAAAACAAGAAGCGGCTTGCCGAACTCTTTTGCCTTACGGGTAATTCTGTCAACCATTAAAGAATCAGGTCCGCAGCCGAAAGCGTTAATAGATATTATACCGTCAATTTTGTTATCTTTAAGATAATGTCCGGCAGCACCTGTCATCTCATGTTCGTTAGCCCAGTATTTTTTCTGTCCGAATGTCGCTATGCCTTCCGACATTTGTTCATCAGTCAGTTGTAGTGATGTGAATACTTTAACATCCATACCTTCAAGTTTGTCGAAGATTTTCATTGTTGCTCTTTCATCATACATATTATAACCGTGTGATATCAGCGCAACATTAATCGGAGAGGCTTTTTTATTTCCCTGTTCTTCTATAAACACCTTTCCGCTCAACGCATAATGCATAGCTTGTTTATATCCCATTCCTGAACGAGCCATAACCAAAAAGTTATTATAAACCTTCCACCCTTGTTTGGAAGCAGCTTTTATCTCTTCAAAATTTGTAATACCAAAAGGTTTTACGGACTCTTTTAAAAATTCATAAAGTCCCTGGTTTTTAGCGGATTTATCGAGAGTTGGCTCTATAATATTAACATCAGCTTTTATAACATTTCTGACCAAATCCGGAAGTCCTCTTATTTTAGAGCAGTTATAAATTTTTGGGGCAATAGACTGCAAAGACGGAACATAAATGTTTTTAACACCTTTTGATATAAGGTTTAAAATATGCCCGAGATATATTTTTATAGGAAGACAAGTTTCCGTAACAACAAGAGCAGCACCATCACTCATGGTTTGTTTTGTAGTGGGATCAGAAAGCACAATCTTTATTCCGAGTGCATTAAAAAAACCGTGCCAAAACGGATAGTTATTGTAAAACGACATTCCTCTCGGAATACCAATTATCTTTTCTTTTTCCATAAAAAACATGTCCCTTTGCTATTTAGTATCATCAATATAGTATAACAACCGCAAGCAAATGTCACTAATTATTGTAATATTATTAAGTAATTGATATAATCTGAATATGAAAATATTAGGTATAGACCCGGGTATGGCAATCGTGGGATACGGATTAATTGATGCGGAGGAAGATAAACCTGTTTTGATAACATCAGGTTCTATTCAGACAGACAAAAATTTGTCAGACTCAAAAAGACTGCTTGAAATATTTAATGACCTGTCTACGATAATAGAAGAATACAGACCTGACTGTGCGTCAGTTGAGAACCTGTTTTTTTTCAAGAACCAAAAAACTGTTATTCCTGTTGCAGAAGCAAGAGGAGTAATATTAACTGTACTGGAAAAATATAACATTCCGACATTCAGCTATACACCGATGGAGGTAAAACAGGTATTAACAGGTTACGGCAGAGCAGAGAAAAAAGAAGTGGAACAGATGGTTAAAATTGCAATCGGCACGGATACACTACCTAAACTTGACGATACGGTTGATGCCATTGCTATTGCTATTTGCCATATGAGAAATAATATTGAAGTATAAACATGGTATAATAACGTTATGCAAAAGAAAATTTTAATAATAGGAAACGGAGCAAAAGAATACGCTCTGGCAAAAAAATTATCAGTAAACAATGACATATATATAACTCCTGCAAGCGATACGCTTAAAGAATTTGCGACCTGCCTCGATATAAGAGAAGACAGCATTCACGAGTTGCTGGATTTTGTTATGGAAAACGAAATAAATATGACAATAGCCTCGTCTGACAAAGCAATAAACTCTGATATCGCAACGCTGTTTAATGATAATAAAATGCCTATTTTTGCTCCTTCAGCAAAAGCGTGTGAGATAATTTCAAATAAATCAGTCGCAAAGAAAACACTATATAAATTAAAAATACCTACGCCAAAGTTTGGTATATTTGAAAAACTCAACCTTGCAACAGACTATATTAAAAATCAGAAATATCCGTTTGTTATAAAAACAAATGACAGCAACAGTGCAACTATAATAACATCAGAGAAAACAGCAAAAATCATTCTTGAATCAATATACTCCGAAAAAAATAAAAAAGCTGTTATAGAAGACTATGTGTACGGAACACCGTTTTCTTTTTATACTGTTACAGACGGTTATAAAGCATTACCGATAGGCAGTTCTCTCACTTACAAACACGCCCTTGAAGGTAACGGAGGACAATTGTCAAGCGGAATGGGAGCCTGTGTTCCGAATTACAAATTATCAGTTGAAAACGAATACTTTTTAATGGATAACGTAATATATCCGACACTTGAATATCTTGAAATGTCAGGTAACCCCTACACAGGGATACTTGGCGTAAACGGTATTATTACGGATGAAGGACAAATTGCGGTTTTAGGCTGGCAG
>ONVC01000095.1 GCA_900321205.1 uncultured Acinetobacter sp. | reverse complement strand
GCTTCCGTAAGCTCCGACAGCGGTATCATATATCTTTTTCTGCCGTTCTTTGTCATTTCGGTACTTGCTTTTATTTGTCCGTTCAGAGCTTGCTTTCTTAAATATTGTTCCGAACAGCCTTTGAGTTCTGCCGCTTCCTTTATTGTAATAGTAATCAATTTATCACCACCTGAGCCTGTCATCATCAGAACGGGTAGGCTAATTCCCGTTGACCGCTGAAAGTTTTTTACGCTTTCAGGGTTTCGACTTTTTATCCTATAATATATTATGTCATTTTTTTCTGAAACTTTTTTCAAATCTGCTCTATTTTATCTATCAGCTTATCTGCATTGTAAAGAGCTATCTTTTCAAGTTTCTTGATTTCTTTCGGCTCAAATCCTATATCTTCATATTCTGCAAGTCTGTTAAGAAGTATGTAAATAGGACAGTCTTCGCATTTGACCTTTTTACACAAATCTCCAACTTCATCACAATAGTCTTTATTATTCCAAGCAACTGTTCCTTTGCCAATTCTGCTCGTTAAACGCATATCTGCTCACCTCCGATTTTTTTAACAGGATTTTTTGCATTTTCTTCTTGCCAAGACACTACCGCAGGAAGATAAGATGTTCTGCAATTTGCCACTATCGATATACTCTGCAATATCGTCAAATGCTCTGTAATTGGAAACTGCCCTGTCTATCATTCCGGCAACTATTTCAGACTTTGATATGCCTCTTGCGTTGAGTGTACCGATGCAGACGTCAAGTATATGTCTGAGTTCATCATCTTCGAGATATTCGGCTATGGTTTTGAAAGTGTCCTTCTTGATGTTCGATCTGCACAGTAGAGCTGTTGTCATCTCTGCCGTGGCTCTTTTCTTGTTAAAAATCATTTTTATAACCTCCGTAAAAATAGTTTTTAATTGGTATTTAAATGCCATTTTTAATCAAACAGCCTGTGATAGTATCTTTTCACGCCCATGAACGATATTTTGTAACCGTTGGCGGTACAGAACCTTGCGACTGCACTGAAATTGACATTCTGCTTTTCTCTCATATCAAGAAGTATTCTGTTGACTTCATCACGAAGCCCTTTCGGAAAACTCTCTATCTTCTTGGTTGTAACAGTAACGTCCGAGAACTGTATTTTAGAGGCAGGCTTTGTTTCATCAGGCAGATTAACAGAAATGGACTTAACAGCATTTTCGGACAGCAGCGGCATGAGTTGCTTGATGGTTTCCGTAACCGCCATTGTAACAATTTTGGCTATCTGCTCATTGTCGCTGATTGTCTGTATGCTATAACCGCCTGTCGCTCTGATCGAAGGGATAACTTCATCAAAAATCCATTTTTCAAACTTTTCAGCGGCAGGGAGTTTGCTGTGAGAAATGAGCCTGTACAGGTTGCCTTCGGAAATGTATTTTTTCTGTACAGTCTGTTTTGTGGTCACTCCATACTGATTCGTTGTTTCGGAGACCCCGTCGCAAAATGCGACCCCGTCTAACTTGCAATGTTTTGATATTGCATCTCTCGGATTAGAGTATCCGAGCATTGTCGCACAGTCGATAGCAGGGAAGTATTCTTTACCGTTAATCAGCACAACTTCCAATGTACCAAACTGGCTGTTGTTAAACAATTTCATTTCGTTCATAAAATCAATCCTTTCTTTCTACAAGTTCTTCTACGGTTGTTCCAAGAGCCTGTGCGATATATACTCCGATAAGAATATTTGGTTTCATCAAATCTCTTTCGTATCTGTCTATCGCTTGTTGGGTAACACCGCATTTTTCGGCAAGTTCAGCTTGTGAAAGTCTGTTCTGCTCTCTCAATCTTTTTAAATTTTCAGGAAAAGCCATATCAAAACTCCTTTCTTATTAAAATAACAATCTGATTGTTGACAATTAGAGTGAAAAGAATTATAATGAAATTAGGTATAAATATCTTTTGAATTTTTGTACTCTTCATAACAATCTAATTGTATTACATCACGACATTCCGCAAATTACAATGGTATTCCGCAAATTTAAAATTAAAATTGTTACAAAAAAACAAGAGGTGATTTTATGTATAATTCACAATACACGGCAGATTTAATAAAAAAATTGCTTTTCAAGAAAAATATAACAGGAAAACAGATGTCAACGGATTTAGGCTTGGGTGTAAATACCTTGTCAAATATTCGTCGTGGAGATGTCAAAAATGTAGAGACTTTTAATTTAATTGCTGATTATTTGAATTGTTCAGTAGATTATCTTCTTGGAAGAACGGAAAACCCAAACATAATCGCCGATGCTTACATAAACGGAGATAATAACAACATACAGGCAAATGTTAATACAGGTAATTTGACCGTAAGCAACGGTGAGCCAAAACTTGAAGAAATGGAAGCACAACTTTTAAAGTACTTTCGCCAACTTGAATTTGAACAGAAATTAAATATGGTCGGCGATTTAATAAAAAAGGCAAAAAGTAACAATAATAGGATAAATTGATTTATGCCATTCTTTGAAACTTTGTCTAAGCTAATGAGCAAAAATACAATCAGCGTAAAGCAACTTTCCAAAACGCTTGAAATAGACGAAAACGAAATTCAGAACTGGAAAGATAATCATACTGTCCCTGATATGCAAACCTTGATTTTGTTAGCAGATTATTTCCACTGTTCTGTTGACTATCTTATTGGTCATAAAATAAAACGGAAAGTTAAAAAGGTTTCAAAGAAACCAACACGAAGTATAAATATTGAAGACTATACAGCCGATCAGTGCAAGGAAATTACTTTGTGGAGCAACATTCTAAATGAATGGGAAGATTACTGCATTGGCAAGCTCTCAAAAACACAGGCAACCAAAGACTTTGCGACCATTGCTACTCTAAAGTATCCTTCTCTTAAAATTTCGGCAAATGTTCTTTACCGAAAGAAAAGAGTATTGAGAGAATATGGAGTCTGTGGTCTTATCGACCTTCGTGGTGGTCATAACAAGAATTGCTGTTCTATTCCAACAGTGGCATGGGAGATATTTCTTAATTTTTATAACGATTTAGTTCATTATGATAAAATGAAATGCTATAACTTAACAGTAGATGCAATCGAAAAAACAAGACCAGAATTACTCCCTCTTCCAAGTTATAATACATTTATAAGAAAACTAAAAAAAGAATCAAGCTCAGATAACGAAGCCATTTCTGACAAACAAAAATGTCCAAAGTGACAGTGTTCCGAATGGCAGAAAAATGTATATTTATTCAAAATTATGCATAATTATTCACAATAGCAAAACGGCAACTAAAAATTGCAAAAGGGCAGAAAAGTCGCTGTTTATCGTATTCGGAACTTGTTCCGATTAAATGTGGATTTAGTTCCGAATGTTCCGATTAAATAAATCACAAACACAAGAACAATAAATTTTTATAAATGCCCGAAAATGCAGTATTAAACAGCGTTTAAACGGTTTTAAAATTTACAGCGGTACTAAAAAGCCGATTTCAATTTTATTCACAATATGCTGAAAAGTGCCGTTTTGGGGTTTGACAAGTAAAATACAAAAAATAGCCGATTTTTCAAAGTGTTCCTTTTTGAAACGCTTGAAAATCGGCTATTTATCTGTATTTTTTAATTATTACCGTGATATTCCGCCTTTTTCCGCTGTCACGGTATTTTTTGTATTTATTCTGTTATTTTACACTCTGCCAGTTTTCTGCACGATTGGAACAACTGCATAATGTTCCCAAAAGCATGATACACAAAAATA
>ONVC01000127.1 GCA_900321205.1 uncultured Acinetobacter sp. | reverse complement strand
ATATGTTTTGTTACCGTCACCAGCAACTCGTTTATAATAACATATTTATTATTGCTTGTCAACAACTTTTTTTATTTTTTTCAGATTTTTTTTAAAAGACGGAGAAGGAGGGATTTGAACCCTCGCGCCGCGTAAACGACCTACACCCTTAGCAGGGGCGCCTCTTCAGCCACTTGAGTACTTCTCCTCAATCTGAATTTATCAAATAAAATATTAAGTTTTTATTGACGCAAAGAGAATTATACATTAACGTATTTTCTTTGTCAATATGTTTTTTTAATTTTCTTTATTTTTTCTCATTTGCAATCCGAAATTCCACTTTGGGGTGGAATTTAAGTTTTCCGAATATTATCTTTCTGTAAGTGGAATTTAGTTCTTCCGAAAAATGTTATATAATACTATTTACAAACATGGCTGTTCTATCCCGGCGGAACGGAGGATTTTCATGAGTAAACAAAGACATTTAACCATTGATGAAAGAATTATTATTGAAACCGAACTTAGAAAAAGAAGTTCATTCAAATCTATTGGAACATTAATCGGAAAGGATTGCACCACTATCTCAAAAGAAATCAGAGCACACAGAACTTCCGAAAAAACAGGTGCTTTTGGAAAAGCTTTTAATGACTGTCTCAATAATTATAATCACTCCTGCAACCAAAGACATATCTGCGACCGTTGTACATCACCAAAAAGACTTTGCTGGTCTTGTGGTAAATGCATTGATAACTGTATTGCATATGTTAAATTTTCCTGCCCAAAATTAAACCGCTTTCCATATGTATGTAACGGTTGTCCCGACAAGTCTAGGTGCTCCCTTGAAAAATTTTTCTACAGAGCCTATAAGGCTCAGAACGAATATGATCTGATAAAGTCTGAATCCCGTTCAGGCATTGCCATCTCCGAAGAAGAATTAAAACAACTTGATGATGTGATTTCTCCACTACTCAGAAAAGGTCAGTCTCTTCATCACATTTCCATTTATCACGCTGATGAAACAATGAAATCCGAACGCACACTATATAAGTATGTCAACAATGGTCTTTTTTCGGCAAAGAATCTTGATATGCCAAGAACCGTCCGTATGCGTCCAAGAAAAACAAAATCTTCTTCCCTAAAGGTAGATAAATCATGCCGTATAGGTCGTACATTTCAGGACTTTCAGCAGTATATGGCAGAAAACCGGGACATCCCTGTATGCCAGATAGACTCTGTGGAAGGCGTAAAAGGCAGCTCTGTGTTGCTGACAATACATTTTGTACAACAGGAGCTTCAACTCGCATTTCTGCGCAAAGCAAATGATTCACAGTCAGTAATTAATATTTTTGAACGTCTTTATTTCGAACTCAGACCAGATATTTTCATAGAAACCTTTCCAATTTTACTAGCGGATAACGGCAGTGAGTTTTCCAATCCGAAGGCCATTGAATTTGATTCACAGGGAAACCGGCGCACACAAATGTTTTATTGTGACGCAAATGCTCCTTACCAGAAGGGAAGCTGTGAAAATAACCATGAGATGATACGCAGGATCATTCCAAAAGGCACTGATCTTGGAAAGTACACTCAGGATCAGATCAGCCTTATGATGAGCCATATAAACTCGTATGCAAGGAAATCCCTTGGTAACAAAAGCCCTTATGAAATATTTGCGTTTATGTACGGTGAAGAGCTGCTTAAAAAATTTGGTATTCAATTTATTCCGGCAGATGAAATCATTCTTAAACCAGAACTTTTGAAATAAGAACAGAAAATCAAAGATTAAAATAATAAAAACAAGCCGGGATCAGAAGTTATGCAGCCATCATAAGGACATTCATAGGGGTGGAATTTACAACTTCCGAAAAAAGACCAGTAAATTCGATTCCTTTTTGGTATGCAATAAAATAACTAATAATCCCGACTATATGCTATATTTTAACTCAAAATTATATATTTTGCACCTAAAATACGATTTTTTTTGTAATGAGTGGAATTTAACCTTACAAAGTGGAATTTACTTTTTCAATTCACC
>ONVC01000004.1 GCA_900321205.1 uncultured Acinetobacter sp. | reverse complement strand
ATTACCGTTGAAGTCCCTCGTAAGCCAAGAAAAACGTGGCATAATAAAATTCAAAAACAGCTGGAAAAAGTTTTTGACACAAAAAATGAAGCTATTCCGAAAACGGAGCAAAAAATAGCAGAAGGTAAAAATGAACGGATAGATGGTCTGTCAGCAGTTCAACCGATTAAAACACACAGCGATACTGATAGTGGTGAAAATGTTGTAAAAGGATTAAACGAGCTTCCTGAAAGTTTTAACGAAAAAGAACGCTTTCTTATAAAGAACATATATGGAAGAAGACAGTCGATATATGATGACAAAGTTACGGAATATCCGAAATTATACCCCGGGAAAAAGGAACGTAAGCAGGCGATAAGGGAGTTGTTTGATGGCGGGATTCCTTCACTGAAAAAAATAACGGATTTTATCAAAATTATGAGAGCCGAGAAAAATGCAAAAAAAGCGTATGAAAAGGCTAAGAAAAATCATATACAAAGAAGAGTGAAAGAATTTGCGCACCGTGTCGGCCAGAGTGATGAAAAAATTGCTACAAGTGTTATGTTATATACTCCTGACAGTATGAAATACAGCTCTAAAAAATACAAATCAATGATGGCAGAAAGACCAAATCCTGAGGACTGGGATGTCGAAATGACAAGGGATGAATTTATGAAAAACAAAGAGCAATATATTTTGGACACTGTCATTAAGGAACAACAAGAGTTTAAAGACAATCCGTATTAGGGTGTGGCTAACCAAATGTAATTTCATTAAGTTTTTGATAAATAGCTGAAAGACAAATGTATAAAATATCTTTAGGCTGAGTTGTCTGATATTTCTCAAAATCCGGCATAGAAAACTCGAAAGAAAACCCTGTATTATACAATATACCGTTTTCTTCCACTAACTCTGAGTTTATAAATCCCATAAAATCAGCTTTTTCCGTTAAAAGCATGTGTTCCAGTTTTTCTGAATAATCATTTAGCAAATCCTGTCTTATATCATTGTGCGGAAATGTAAGCAGGTGTTTTCCGTCAAAAATGGATATAACTTTATGTTTTGTGCCATGAAGATATTTTTCCAGAAAAACACTTTTTGATATTTCGCCTGAGGTATTATAAATTTTTTCCTTGATACTTATAACTTCCTGCATTGAGTTTGCTTTTTTCAGTATGCCATCCCCTTTTACAAGGACTGGAAATTCAAGCGGAAGTTTAATAACCGGCGGAACGTTAATTTCATATTCGGTTAGCATCTTTCTTGCAAAATGATGTGACAGTCCAAGCTCAGTCCAGTCACTTGTTGCGGCAAAACAGTTTATATAATTTTGTCTCATAACATTTGCAATACCTTCCAGCACCCATTTTTCTTCTTCTACTAATACAACGTCAATTTGAAGAGTTCTGCACTTTTGGGCAAGCTCTCGAAATGTATTAAACCGTAAACGTACCGTCCCTTCAGTTTCTTCTTCAGAGGTAACATACATTTTATTCAGATATTTTGAGTTTTTAATTTGTTCGGCATATCTGCTTTTGTTTGTATTTACGATTAAGATATTTAGTGACTGCATGACGAGCATCCTCCGCAATTACCGCCGCAGCCTTTATTAATGAGTTTTTGTATGTCAAATTGCTCGTTAATTAGTATTTTTTCTGCAACAACTGGCATGAGCGTTTGTTCCAGGTACGTTAACTCCTGTTTCAGGTTGTCATAGTGAGTGTCATTATTTATAAACACGGGATACTGAGTAATTATTTTTCCCGTATTAATGTAATAAAAAGTAATGCCTGTAACTTTTACTCCTTTTAATATAGCTTCTTTTTCAGGTTCATCACTGTCAAAAGAAGGTAAAAGCGAATGATGACAAGCAATAGCGTTACCTTTTGATTTTATGCCGTTCAGACAAATAATCAAATCGTAGTTTTCGGTATTATCAACTGTTGTAAGGCAATCAATCATGCAGCCCGAGAGGGTGTACTTTATTGCATCAATAACGGGCGAGTATTCTGAATATAATACGGCTAATTTTTTCATAAAATAATTATATCACGGGACTTTTTAATATAAAAAACAATGTACTGTTAAAAAGTCAACATTGTTGTATAATGTTTTTGTAAGGAGTAACTTATGGGCATTATAGCTTGGAATGATTATTTTTTGGATATGGCAAAGACTTGTTCGTCACGTTCAAATTGTCTTCGTGCACAAGTGGGAGCTATTATTGTCGGTCAGGACAGAAAAATTAAGGCTACCGGGTATAACGGAACGCCAAGCGGTGTTGAATCCTGTTATGAACGGGGAGAATGTTACAGAATAAAAAACAATATTCCGTCAGGTACCTGTTATGAAACCTGCCGTTCAATTCACGCAGAGCAAAATGCTATTATTCAGGCCGGTCAGGACAGATGCATGGGTGCTACAATGTACATTTACGGGCATAATTTTATCTGCATTCTTTGTAAAAGGTTTATTGTTCAGGCAGGGATTAAAGATGTTTATCTCAAAAAAGACGATAACTCCGAAGTAGTATATGTTTCAGTAGAAGATATAAAACGTGAGCTTGAAGAAGTTAAGGAATTTGCTGAAGCTAAGTAATAAAAAAAGGACTTTTATCAGTCCTTTTAAATGCATATTTTTGAGTCTTTTGGAACAAAATGTTCCGATTTGTGAAACAGTTTATATTAAACAGTGACTTCTTCTTTGAAATATTCGACAACAGTGTCCATAACATTATCAAAGAAGAAGTCCAATTCTTGTGATAACGAGCTATCAAATGTTTCTGATTTATTAAATCTTGCAGTCATTTCGTTTTCGATTTGCATTTTTCTCGTTCCTTTCTTGTATTCTGCCCGACGATTATCTTTCTTTGTACAATTTTTATATCGGCAATTTTTTGTAAAACTTTAGGTTTTTTGATGTAATCGTTACAATTTGTTACATCATTATTTATTTCTTAATAAAATTTAATCCCAAGTCAAATACTCTTGTATTATTAACCGCTTTATACTAAAATTAACAATGTCATAGGGTATATTACGGGGGTTAGATAAATGAAATTTGTTGCTAATAAAGAAGAGTTATTAAATGGTATCAGAATAGTCGAAAGAGCAACTGTTGTAAAGGGTTTACAGCCTGTTTTGGCAAATGTTTTGATAGAAACAGTCGGAGATAATCAGGTAAAACTAACTGCAACAGATTTTGATTTATCTATTACAACGTTAATTAATGCTACGGTTGAAAGCGAAGGTAAATTTACCCTTCCTGCAAAGAAACTTGGCGAAATTATTGCAAGACTTAATGATGAACTTATAAAACTTGAACTTAACGGTTCAACCGTAACAATTACAAGCAAAAAATCAAAATTTGATATAATCGGTATTTCTGCAAACGAGTTTCCTCAGGTTGAAGAAAAAATTTCCGAAAACGACTGTATGGAAATAGAAACGGAGCCGTTTACAAAAGCTATCAGACAAGTTGTTTCTGCTGCGGCAGGATATGAAACCAACAACTTGCTTTCAGGTGTTGTTTGTCAGGTAAATAAAAATATATTAGAAATGGCTGCGACTGACGGTAACAGACTGGCAAGAGTAAGAGAAGTTGTTAAAAATACATCAACTGATGAAGAAAATCCGTTTGAAATGCTTATTTCTTCAAGAATTCTTGCAGAACTTTCCAAAATAGCAACACTTGTTGAATCTGACAATATCAAGATTTGCAAAGAACAAAAAAAGATTGTCATTACAATTGACAAAACAAACATAATTACACGTCTTATGCAGGGTCAGTTCCCTAAATATAATCAGCTTATACCGCAAACTTTCCCAAAAGAAGCGGTAATTAACAAGTCTGATTTAATTTCCGCACTTGAAAGAGTTGCTGTAATGGTAAACGAAAAGAACAGTATTGTGAAATTTGAGTTTGCGGACAATACTCTTAAACTTTCGGGTGATTCTCCTGAGGCAGGTAATTCGCAGGATGAAGTTGATGCAAAATACATGGCTGAACCGCTTGCGATTGCGTTTAATTACAAATTTGTTCTTGAATTTTTAAAAATAGTTGAAGCAGAGGAAATTAAAATCCAGTTAAATTCTTCGCTTTCTGCAACGGTATTTGCTCCCTGCTCTGACGAAGATTACTTATATCTGGTAATGCCTGTTCAGTTGAGAGGTTAGAGGTAAGATTATGAGAGGAAAAGCTTTTAAATTCGGAGATAATATTTCAACAGACCACATAGCTCCCGGTAGATTATTTCATTTAAGGTCTGATTTGCAGGAGTTTGCAAAGCACGTATTAGAGGATGCTGATGAAAACTTTGCAAAAAACATGTCTAAAGGCGACTTTGTTGTTGCCGGTAATAATTTCGGACTTGGCTCTTCAAGAGAACACGCTCCGCAGATTATTAAGATAGCAGGCGTAGGAGCTGTTATTGCAAAATCTTTTGCAAGGATATTTTATCGCAATGCTATTAATATCGGACTTTTGGCTATTGAATGCGACACTGACGGTATTGATGCAGGTGACGAGCTTGAACTTGATATAAAAGAAGGTGTGTTAAAAAATCTGACTAAAGGTACAATTACAATGATTGAACCTTTACCTGATGTTATGATAAGACTTCTTGAAGACGGCGGACTTATTGAACATATCAAAAAGAACGGCGATTTGGTTTTGGGCTAGAGTAAAAATAAAAAACGGAGTGAATAAAATGGCTGATACAAAAGAAATAATAAAATGTCCTGCCTGCGGCAAAGAGATGAAAAAAGTTTTTATTAAGGATTCCGGCGTGAATATAGATATCTGTACCGAAGGATGCGGCGGTATTTTATTTGACAACAGAGAACTTGAAAAATTTGATGAAAAAGATGAAAATGCAGATGAAATACTGGCTGAAGTAAAAGGAAAAACATTTGCTCCTGTTAATGAAAAAAAACACAGAATTTGTCCTGCATGCGGTGCTATAATGGTTAAAATGGGTGCTGCAAACGGTACGGTTACAATAGATTTGTGTAATGTCTGCGGTGCAAAATTTCTTGATAACGGTGAGCTTGAAAAAATAAGAGAAGCATCGGATAAAGAATATGAAGAATCCCCTCAGGCAAAAATTATGTACGAGATTTTAGAAAAAGATGTTCCAAAAGAAACAATTGGCATTTTGGGGATGTTTATCAAAAAATACGTGCCTTCTAACAATGCAAGACAAGAAGTTGAAAATATAGTTAAAAAGTTCGTTTAGATTAAAGATAATTGTTTTGCCTTCTCAAAATGTTTTCTCAGGAAAGACGGTCTGTGATATTTCGTAAGCCCGTATTTATCGATTGCGTCAATGTGTTCTTGGGTCAAGTATCCTGCATTTTTTGCCCAGTTATACATAGGGTATTCTTCATGAAGTTTCAGCATATATCTGTCACGGGAAACTTTTGCTAAAATGCTTGCTGCTGCTATTGAGGCTGATTTTGAGTCACCTTTTATGATAAATTTTTGAGGGTAAGTATAATTTTTAATAAGTTTATTTCCGTCAATAAGTGTTATCGCATTTTCCTGCATTATTGAAGAGCATGCAATATTCATAGCTTTTAGTGATGAGTTAAGAATATTAATTTTTTCAATCTCTTCGACTTCAACACAAACAATTTTATTAAGTGTATTATTCAGAATGATGTCAAAAATAGAATCACGTTTTTTGGGGGTAAGTTTTTTTGAATCATTCAGAATTTCAAGGTCTTTAATAAGTCCTTCCGTAATTTCCGGAAAATAAACAGCAGCTGCGTACACTCCGCCTGCTGCCGGACCTCTGCCTGCTTCATCCGTACCGATAACCTTTTGGTTAAATTGTTTGTCAAACTCAAATAAATCCGTAACTGACATATGCTTTCCGTTTTTTGTAAACAATTATACCAGATAAATCCCTCAGTTGTATAACTTTTTATTGACTTTAAACACTGTCTATACAATAATAAAAGATAATTAACAACCGGGGCAACGGATATGAACACTATAGTCGAAAAAATAAATACCCTGAAAAAGGAAAAAAATGCGGTAATACTTGCGCATTGTTATCAAAATGTTGAAATAGATGAGGTTGCTGATTTTGTCGGTGATTCGCTTTATTTAAGCAGAAAAGCAAAAGATACAAACGCTGATATAATTGTTTTCGCAGGTGTTTCTTTTATGGCAGAGACGGCAAAACTTCTTTCACCGGAGAAGAAAGTTCTTTTACCGAGACTTGAATCAGGCTGCTTTATGGCAAATATGATTAACGTGGAGTCATTAAGACAGTTTAAGGCAATGCATCCGGGCGTTCCTTCCGTATGTTATGTAAACTCAACAGCTGAGATTAAGGCAGAATGTGATGTCTGCTGTACAAGCTCAAATGCTGTAAACGTAGTCAGAAATATTGGTACTGATGAAGTGTTATTCCTGCCTGATACATATCTTGGTAAATGGGTAGAGGCTCAATTAGGCGGCAGAGTTAAGATTCATACATATAACGGCTTCTGTCCTACACATTTGAGACTTCGTGCAGAAGATATGGAAAAATCAAGATTAGAGCATCCAAACTCAAAAATTCTTGCACATCCTGAATGCCATCATACTGTTTCAGCACTGGCAGATTTTGTCGGAAGTACAAAAGAAATTATTGAATATGTAGGTAAAACTCAGTTCAGGGAATATACTATTGCGACAGAAAAAGGTGTTTTTGACAGACTTAGAAGAGATTACCCGAATAAAACTTTCTATCTTCTGAAAGACACGCTTGTTTGTCAGAATATGAAATGGAATACTCTTGATGATATTTATAACGCTCTTTTAAGAGAAGAGCATGAAATAACTCTTGACAGAGAGATGTCGCAAAAAGCAGTTGCGTGTATTGATAAAATGTTTGAAATAACGCAGCCGGTTGTTTCTGTGGCATAAATCTAATTTCTGAAACGAGGTAAAGAATGAAAATATTAGTCGGAATGTCAGGCGGCGTAGATTCCTCTGTTACGGCACTTTTGCTTAAACAACAGGGGCATGAAGTTATTGGTGCAACAATGGCAATATGGGGCGACAGAGGGGTTAAAGAACAGCTCAAAGACAAGCTTCCGAAAACCCACGGTGCATGCTTCGGCCCTGACGAGAAAGAAGATATAGAAGGTGCAAGAAAAATTGCGGCTGAAATCGGTATTCCGTTTTATGTTTTTGATTGTGCAGAACAATATGAAAAAATAGTTTTGGATAATTTTAAAGCAGAGTATTTAAGCGGACATACCCCAAACCCTTGTATCTGGTGTAATTCCTTGATAAAATTTGGGGTTCTGCCTGAGCTTGCACGTGCTAACGGTATTGATTTTGATAAATTTGCGACAGGACATTATGCCCGTATTGAACAGGCAGGTGACAGATACATTCTTAAAAGAGGAATAAACCCGAAGAAAGACCAGTCATATTTCTTATACAGGCTAAAACAGGAGCAGTTAGCTAAAATTTATCTTCCCCTCGGAACAAAAACAAAAGAGGAAATCAGAGAGATAGCAACTTCTAACGGACTTTCCGTTGCAGAAAAACCGGACAGTCAGGATTTCTATTACGGAGACTATAACGAGCTTCTCGGAGTTGAAGAAAAAGAAGGAAATATTGTTGACCTTAACGGTAAAGTTTTGGGAAAACATAAAGGTATCTGGAACTATACAATAGGTCAGAGAAAAGGTGTCGGGGTTTCTTCAACAGAGCCTTTATACGTTCTTGAACTCAGAAAAGATACAAACGAAGTTGTAATAGGTCCGAAAGATAAAACAATGAAGGATACTCTTAAAGCCTCTGATTTAAATTGGATAATTGAACAAAAAGAAACAACTTTTAAAACTCAGGCAAAATTCCGTTCAACCCAGCAGCCTGTCGGGGTAACCGTAACAAAAGACGGTGACGGAATTATTGTTAAATTTGATGATATGCAAAAATCAATTGCCATCGGTCAGTCGGTTGTTTTGTATGACGGCGATTTAGTTCTGGGTGGCGGAATAATTACGGAAGTATTGTAAAACGATTAAAATTCTTGACCCCTACCCTTCAGGCAGCATAGAAGATATTTCGGCAACAATTCTTGAAATATCAGCTCCGCCAAAAATGACTTCCAAAATAAGAGATGCGTTAATTATTGTTGTTTCACGAAACTCCATGGTATCAATATCTATAATATTAAACTCAATATAATCATCACCTACATACGTGATTTTACCGTATTCTGCACCGGTTGCCCATCTTAAAAATACGTATTTGCGTTCAAAAACCTTAAGTCTGTTTAAAAGTTTCATGTGTATTAATACCTTCTTGTTCTGTGATAAATGTCGTTTATGGATATACTCTCTTTTCTTATTGTGAACTTAAAAACACAAAATCCACAAGCATATTCTAACACATAATTGATAAGATAACAACTTTTGATTAAAATAAGTATATGGAAAAAGTTGTTTTAATAGGATTAGGAGCAGTAGGACTTACTTACGCAGTAAAGCTCAGAGACAAGTGTGAATTGTTTGTACTTGTTGACAAAGAGCGTATGCAGAGATATACAGATACGCCCCCTGTTTTTAACGGTGTTGTGCAGGAGTTTAATTATATTTTGCCCACAGAGAAATTTGATGCGGATTTGATTATTGTCACAACTAAATCTTCGGGGCTGAACTCTGCCATAAAAAGTATCAAAAATTTTGTTTCGGAAAAAACAAGAATAATCTCTCTCATTAACGGGGTGTCTTCTGAAGAAAAAATTTCAGAAGCTTATCCGAAAGCTAAAGTTCTAAAATCATATTTTATCGGGCATAGTGCGGAAAGAACCGGTAATTCAGTTACTCAGGACGGTATCGGAGATATTGTAATTGAACATGATAAAGAATTAGAAGATTTTTTTATACGGACAGGTATAGATTTTCAGGTTCCTGATGATATTGAATATTCAATGTGGTTAAAATTTACCTTAAATATGTTTTCCAATCCGGCTTCTGCAATTTTAAACATGAAATTTGGTGAGATGCGAAGGAATAAACATTTTGTTAACTTTGCAAAACATGTTATAGAAGAAGTAAAACAGATTGCAATACATAAAGGGATTCAGGGAATGGATAATCTGGAAAAGGATGCCCTTGATTCTTTTGCAAAGATGTCAGGCGAAGGAAAAACTTCCATGTTTCAGGATGTTTTGGCAAAGCGGCCGACTGAAATTGACATTTTTTGTGGAGAAATTATTAAATCAGGTGAAAAATATGGCGTACAAACTCCATATAATCATGTTTTATACGACTTAATAAAGATTAAGGAGGAGGATAATGAATATAGCCTTCATTCCTGTCAGGGGCGGAAGTAAATCAATTCCTTTAAAAAATATTAAACTTTTGAATGGCAAGCCGCTTGTTTATTGGACGGCTCTTGCTGCCGAACAGGCAAAGTGTATTGACAAACTGCTTATTGCGACTGATTCTGAAGAAATAAAATCGACTGTTCTCAGTTTCGGGTTCAAAAAACTTGAGGTTTACGACAGAGATAAGAACAATGCGGCAGATACTTCTTCAACAGAAGATGTCATGCTGGAATACATAAACAAATCGGAAATGGGAAATGATGATTTATTCTTTCTTATTCAGGCAACATCCCCTATGCTTAAAGCGGAACACATAGACGGCATGTACAACGAGTTCTGTAAAAACGATTCGGATTCTATGTTTACCGGTGTCAGAGAGAAGCAGTTTAAATGGATAGAGAGGAAAATCCATTACCCAAACCCTCTCTCGAAGGACGAGAGGGATTTAGTGAATCTTGAACCTGTAAATTACGATTATCGTAATCGTCCCCGCAGACAGGATTTTGAAGGACTTATTGCTGAAAATGGGGCATGCTATATCAACTCTGTTAAAAATATTAAACGTGACAAATGTAGATTGTCAGGTAAAATTACGGCTTTTGAGCTTCCTTCTTACACTCTTTATGAATTGGATGAACCTTCTGACTGGATTATCGTTGAAGAGATGATGAAAAGAATAGGGTAGTGTTAGGCAATAATATTAACTCCATGCCCTGCTCTTTTGTTTAGTAATGAGGCTGCGGCATGCGAGTTTAAAAATTCCAGTGCACCCATGAAGCTTTTCTTGTTTGATAATCCTTCACGTGCCTCAGCCATTGTGTTTTGAACCTGGGCAGCTGTAAGTTGTTCTTTAATTATTTTGTTTTGATTAACAGCTCCTGATGGAATATTTTTTATCGGAAAACCGATTTCTTCCGTATTTTCTTCCATAACTTCAACGTATTCGCGGAGTGCAGAAGTTTTTTCAGTATTTTGTATTTTTTCTTCGGTATTATTTTTTTCTGTTGTTATAATTTGTGAGAACGGGTTTTTATTGCTTACAAAAGATTCTCTTGCAATATTCATGAGATCAGCCTGAAAATCCTCGGTCATTGTGGCTGCGCGTTCTCTTGCACGCTTAAATATCAGCTCTTTCAGGGCCTCGGCTTCTTGTCTGTTTACATAAGAATTTAACTGATAATTCATAATGTCCTCTTATATAACTCTTATACTATTATAAAAACATGAATGTAAAGAAAATTGACAAAACATTATATACAATATATATAATCGTTACATAACTTAACAATTACAAGCATAATGTCACGTTCCGGGGATTGTTTTGTGTTTAGTGCGTTACAGCTATCTGATACTGTATTTGGACTGTAATATATTTTTAAGAAAAATTACCGGTATTATTTGTGTTTTTTAATATTTTATTGTACAATGAAATTGCTATTTATATTTCGGCTAGTGTAAAATCTTAACAGGAAGGATTTAACCGACCTGTTTTCTTTTGCCCCAATACTCAAAGAATACATTTATTGTAGGATATTAAAAAGCATAAAAATATCGTATTATATTTTTAATACGATTAAAAGGAGATTTTAATATGAAAAAGATTATTTTAACATTAAGCGTTTTCTTTGCTTTTACAGGATTAGCATTTGCTGACGGTAATGCTTTTACGCCTCTTAATTTTAATGACACAACCTATGGCGGTTCAGGTTCAACCGGTGCTGTTAATGTTGTGCCAGACAAAGAAGCAATTGGTAACGGTAACATACAAAACGCTGTTCAACAGCTCGAAAATGCTCAGACTGATATAAGAAATGAGCTTTTGAACGTTAAAACCAAATATGCTGATGTTGATTCTCAGTACAGACTTGTTAAGTCCGAAAGA
The DNA here is from genome assembly GCA_900321205.1 of uncultured Acinetobacter sp. Classification (GTDB taxonomy): domain Bacteria; phylum Cyanobacteriota; class Vampirovibrionia; order Gastranaerophilales; family Gastranaerophilaceae; genus CAG-196. The sequence continues at coordinate 56,135 of ONVC01000004.1, read as the reverse complement.
GCAGCATTAAAGAAACAGGTTCGTGCGACAGAAAAAAGAATAAAAGAAATTGAAAAAGCAAAGGAAAAAATCAAAAAGAATATGATTTAGTGCAAGCATAAAAAATAAACACAGAGAGCTGTCTTCTGGCTCTCTGTTTTATTTTAGACAAACAAATAAAATGTTGAGAATTGTTAAGAGTTTAGGCAAAAAGCAAAATTTATTTTACAATGAACATAAAAGTACAAGAAAATTCATAATAATATTGACACTTTGAGATACGTTTGTTAGAATTAGAGTAGGTATGTTTAAGGCTAACAGTGTATAAGAAGAGAAAGGAACGCTTTATGATGAAAAAGAACGGTTTTACCTTGGCTGAAGTTCTGATTACTTTGGCGATTATCGGTGTCGTTGCAACACTGACATTACCGTCATTAATGAGTAATACAGCTGAACAACAATCAATAACAGCATTTAAGAAGATTATGAATACCCTTAACGAAGCAGGTCAAATGAACTCTGCTCTTGAAGGTTTTGACTACTCAATCAGTGAGGTGGGTTCATTAGATGATAAAGTAGAAGAAGGAACACAGTCTTTGGGTTCTTTGTTAAATGAAAGATTACAAGTCAGTAAAGAGTCTTCAGGAGGCTATGCTGGCGGAGACAGCAACCAATGTAGCGGTGAACCTACTTTCGTTCTCAGAGACGGTACTGCTATTTGTTTAGGTAACGCTGAATATGACGAATCAGGTTATTGGACAATTTACGTTGATACAAACGGTGCTAAAGGACCAAACCTTTTATCAACTTGTGGTGAAGAAGGTTGTATTACTAAATCAAGCCGTTTAATCAAAGACCAATATCCTGTAACTATCAGCAGAGGTATTGCAGTTCCGGGTCACTGGTCAGCATACGAAGAAGAAGGTATGGATGACGCAGACTATGCAGCAAGATATGCAATGGGTATCGGAAAGCGTAACTAATATCTGACGATATAAAAGAATTGAGAAACGGGCAAATACATTTTGTATTTGCCCGTTTCTTTAAGTAATTAAAAACAATCATTGTTTTATTGTTCGTCTTTAATGCGGTAATTTGTTATTTCAAACCCCATTTCTTCTATTCTGTTTTTAAGTTTTTCACTCTGGGTTATACGATATTCGGTAAAATGGTTGTTAATATAGCCTTCTTCATACCGGCATGGGTGAATCAACGCTTCCGCAACGAAGTTTCTTTTGTTTTTGAGAGCATTAAGTCCGCATGCTACTGTTAATACGCTCATCATTGAAGTATATCCTACTCCTATTATGAAGTTATTTGTTCGTAATCCGTATTTGCGTATAAGCGGTTTGTTTTTCATTGTGAATATATTTAACAGTGCTATTTTTATCAGGTTAAGCGGATATGTCCAGTTAAGATATATCATTGCATCCGGCACTGAATAAATATGTTCATGCTGCGTTCTTATCTGAGTTATTCCGTATTCTTTTGCAATTTTACAGACGATTTCAAAAATAGGCGGAATTGCGTGTGTATGAACGTGTGAGTCTATATGTGTAATTTGAACCCCTGCATTTCTTATTTTATCAATCTGTGCACGAAATTCTTTTTCTATCTGTTCTCTAAACTCCGTGTTTTTCGGGTTAAAAGCCTTTAACATTAATTGTCCGTAACCGTTATTAAAATTCCCTTTTTCATCGGTAAGCTCTGTTAAATTTTTAGTCAAAGCCTTGCCCTCAATAATATTAAGATGAACACCGACTCCTAATTCCGGACATGCCGGTATTACTTTTTCAACTGCTTCCTGAAAAGCCTCTCCGTTTGCAACAAGACTCGTACTTTTCAAAAGTCCTTTTTGAGCTCCTTCCATAATTGCAGTGTTGTACGCTTTGCTCATTCCAAAGTCGTCAGCGTTCAGAATAAATTTTTTAAACGTTTCTGCCAAAATTTATAAACCCTCTCTTATTAATTCACACTTTCCTATTTATCCCTTTTATTGTATTATATTTTTGAGAGGATTACAATGAGCGAAATATCAAAACTTGCAATTATTATTCCATGTTACAATGAAGAGTTAGTTATAAAGTCAACAGTGGAAACGCTTTTAGGTGTTTTGGACAATATTATTTCAAAAGGAAAAATAACTAATGACAGTTATATTTACCTTGTTGACGATGGCTTTAGAGTAAAGGGAACAAAATTTATCCGTAATTACGGTAACCAGAAGGCTCTTATTGCCGGTCTTGAAAGCGTCAGAGAAATCGGCTGCGACTGTGCCGTTTCTATTGATGCAGATTTGCAGCAGGATGAAAATTCAATTGAAATTTTTGTGGATGAGTTCCAAAAAGGTGCTGATATAGTTTCAGGTATCAGAAACGACAGAAAAACAGATTCTTTTTTCAAAAAATATACAGCACTTTGTTTTTACAAATTAATGAATATATTAGGTGTTAAAATTCCGCCAAATCATTCTGACTTCAGGCTTGTAAGCAGACACGCACTTGATATTCTTGAACAATACAGGGAAGAAGGATTGTTTTTGCGTGGTTTTTTCCATGAAATCGGCTTAAAAACATCTTATGTACATTTTAATGTTAAGCCTAGAGCACTCGGTTGTTCAAAGTTTAACTTTTTCTCTTTAACAAGCCTTGCTTTGAACGGTATTACAGCATTCAGTATTGTTCCTTTGAGAATAATTGCAGCGTGTGGTGTTATTACTATGCTGGGCAGTTTTTTACTTGCATTAGAAGTATTATTTGAAAAATATATATTCCACACAACACCGAGCGGCTGGGCAACACTGGTTATTTTGCTTGCGTTCTTCGGCGGACTTCAGATTTTCTGCCTCGGGATAATCGGTGAATATCTCGGACAAATTTTTAATGAAGTTAAGGCAAGACCAAGATATATTAAAGGAATAGAGCTAAAATAACAGTTAAAGATTTTTAACAAAATCATCTGCTCCGAATTTTTTACCGGTAAGCTGTTCGATTAAATCATATTCTTCGACAGATGCTCCGAGAGCAAAGATGTTTTTGTTAAGATATTCTGCTGTTTCAGTGTTTTCCGTAATATTCCCCAGAACTTTATTCAGGTGGTTGTATATTTGTGCTTTCATAAGTGTTGCACGAAAGTAATTCTGATAATACCCGGGGTGTGTGAGGTAGTGTGGAATTGTTGCCCATTCATTATCTGCTGATTCATCTCTGTTAAAATATTTAGATTTCATACTTGCCCACAATTCTGCAGGGTTTACGTCAGGATTTTTATATAGCGTACGTTCAAAATCTATTATGAGCAGACTTCTTGATACAAATTGTGCTTCGTCATCTTTTAAAGATTCCTTAAACTTCTCAAGAAGTTCTTCCGGGATAATTCCTTTAAGAATATCTTCTTTTTTCATAATATCACCCATCATCATTGCAATAGCTTCTGTTACGGCAGATGAAGACGGCGTTCTGTCAACAAAAGGCAAATCAAGAGACAGCCCGAGGTCGTACATGCAGTGTCCGAGTTCGTGGTTCAAGGTATCAAGACTATATACATTATTTGTGAGATTTGCAAGTATTCTTGAGTCTTTACCTGCATCTACGCCAAAGCAAAATCCGTGAGTGTTTTTGCCTTTTCTCGGATATAAATCGAGTGTTATTTTTCCTTCTTGCCGGAGTTTTTCTATATCATACCCCATGCCTGCGTAGGTTTTTTTTGCGATAGCTTCTATGCTGTTTTCTTTAAGAATCTCATTGACTCCTTTTTCCGGGTTTGAATCTAAAAGAAGTCCGTAATGGTATGCATTTAATTTATCTGTTCCGAAAAAGGCTTTGAGTTCCGCATATTTTTTTGTTTGAAGAGCATTAATTTTATCCCCGGCGGTCGAATATACATTATCAATCAGCTTGTTTAACAGTTCAGGTTCAACATCATACTCTTCTTTTATCATGTATTCAAAATAATTATCAAAACCCTTTGTTTTTGCGTATTCATTTCGCATTTTAACAAGTTTAATCAGGTCTTCAGCTATTAAATCTCCGCCTTTTATTTTGGCTTCATACGCTTTTTTTCTGATATCCGGGTTTGTTTCTGTCTGCAAAATTTTTGTAATATCAACTTTTGTAATCTCTTTACCGTCAATCATTGGAACGTAAGAATTGTACTTTTGTCCGATATTGGCTTCTTTTTTTCTTAAAGCTTTTTTTGCTTCACCTGTATTAAGTTCTTCGTCAAAATCTCTTAATAAATCTTTTAATTGTTTTGCTTCGTGTGGAGGTAAGGCTTTTTTATCAATTTTTTTAAGAGAATCATAAACAGTTTTGTCTTTGTACAGTTCATACATATCATTCTCGGCTTTTTCATATGCTTTTTGTGTTTCTTCATTTGAGTTTATAAAAAAGTCCCAGCATTTTTTCTCCGAGTTAATAACGGCAGGTTCAAGTTTTTGTGAAAAATGTTCTCTTATTTCAATAAACTTTTTGGTTTCATCCATCCTTTGCCTTCCTGTTTGTAATGCTGTGATTATTGTACCACATCCTGCTGTTAAAAGGGAGAGAACTTTAGCTGCATTCTTTGGTTTAACATGATTTGCTTTAAACTGAACTTTTCTGCCGTCAGTTTTGTTATAAGAATTAATAGCACTAATGCTTATGATTTTCACGGTTTAATTCTCCTGTATAAAGTTTAAAACTTATCAAAGCATTTTTTTGCTAACAAATTTTGCCTAAAACAACGCGTTTTTCTGCTCCCGTGCAGGAAGGAACGTTTGACGGTATTCCGTAATAGTTGCAGTATCCGAGCAGTGCAAAAGCCATAGCCTCTTTATAATTATTAGAAATTCCAAAGTCCTCATGCGTTTTAAGTTCAGTTCTTTGAGGTAAATATGTTCTCAGGAATTTCATCATTGTTTTGTTATATGCACCACCTCCGCCGATTACTGCCGTATCAATATGGCAAACAGGGTAAATAAAACGTTCGTATGCCTGCGCTATTGTTTTAGCGGTGAGAGCCGTAAGAGTAGTAATCACATCTTTTGGTTCAGATGGTGCTGTTTTTAAGATGTTTTCAATATACTTAACCGAAAAATACTCTCTGCCCGTTGTTTTGGGCGGTTCAAGGTAATAATATTCATCCTGAAGCAGACAATCGAGCCAGCTTTCGCAGATTTTTCCTTCATTAGCAATTAAACCGTCTTTATCATATTTTTGATTAAAGAACTTTTGTACGCAGTAATCAATCATTATGTTTCCGCACCCTGTATCAAACCCAAAAGTATCGTGTTCATTTGATACAACCGTTACGTTAGAAATTCCGCCAATGTTCTGAATTGCAAAATTCATATTATATTTACCCCACCATTTTTCATCTGCAAAACAAACAAGCGGTGCACCCTGACCGCCAACTGCGATATCTTTTTCACGGAAATTAGAAACAGTCATACAGCCTGTCAGGGCTGATATAACAGAACTCTCACCTATTTGCAGGGTGCTTTTTAACGGAATACCGTCTATTTTTTCGTCAAAAGGATAGTGGTAAATCGTTTGACCATGGCTTGCAATTAAGTCAGGTTTTCCGAATTCCCCGATTAAAACATTACATGCATCTGCAAAACATCTGCCGACAGCAAAATTAAGCTGGCAAAGTTCTTTAACTGAAAGCTCATTTCTGAACGCCTGAAAAATTTTTGCCCGAATGTGTTCAGGGTAGGAATAGTTGATTCCCTGCAAGAGTTTTACCGATAAATCCGGATAAACTTCGCACAATGCAGCATCAATCGAATCACACGAAGTTCCGGACATTAAACCTATAATTTTCTTTATTTCTTTTTCAGCCATAAAATTATTATAGCATGTTATGATTTATGAAAAATCTTTTGAAAAAATGCTTTTATGGGATTTTGTTTGTATTTAATGTTCAATCTATATGTTGGGTTAAGCGTTTCGACGGCACCTTCTTCTATATCTTTCATATTAAGTATTTTCAATTCATATTTTAAATGTTGTTCAGGGAACATTTCAGAGTGGCTTGATAAATTCCAGCGGAAAAATTTATTTTTGGCTAGTTTTATATCCATAAGAAGCGTATGAATTATTTCAGCATTACCAATACTATCCTCGCCTGATATCTTTGTATAGCGAACTTCTGCATCAGGGTATTTTGCATTAATACCTCTGAATATTTTTGACTCTTCAAAAGCCTTTAAAACATCCTTATTCCAAGCTTTTTTATTTACATACTTAATTCCGAAGCTTGTTTGGTTACTGTTTTGAATTTTATCTATCTGCATTATAATACACCTTTCTATATTATTTCTAAACTTGTAAAAATAAAATTTGCTAGCATTGTTTCTGTTTTTCTGCTTTATGTTTCGTAACGTGTGCATTAAGCATCGGAAGAAGTATGCCCAGGGTGATAGCTGAATATGCGATACCTGATGCGTTTGCAAGATTGAGTTTCCAGAGATTTTTCTTTATATATTCTCTGCCTTTTGCTGCGACTTCATTGTGCGTTTTGAGAGTTAAATCATTGAGCCAGTGTTTTAAGCCTTTGCCCTCTTTTGAATAATTGAACAAATTTTCACCTTTTTTATCAAGCAGGTTAGCAACTCCTTTTGCTGCAAAACCACCGAATACGAGCCAGTTCAGGAAGCCAAGATAATCTCTTGTCATAGATTCTCTCAGTTCTGTTCCGTTGTCTGCCGCCATAAACCTTCCTGTAATATTTGCGGCATAAACGGTTTTTATTGCATTTCCGCTTGTAATAGGTCCTGTAAATTCCAGTTTTTTAGCGAACTCTTTAAAGTTTTTCACTCTCATAACAGAGGCAACCATGCCGAGCATTACGGCACTTGCCCCGAGTTTTTTGAAGATTAGAGTTTTGTCTTTCTTGTGCTCGTGTTCAGCAGAAGTGAAATCAACATCTCCGACAAACCCTTTTTTGCCGGTTCTTTTTTCCGTAATCTTTCTGTTTATAAACTGGTTGGTAAGACCCAGAAGGCATGCGCCGGTTATTGCACCAACACCTTTAATTTTGTTAACTTTTCTGATTTTTTCAAACGCTTTCTCTGTATTGACGTTTGGGTTAGTAAAAATATCGCGTGCCATGTCCTGAGTATCTCTTAGAACATTCCACAGACTTGTTTCAAGGGTTTTATCCCCGATTTTAACCGTTACGTTTCTTCCGGCGCCGAGAGCGTTTGTAAGTCGCTTGTCCATTATTGATAAAACTTGTTTTTTGTCATCTGAGGTAATATTTTTGTCCCGAATAAAATCTGCGCATGTTTTTATAAAATCTTCTTTGGTTCTTAACTTGTTCTGAATACCTTTGTACTTTTCATCTTTCCAGTTAATTCTCTGCCAGATTTTTTCATCATTCCATTCGATTTTATCCCAGTTAATCTTCTTAAACTCATTAATTTCGTGCCCGTCACGACCCGAAAGGTTTTCAAATACTGTGTTCAGGTATCCTTCCGTATTCTTGCCTCCTTTTTCCCATGCCTCTTTAAGAGTTTCCAGTGAATCTTTTGAGTACCAGCTTGCAGGATTTGTTTTAACATCCTTCATAACGTGTTTTGAAGCAATTTTAGAAATAATCTGAGCAAATAAGCCTGCTGAAATACAGTTAATAAAAGTACCGCTTATTTCACGGAAAAATGTTTCTGCGCCTGCAAATTCATTTCTTGCTTTTGTATCATAATACGATCTAGGGATAACCATAGAACCTACGTCAAGCCCGACTGCGTTAACCATTTCATTAGTATCACAGGCTCTTAAAACCTGCGTTAACGTGCCGTCTAACGGTCCTCTGAATGTTAAATTGTTTATATTATGTACCTTCAATTTTTCTCCAAATCTGCAAATAAAGAGTTCCGATTTAAAAAATCGGAACTCTTAAAACTTTAACATATACTTTAAAAACTACACATCAAAATCACTCAAGTTCCGAATGCAACTTGGAGGATGAGGATGATGAAGTTGTAAAGTATAAATTTTCCATATTCTTAGATTATAGCATACAGCCTTTTATGTCAAGTTTTAAACGTTTGTATAAGTTTTTTCCTGAATGCCGGCTCCTTTGTTTACCCCTCTGAAATCAGACGGCATGGACATAGAGCCTACGCTTGTTCTCGGTGCGGTATGTGTTTCCGGTGTATATTCAATAATTCTTTCTTCTTCAATATTGTTTTTGATTTCTTTTGCTTCAATCGGTTGAGAAACCGGAGTTGAGCCGAGAGATTTATGGAAAGTTCTTGATATAACATCATCCTGTTGTTCTTTTGTTAACTTAATAAAGTTAACTGCGTATCCTGAAACACGAACCGTTAATTGCGGATATTTTTCAGGATGAGCCTGAGCATCAAGCAAAGTTTCCCTGTTAAATACGTTTACATTAAGGTGATGTCCACCCTTTTCAACGTATCCGTCAAGTAAGTTTATTAAATTTTCTTCTTGTTGAGTTGTCATTTTATTCTCCTTTTATTTTGGATTTTGTCGGGTTTTACCCAACCTACATTCTTCTTTAAATTTATTATTCAAAATCTACTGTTCTCTCTGCGCAACCGCAGTCTAAACATATGTCCAAATCGCCCATAAAGATTTCATCTTTGCCCAGAGCGTTCGGAATGATTGAGAAAGTATTTGAAATACCGTCTTGTGCATCATTAAACGGCAGTTTTGCAACAGAAGCAAGTGATGCAACGGCACCGTTAGAATCTCTGCCGTGCATCGGGTTAGCTCCCGGAGCAAGCGGAACACCTGCTTTTCTTCCGTCAGGAGTGTTTCCTGTTTTCTTTCCGTAAACTACGTTTGATGTGATTGTCAGAATTGACATTGTAGGAATAGAGTTTCTGTAAGTTGTATGTTTTCTAATCATGCTCATAAACTTGTGAACAAGTTCTACTGCCATTTCGTCAACTCTGTCATCGTTATTTCCGTATTTGGGGTAATCTCCTTCGACTTCATAATCAACAACTATACCGTTTTCATCACGTATTGTTTTGACTTTTGCATATTTGATTGCGGAAAGTGAATCGGCAACAACCGATAACCCTGCAATACCTGTTGCAAAATATCTTTTTACATCTCTGTCATGGAGCGCCATCTGTGAGCGTTCATAACAGTATTTGTCGTGCATATAATGTATTACATTCAAAGTATTAACATACAAGCCTGCAAGCCATTCCATCATATCTTCATATCTTTCCATAACTTCGTTATAGTCAAGATATTCTGATGTAATCGGTCTGTATTTAGGACCAACCTGCTCTTTAAGTCTTTCATCAACACCGCCGTTAATTGCGTACAAAAGACATTTTGCAAGGTTAGCTCTTGCACCGAAGAACTGCATTTCTTTACCTACAACCATGGATGATACACAGCATGCAATAGCATAATCATCACCGTGAACGGTTCTCATTAAATCATCATTTTCATACTGAATAGATGAGGTTGTAATTGAAATGTGTGCTGCATACTGCTTGAAATTGTGCGGTAAATTCTTTGACCACAAAACTGTTAAGTTCGGTTCAGGTGCAGTACCCAGATTTTCAAGAGTGTGAAGGTATCTGAACGAGTTTTTTGTAACCATATGTCTTCCGTCAACACCAACACCGCCGATTGACTCTGTTACCCAGGTCGGGTCCCCGGAGAACAATGCATTGTATTCAGGAGTTCTTGCAAATTTAACCAGTCTTAATTTCATTATGAAATGGTCAATAAGTTCCTGAGCTTCCTGTTCGGTTATAATACCGTCACGCAAATCTCTTTCGATATAAATATCAAGGAAAGTTGAAGTTCTTCCGATACTCATAGCAGCACCGTTTTGTTCTTTTACGGCTGACAAGTAACCGAAGTATAGCCACTGAACAGCTTCACGTGCATTTCTTGCAGGTTGTGTAATGTCAAAACCGTAAATCTTGCCGAGTTCTGCCATTTCCCACAAAGCACGGATTTGTTCGGAGATTTCTTCTTTCAATTGAATTTTTTCGGGAGTCATATCTCCGTCAATAGAGTTGTGCTGTTCAATTTTGTCGTAGACAAGTCTGTCGATACCATACAGAGCGATTCTTCTGTAATCACCTATGATACGACCTCTTCCGTAAGCATCAGGCAGACCTGTTAAGATTGCTGCGTGTCTTGCACGTTTCATCTCCGGAGTATAGGCATCAAAAACACCCTGGTTGTGAGTTTTTCTGTATTTTGTAAATATTTCGCTGATTTCAGGATCAACTTCATAACCATAAGATTTGCATGCCCCTTCTGCCATTCTTATACCGCCAAACGGCTGAAGCGAACGTTTAAGAGGTTTATCAGTCTGTAAGCCTACAATTTTTTCCAACGGCTTATCAATATAACCTGCTCCATGCGAAGTGATTGTTGAAACAATCTTTGTGTCCATATCGAGAACACCGCCGTTTTCACGTTCTTTTTTAAAGAGGTCGCAGCATTCTTCCCAAAGTTTTTTTGTTGCCTCGGTTGGACCTGTTAAGAAACTTGAATCACCGTTATACTGAGTGTAGTTTCTCTGTATAAAATCTCTTACATTAATCTCTTTCTGCCACTTTCCGCCAATAAACTCAGTTGTTGAATATTTGTTTTCAGCGGATCGTTCTATTGTTGCTTCCATTTTTAATATATCTCCTTTGTACTTATTTTCTTATAGAGTGAGAACTTTCATTATATCATTTGTAATATCTTAAATCCAATAATATTAACTTATATAAATTGTCATAATTACAATTGTAGAAAAGTACTATGACGTACTTGCAGCTAACAGCATTTCTGTTTCGTTTTCGTCAAAAACAAATTCGCTGTCATGCTTGTTCTTACATTCTTTGCAAATACCCCTGAATGTCATGTTCATAGAGGTTATTTTGCAGTCAGTAAACTCTTCAGCTTTTGCGATTAAGTCTTTTCCTGCAACCATAGGAATGTCGTATATCCTTCCGCAGCAGCTGCAAATAAAGTGGAAGTGCGGTTCTAAACAACTGTCAAAGTGAGAAGAACCATCTAAACCGATAATTTTTCTGATAATACCCTTTTCGGCAAATTTATTAAGATTACGATAAACCGTTGCAACACCGATATCCGAATACTCCTGATGAATGTAATTATAAAGTTCATCGGCAGTCGGATGAACACGGTGTTCACCAAGCGCACGCAAAATGATTTCTTTTTGCTTTGAATTCCTCATAACCTCAACTTCCCAATAAATGATAATTATTATCATTATCATTATTATAGAAATTTGAAGAAAAGTCAATAATGATTAACTAATGTAAACTTGAATTTAATAAGTAGCTATTGCGTTTAATGAATCGTTGAGAGAAACCTCAATCTCAGTAGAAGCAGGTATTACAGCATCTGTTCCTTTTTTGGTAAAGACAGGAAAGAGCCCCGTTGGAGTTGCAAAAAAACATATACCAATAACAACAGCCCCGACTCCACAGGTTGCAACACCGTATAATGCCATCAAAACTATCTGAATTGCGGTTTGCCCGATTGTCATTATTTTGTCTTCTGACGATACTACAAAATCTATTGTTTTAGTAGCTATTTCATATGTTTTATTTTCTGTTGTAACAAGTTTATCAAATTTTATTTTGACTTTTCCGCCCCTCATACAATTTGAAGCTTTTTTAGCCTTTACGACTTTTCCATAAAGTACGCTGTTTTGTTTAGCAACAATTGCTCCGTCAATCTTTAAATCTTCATTTAAAGTTGCAGCTACTTCATCATGCTCTTGTGTCGTTGAAGTATCTATTGAAGTCTGCAAGGTAATAGGGAGGGTAGTTCCTTTTTCAATTTTTACTACTTTTCCGCTCATTGAGTCTTCAAAAGTGTATTTAGTAACAATTTCGTCCGTTTGTAAGTTCTTTGAATTATCAAGAGCATAACAACTTTGTAAAGTTAATAAAACAACTAAGATAAACAGAAATAACCGCATTTCCTACTCCTTCAATTATACTATTTCATGTATTGAAACGATTATTATAAAATATTGTTCATTTTTGTCAAAAAAATGGAAACAAGTTATTTGCTTCCATTTTTGAAATATTAACTTTATTAAATATAAACTTGCTTCTAAGCATTCTCCGCAAGTTTTTCTCTGACAAGTTTTTCAATCGTATTCAGAATATCAGGGTTAGCGGCTAAAAATTCTTTTGCCTTATCTCTTCCCTGACCGAGTTTTTCATCATTAAAGCTGAACCATGCACCTGCTTTTTTAACAATATCCAAATCAACAGCTACGTCTAAGATGTTTCCGATTTTGCAGATGCCTTTACCGAATATGATATCGAACTCTGCAGTTCTGAACGGAGGTGCAACTTTGTTTTTTAATACTCTTACACGAACGTGGTTACCGACATCTTCGCCGTCACCTTTTAAGCCTTCTACTCTCTTTATTTCCATACGGACAGACGCATAGTATTTAAGTGCGTTACCACCGGTTGTTGTTTCGGGGTTTCCGTACATAACACCTATTTTTTGTCTTAACTGGTTTATGAAAATAACCGTTGTATTTGTTTTACCGATAATACCGGTTAGTTTTCTTAATGCTTTTGACATCAAACGAGCCTGCAAGCCCATTTGCTGGTCCTCCATTGAACCTTCAATTTCAGCTTTCGGAACAAGTGCTGCAACGGAGTCAACAACGATAATATCGACTGCACCTGAACGTACAAGTTCTTCCGTAATATCAAGCGCCTGCTCACCTGTATCAGGCTGAGAAATTAAAAGCTCATCAATATTAACTCCCAAATTTCTTGCATATTCAGGGTCAAGTGCGTGCTCGGCATCAACGAATGCTGCAATACCGCCCTTTTTCTGACATTCTGCAACAATATGCTGAGCAAGAGTGGTTTTACCGGAAGATTCAGGACCGTAAACTTCAATAATACGTCCTCTCGGGATTCCGCCTACGCCAAGAGCAACGTCAAGCGCAAGGGCTCCTGTCGGGATGGTTTCAACGCTGACTGACGGCTTATCGCCAAGTTTCATTATTGCGCCTTTACCGAAATCTTTTTCTATTTTATCGATAGCAAGCCTTAATGCTTTTTGTCTTTCATCAGACACAGCGGCTTTTTCTTCTTCTTTTACTGCCATGCTAAACTCCTTAAAATGACTTAAAATAAGTCATTACAATAAAATGTTGTTTTCTTCTTCTTTTTTTATATAAAATCCTGCAAATAAAGGTTTGAAGCTGCTTAGGATATTTTTAAGTTTGAAATTTTCTTTATTAAGTTCATTTACTTTATTTTTAAGATTTTCATTTTCTGTTTTACAGCGAACGAGTTCTAATACAACATCATCCATTCCTTCAAGTTTTTCATCAATAAGTTTTGTCATCGATGACGTAATATTATTTTCCATTCTGTTTAAAGTTTCTAATAAGCCATTTACAACAGCCTGTGAATTCGGTTTTGTCATAACGGGTAAAGTTTCGTTTTTATTCATTTTTTTTATTCCATTTCCTGTTAAAATTGAGGATTTTGCACTTTTCAGTTTTTTTACTTCATCAACAGAAAAATATATTTGACCGAGTTTGTTTTTCTTAGGGTTAACAGAAGTTTTTTTACATAATTCAACTATCTCTCTGTTATCAACATTAAGTAATCTTCTGACGTCATTTGGTAAAAGTACTCTGTTGTTTGAATTGTTATTCATGCCCAAAAATCCCCTCTATCTTTCTCCTCTTACATTCTATTAAATAAAAAACAGAATTTCTACAAATTGTAACAAATATTTACGAAAGGACGTTTGTTTTGTTTGTTTAGATTTTACCAAAAATTTTCCCAAAAATTGCATTAAGTAGTTTTTCTCTGGGACTTAGTTCCTGAGCCTTTTTTTCTTCAACATATTTAACGAGTTGGTCATAATTTGCATTCGGATGTTCTTCAAGAATATCTTTTACTCTCTCCACATTTTCTTCAACAGTAATGTCATCTAACGGCAGATTAAATACAAACTCAGGCATTCCGATTTTCATTAAAATTTCTTTGAACTCCGGTGAATATTGACTCAAATCACCTTCTGCGGCAACGGCTAAAAACTCATTTCTGTTAGTATAAGCATATTCTATATGTTCAGTGCTAATACCCGCCTTCAGAAACTCTTCTTTGTATTTGCAATTTTCCCAGTCGAGAACCTCTTTTTCTGTACCGTTAATATCAACCTTTTTTGATGCAATGATTGAACGAATAAGTTTGGCAAGTTCAGTGTCGGCACTGTATTTCCCGAATAAAGACGGTTCGTTAAGATGCATTATTTCATGTCTGAGAATTGCAGGTGTGTTTAATCTTGCACCTTTGTAATGGATATTTCCTCTTATATCCGTATAAGCAGAACTGTCAACGTATGAGTTATCGCAAACATTCATATCCAGTATTGCGGGTAATTTTGCTTTCCCTTCGCTTGCTTTTGTCCAGTTCTCAAATTCATCTCTTATTATCGTTAAAGCATTGTTTATATTTTTAGTTTTGTTTGATAATAAAACATGAGTTCCGTATTTGGCACTTATTTCTCTGCACAGTCTTTTTGTTTTGGCATTTTTTATTTTGCAAACATAGTATTTGTCATATATATAATCAAGCAATTCTTTTTTCTTTGAGAGTGTTTCAAGTGCTTCTGTTTTTTGAGTACTTTCAAAATCTGTAACCAAAAAGTGTTTGTTAACACCTTCTGTATATAATGCTTTTATAAAACTATTATAATTTTCCGGAGCGTATTGTCTGAAATTTTGCACGTAAGCAGCAGGTTTGCTCTTTTCCATAAAGACATCTTTGGTAAATATCTCGCCTGTTTTATACCTTGAATACTTTCCTTTCATTGTGTTATAGGTATCAACTATTGCCGCAACACTGTCTAATGCAAAGAAAAAGTCCCATTCTCCGGTTTCAGGCTTGTCATAGTGTTCGGTATCATAATTTATATCGGCAAGTTTTTTCAGTTCTGCTTTCACATGTTTTAGAATTTTTGCATCTGTGATATTGTAAAGACCGGCATCAATATCTCTTATATAATTTAATAAAGAGCGGTTGAGCTGTTTTTTTCTGCAAATTGTTTCAGTAATCGTTTTGAGCTGTTTATTTTTAATTATTGCGGCTTCTTTTTTGAAGTTAGCTAATATAACGGGAGTGTGGTCCATATTGATGAAATCGTCATATAAATTTTCATCAAGATTTAATTCGCTAAAATCAGGTAAACGATGTTTTTCCATTTCAGCAGAATCGGGTATTTTATAATCTTCAGGTTTTAACTCTTCTTCTGATTTTTCTTTTTCATGATTTTTTTTATTTGTTTCCATGATTCTGTTTATAAGGTCATTCCGAAAGTTTTCATAATCGGAGGGCTCTTTTTCGTTATATCTTTTAGCCTGCTCTCTTATTTTTATCGGATTGAAATTTGCCTGCAAAGCAAATCCGGTAAAAATGCTTCCCGAAACTATGGCAGGTGCATATGAAATGGTTTTTGTTTTTTTGTTAATAATTTTTTGTGCCAGTTTGCCTGCACTTCTGAATGTTATATTGTTACTGCTTATACTGTTTACTGAAATCATGATTAAACCATCCTGTTTAATCAAAAACTCTTAAAATTATTTTTTGAGAGTATTCAGTAGAATTGTTACAAAATGAAACATAAAAAACGAAAGCATAGCTGTGAACAAAATTTATTGAGATATTGCCTAATGTTTATCCCAGCTTATTTTTTTGCCGTTAATTTCTTCCAGTCCGCTTAAATCGTTTGCTTTATTGTCTCCAAAAGATATGGTATAACCGACTTTTTTAAGTTTTGGAGCTGACTTAAGCGCAGAACCCTCTAACCCCATTCCGAATCTTATTTCTGAGACATTTTCAAAAAGTCTGTCTTCATTGATTCCAAGGTCAAACAGAGTATATTTTGTATTGGGCACGAACGCTGTATAACTGTCAATTAAATATGTTCCGTCTTCTTTTACGGATACGTTAATACCCAGTTCCTTAAATATGCCTTGTGCATTGCCTTCTTCAAGCATTTTTGTATATTCGGATTTTCGTCTGTCAAATTCCGGTTTTGCGTTTAGTGCTTCTTTAATCTGATTTTCTCTGCCTGTAAAGCCGTTTTCTTCAATATATTTAGCAATAGGAACAACGTACGGTACAGGAACAGTGCCGTCTTGTTTATATCTTCTTTGCATTTCATATATTTTTCCGTCAGGAAGGACATCAATAGCAATTTGAGAGTTGCCGTTTGCATCGACAAAGAAGTGTATATCTCCCTGTTGTAAATATCCGTGGGCATTTTCAAACCTCAGACACCAAGCTGAACCCTCGGCAAGTGACTGAACCATTGCAACGTGTTCATCATACAAAGGCTCTCCTCTTTTGCTTTGCGGAATTTTTACCCAGGTGCCTTCGGTTCCGTCTTCGCTAACGGTCGGAGTTCCGTATTTTTCTATTGCTTTTTTGCGGTTTAGTTCCGCATATTCTTTTGTAATAGATACATTTGTGTTTCCTGCAAGAAGCTCGTTATACACATGTTCAAAAATTTCTCTTGAAATAGCCGGTGGAGTATAAGCGTTATCAGGTTTCATTTCTTTTATTATGCCGTCCAGGAAGAGAATTTGAGCAAATACATCATCTTTTACTCCGCTTTCATCGGATTTGAGAAAATCAACCCATTCCCGGAGTCTGTTTTGTCTTGGCGTGTTATAATTAGGAAAATCTACGGATTTGTATTCCGGATGTTTTTCCCAGTCGGTCATATCTTCAAGCTTTTGCTCTGCCCAATTATGGAAAGCTTCTTTTGATTGCCATATTTCGGGGTCTAACTTGTCTTTAAATTTGCCCAAAACAAGTCTTTCTGTTCCTACAACAGCATCGAGCGAACGCACTTCTGCGCTTCCCTGACCTTCTTTTACAGTCATATCTGCTATCTTTTTGTCTGAAGTCAGAGCTTTTTCTTTTATTGCTTCAAGGTCAATACCTCGGGATTTGAGAGCTTGTGTTACTTCATTATTTACCCCTTCATCTATTCTTCTTGCTAAATCTTGTCTGGTTTCGCCTTTAAATCGGGCTTTCATTTCAATTAGGCCCATGTTTTTAACAGCTGCAAGATTCATTGCAAATTTTATGTCATCTATTCCGCATTCTTTGAGTGCAATGATGTCTTTTATAACATGCGGTCTGAACATTCCGTTTTGTGCAGACATTTTGTCACCGGTTGCGAGTTTAAAGATTTCCGTAATGTCTTTTGGTGTCAAATTAGGATTTATTGCTGTTTGACCTTTTTTGTTAACTCTAGTATAGAACCCGTATGCCTTTATAAGAGATTTTGCAGCATCAAGCTTGACTTTATCAACATTTCCGTTAGAGTCAACGCAAAGTTTAGCGTAAGCATTTTTTGCCATTCCTTCGGGAACATTGAGTTCCATAAGTGCTTTTGTTATTGTTTCAACAGCATCAACATCTGCTAAAACTTCTTCTTTTACGTTTTGTTGCTGCATGGTTCTTGCGGCTTCTTTTTTTGCTTGTGAATCAAGCGTTTCCTGTGCAATACGCTTATCCGTATATATTTTCTTTTGAGTTCTGCCGAGATGAGTTATTGTTTCCAGGTCAACACCGTTATTAATATTTTCTTCTGCCCATTTTTTCATATCCTCTGAGGTCAGAAGTTTTTCAGCTTTTCCCAAATTACCTTTTTCTTTCTGAGTGTAAGCTGCAACTGTTGCGATTGCATTATTTGTCAAGCCGCCTTCTTTGCATAATTGTTCAATAAAATAGTTGTTTTCTTTTGTTACATTACGTAATATTCTGTTGCCGTCTTCAACTTTGAATTTGTCAGATTCAAGATATAAAAAATATGCCAGGTTTTTATTATATTCGTTTAAATTACGCAAAATATCAGGTAAATGATCTTTTTTGCCCATAAATTTAGGGTGGTGGAATGCTTTTTGTGCAAACTCTTCGCACTTGTCTGATATATTCGATACCAACTCTCCCACGTTAGCCGGATTTACGGCAGGGTCTTCCCAGGCTGTCAGAGCACAGTCATATACGATTTTTGCCGTTTCAATTTCTCCGCGGCCTATACAGATTAGTATTGTGCCAATTGTCACATTATCTTTATGCCCCTTTTCTATAAGATTTTCCAAAACTTCTTTCTGGAAAGGCATATTTTCCGGTTTTGTAAGAGTGGAGTACCTGCTGTAAAGGAAGCGTAATTCATATCCGATATCATTCGGATTATTTGCAGGATTGTTTATAAGTTTTTCTCTTATATAATTTATTTCTTTTGGGCTAAAATCAGTATTTTTAGGCATTAATTGATAAATATCATAAAAAGAATCTTCCGAGAGTTTATCATTATGTTTTTTTAAACATTCTATAATCATATTGTATGAATAATCGGGCATTGTGCAGAAATCTTTTGCCATATCTCCGCTGATTTTTTCAAAACGATTATATTTAACAAGCTCATTATATCTTGAGGTAATTTTTTGTACGTCAATAATATATTCATCGCTTGTTAGTAAAGCGTATTTATTACCCCCTTCAAGTTTTGTAAGCAGTGGTTCAGGAAGTTCTGTGAGTGCTTTCAGCCTTGCTGGGTCAAATTCTTTAACTCCGTTCCAACTATGTCCGTTTCTGTCAACAAACTCAGAAATGGCTTTTGTTCCGATAGCTTTGAGTTCAGTATCTGATAATGTATTCAGGTATTCAAACGGACTATTTTCTTTTAAGCTGCAGTCTTCGTTAAACAATCTGTCTCCGGTGTATTTGTCAAGAAGGAAATTGTCATTATCATGATAATATTTTTTGACTTTGTCAGGGATTGATGCAATACGTTTTTTAATCATCTCTGTATCAGGGTCAAAGTAAGAAGGTTGTTCATGAGTGAGAACATATTTGTTAAGAATACTAATCTCATTTTCTGACAAGCCGTCCAATATTTTTCTGAACTTTTGATTTTTAATATTACGGATTAAATCTGTTTCATTAGAATATTTGTTTGCAAAAGTTATAAAATTTTTCAAACCGTTATCCGAGTATTCACCAAGCTCATTGATATATGTTCCTGAACTGTATGCATCAATATTTTGGATAACCTCGGGTTTTAACTGAGTCAGAGTGTCCAAAATCCGTTTTTCAGGTTTTATTCGTCCTACATATATGTAATCAAGGGTTTTCATATCAAGTTTATCTGTGTATTCATTTATTGCGTTGATTCTTGCTTTAAACTCTTCTGTCGGGATATCATAGTTAAAATCAAAATTTTCATTAAATCCGCCTTTTACGGGAAGTGATTCTCTTGAGTTAAGGTGTTCTCTGTATGCAGGATTGAGTTCATGATGCAGTTTTGCGTTCTCTGTCCATAAATCCAGGTCGGCTTCATTCATGATTTCGCTAAAAGATTTATCTCTACTATTGTATTCTGTATTCATTCTGTATTTTGAAAGTGCGTAAGGCTCTGCATTTTCAACAAACTCTAATACTTTGGCTGAATTTTTAAATTCTGTTTTCGTAAGGAAATCTGAAACAAGAAAAGAATCCATGTCCCGGTGTCCTCTGTAATTTGCAAGATTTGGAACTTTGGCTAAGATTTTGGCTCTTGTTATAAGCTCATTAAGAGTTTCTGTCTGAGATTCTTTTTGTCCATATTTAAAGTGGTGGAATTTATCAAAAACAACATCGTATTTTGCGGGATAACTTGAACGGACTGATATTAAACCATCAAGCATTTCTGTCGGAAGAGCATTAATAAACTCCGCATACTTATCAACAACTTCTTTTGCTTGTCCTTCTCTTACCATCCAATGATAGTTGTCATAAGCAAGCATTCTTTTTTCCTCAGGAATTTTTGCTTCAAAATCTGTAATCCATTCTGCTTCTTTGGTGCTGCTGTTGTATAAAAGACTGCTTGAACCGCCGGTATAAGAAAGGGAACTTCTGTACGCTTCAAGGTTTTTCTTTATAACGGCAAAATTAGCGTCATCTTCCAAACCGCCTTTGGTTACTATGTTTGTATAGTATTTATCATCTGACGGAGGTAACTCTTTGTACTGTTTTTTATTGAACTCGTCTATATAATCCAGTCTTTCAAAATATTTGTCGCTGTGAGATTTGAGCATATATTCATTAAAACTTGTTCTGTCATAGCAAACAGCTTCTTTAAGCATAAATCCAAGTTCTTTGAATTTGGCTATATTCCGGTTTAATGCTTCGGGTTCAATTTCATCAAGTTTTAAAAGCTGTTCAAGATTCATTCTGTCACTAAGGAAGTTTTGAATTTTTCGGCTATGCGGATTCCATGTATAATCACTTGCATATTGAAGGTATCCGTCATACATTTTTTTTGCAAATTTAGCATACGTATCAAGATTTGCTTTAAAGTTTTGGAAGTTTTGTACTTTTTTTATTCCGCGAATGATAAAATCGTTTGCGTACTCTGCTGTTGGCTGAATGTATCTCAGGGTTTCAATAACTTCGGAGATATCCTTAATTGTAATATCAGGATTTTTGAGAAGATTCTCTATATTATTTTTTACATTTTCAGAGAGCTTTTTGCCTCCGACTACGTTCAAAATCTGTGTTTCAAGTTCTTTTGGTGTCGTGGCTATTAATTGTTCTTTTCCGTTCGGCATTTGTTTATAAGTTTTGGACTTACCCAAAGGAGTTTCCGAAACAGTTTTTGTACCGTCAGATTTAAACTCGCCTTCTGACGTGAATTCACCGTTTTCAAGCTCTGTTTGTTTTCTTTCCGGAATCAAATCCTCGGGAGTTATTTTTTCATTTAATCTTTCCGCAAACGGAGCAACTTCCGTAAGCTCGGTATCTTTCGCTCTGCCTTCAAGTGTGCGTGCAGTATTGTTTTCCCTTCCTTCCGTAATAATTTTGTTTGACTGTTTCAGGCATTCCATCATAAGGACTTGCTTTTCTTTTTCAGAATACGGAAAATCCGGCATGTTGTCCTGAATCTCTTTCAGCTCATCAATTGTTTTAGCCTTTTTTATTTCTTTTAAAGCCTTATTTACGGATAATCCTGCCTGTAATTTTCCTGTCAGAGCACTTTTAAAGGACTTAACCGCACCATGAGTCATAATTACACCAGTTCCGACCATATCGCCTGCCTGACGAAATTCTTCTGATGTATTTGCTTCCGCAAGCAGATAAGAACCTTCCGCAATTGAACCTATGCCTTCAAAACCAAAGTAGGACTGTGTTGCGACTGCCCAGAGTTCACCAATACCTCCGGCTGCTGCCGCTTCTGTCGCAAGAGCCAGTGTTCCCATAAATGCAACACCCTGAGTTCCTATAAAGTGGTCAACGGCATCTCCGACACCTTTTGTGAACTCCCAGATTTTTTCTGATTTTGTTAGATTTTCACTGCCGTCATCGACCTTGTTATTAATATATTCACAAAAAGCATCCAAACCTGACCAGGTTTTAAGAAATCCTTTAAACCCCTCTACCGAGATATTTGTTGAGCCTATACTTGCCATATCCATTTTTTGCATTGCGAGCCCAAAACCCTGTATCAGATATTCTTTCATAGCCTTAATATCATTGTTTTCTTTTGCTGCAAAAAACTTTTCACCGGTCCATTTCAAAATTGCTTCTGTTTGTTCTTTTTTGTTCATTTTATCAAAAGCAATTGAACGCATTATCTCTGTGTAACTTTCTTCTGCGTCAGGAAGTGAGTTAAGTCTGTTTAATTCGTTCTGTATTTCTGCCTGATGGAGCAGTTTTTCCATCGGATTCGCTTTATGTCCCAAAACATTTATTTCAGCAAGTTCTTCAGAGAATATTTTTTGTTTTTGAACGTATTCTATTTTTAGAGGATTTCCGTTTTTATCCGCAACCGGGTTCCCGTCTTTGTCAAGAATAGTAACAACTCCGTCTTTTAAGTACGGGGTTTTTGCGTTCGGATAAACTGTTCTGATTTTGGCAAGTGAATCTCCGTTCCAGGTTAATGTCCCTTCGCTTTTTCCTTCGGCATTTTTGTTCAAAACTATTGTATAACAGAAGTCTTTATCTTTTTGGGTGAGTTCTATTTTATCTGTGCTGCTTTCTCTCTCTCCGCTTAATTCTTTTGTTAAAGCTTCAGCCTGCTCTTTTGACAGCCCGAGCTGACGAGCCTCTGACTCATCAATCTTGTTATCATTATTGAACGCAGCCATTATTTTTGCCTGCATCTCTTTTGAAAATTTACCTGACTTTATTTCCATTACTTACCTGTCACTAACAACATGTTTATCGACACCCATTCATAAAACTTGAGTGTTTTTATGCGGTTTGTTACAAATATTTACATTTAAAATTTAATATATTCTTAATACATAATCTATTGACCTTTTTATTTAAAATAAGATATTATTAAACCATTAGAAAACGGAGGGATGAGTATGGAATTTATGCATCAGCCATTAAGCGGGCGGCACTATACAGACGAAGATATCAAAAAAATGATTGAAGAATATGACGTTCAGTTTATCAAACTTCAGTTTGTTGATATTAACGGTCAGGTTAAAAATTTGGCAGTACCATCAGAGCATATAGACAGGGTTTTAAATAATGAAATTATGCTTGACGGTTCTTCAATAAAGGGTTTTAGAAATATAGAAACATCAGATATGTTTTTCTATCCTGATAAAAATACTTTTCAGATACTTCCCTGGCAGGAACAAAACGGCAGAAACTCCGCGCGTGTAATATGTGATATTTATAACGCAGACGGAACACCGTTTGAAGGTTGTCCGAGATGTAATTTAAAAAGACTTATGGCAGAAGCAAAAAAACTGGGCTTCTCTATGAATATCGGACCGGAAGCAGAGTTTTTCCTCTTTGAAAAAGATGAAGAAGGTCATATTACAACAAAAACTCATGACAGAGCCGGGTATTATGATGTAGGTCCGGATGACTTGGGTGAAGAAGTACGTACGGATATTGTAAGCACGCTTCAGGATATGGGATTTGATATTGAAGCCTCTCATCACGAGGTTGCTGACGGTCAGCATGAAATCGATTTCAAATACTCTGATATTTTAACAACTGCGGATAATGTTGTAACCTTCAGAATTGCGGTTAAAGCTGTTGCTGCTCAATACGGACTTCATGCAACATTTATGCCAAAACCGGTGTTCGGTATCAACGGTTCAGGTATGCACTGTAATATTTCTCTTTCAGATTTAAAAGGTAAAAATGCATTTTTTGATGCAAAAGGAGAATATCAGCTTTCAGATACGGCAAGATATGCAATCGGCGGTATGTTAAAACATATCAAAAGCATTACTGCAATACTTAACCCTACGGTTAACAGTTACAAACGTTTGGTACCGGGGTACGAAGCGCCTGTTTATATGGCATGGTCGCTTGCTAACAGAAGTGCTTTGCTGAGAGTCCCGGCAAAACGGGGTGTCTCTACTCGTGTTGAACTTCGTTCTCCAGACCCGAGCTGTAATCCGTATTTAGCATTCGCAACAATTTTAGCAGCATGCCTTGACGGTGTAAGAAACAAAATTGAACCGCCAAAACCTGTTGAATCAAACATTTACAAGCTTTCCGAAAAAGAACGTAAACGTTTGAGAATAGAATCTCTGCCGGGAAGTCTGAAAGAATCTCTTGACTGCTTGCAGCGTTCTCTTATTGCAAAAACCGCCCTCGGTTCGCATATCTTAGAGGAGTTTGTAACAGCAAAAGAAATTGAATGGGATAACTTCAGAACCTATGTTTCTCAATGGGAAATAGATAAATATCTTGCAAGATACTAGTGGTGAGTTATAAATAAAAAATCGGGTGCTTTTTAAGCACCCGATTTTTTATTCTGTCAAAGTTATTCGCTTATAAGTTTATCAGCAAGCGGTGATTCAACTTTACCGTTCAAAGTCTTTGAAACTTTCTTGATATTTTGTGCTAATGTTTCCATCTCAGGAGTCCATACAAAATAGTCATTAACATATTTTTCGCCTCTCGAAAAATCACCGCTCAACTGTACTTCAATGATTTCTTTAAGCATTTTTTGAGCAGTCGGAACCATTTTATCAATATTTACATCAAGAACCCCGTCAGGAGAAATGGTTATTGCGCCTTCTTTGATAAAGAAGTAATTTTGCATAACGGAACGAACTCTGTGAGCCTGACTTAAAGTCGGCTTTGCCATGAGCATATTATCTGCCGCATAAGTTACTATCATTTGTTCTTTTTGTTCACGAGTGTACATTCCTGCGTCTGTAAGAACATCAAGCATAGCGAGTGAAACCATGTCAGCTTTGTTTTCTTCTATGATTGATTTATATTTACCCAAACCTTCTGTTCCGGATTTAGGTCCAAGTGAATGTCCGTTTTCGTGACCAATTGTAAACCAGTGGTCTGCTTCGTCATTGTAGAATTTATGCAAATCTTTGTTTAAGATTGCATCAAGTCTTTTTTGCATTTTTTCTTTTGCATCTTCTGATGTAATAAGACGGATTTGTCTGTGGTAAACATTTCTTCTTCCGCCGTTAAGCTCCTTTACGGATAATTTATCGTCATTTGGCAGGTTTTCCGCTAACGTAATTCCTGCCCTGTATTCGCCAACATCACCGTAAACACCGACAAGGTCAACATCAACCATTGTTTGTTTTGACTCTTTGTCCGCGGAAATATTTTGAACGTATTTATCGTTATATGGCATATTTTGAGCCATAAGGGGTAAATATTTTTTTACGTTTAATATTGCTTCTGTTCCTTGTTTATTAACTATACCGACTCTGCCGCCAAGACAGTCTTTTGAAACAGGAACAATGCCGTTTTCATCAAGAAGTTTTTTGAGTTCAGTGTTTTCAACAACTGATTCAGTCATCTCATCTGAATAGTTTTCTCTCGTAATAGTGAACTCTAATGGTGTATCCTGCAAAGTTGCCCACTTTTTATCGGCATAACCGTCTAACATCGGGTCAGCTGTTCTGAGTGCTTTCGCCTGAAGTTTCAGGTATTCATTAAAATCGGCATTTGTAGAAGTTTCTGCAGCTTTTTCGAGTTCAGTTGCCATATATTCAAAATCTTCTTTAAAGTAATCAACGTAGTCGGTTGCTTTGAGTTCGTCACCATCTCTTTCAACAACAGAACGCTGATTCAGGATTTTTGCAACCTCATCTACTTTTCCTTCCTTCATCATTTTGATTAAGATTGTATGGAACTCTTCTTTTGTAAGGTCACTCGGATAAACTCCGATACCTTTTTTAGGTTCAAGCCCCTTTGCCAGTTTAATCATATTAGAATCTCTGTCGAGGGCGAAAATACCTTTTTGGGCATCAAAAAGAATTTTTGTTAATTTAGCGTCTTCATTACCTTTTGCAATCTCTTTTTCAAGGTATTCTTTGAAAGCAAGGTTGTTGTGGTCATCTAAAATCATCTCAACTTTATCCAGTCTTGCAGCCGCTTTTGTTAAGTGTTTAAGTGCTTCTTTATCGCCGTCAGAAAGCGCAAGGTATTCCGGCGCATCAATATCAAGCATTTTCTTTGTGGTCAGACAGTCTTTATGAGTTCGCTTGGAAAGTTCTTCTCTGCTCAGACCAAGTTCAAATTCAGGCTTTGAAATGCCAACGTTGTTAATCATACTCATTTTATCAAGCTCTCCTATTAGTTTTTTAGAATTATCTTTAGGGTAATTTTCATCTGTTTTATTATTTGCCCCTACATATTTTACACCTTTTAAGTCAATTTGTTGTCGGTTATTAGTATTATTAATTTGCATGAATCCTCCTGCAATAAGTGGAACACCTATTATTTTAGCACAATTTGCCATACACACATACTCCTTGTTTTGCTGATAGGGATTTAAATATAAATTTATGCTAGCAAAAAATTTATTTTACTGCAAATTTTTTATCTTCGGCTAATTGCCCTTCAACAAGGTTTTCAAACCCTGTCATCTCTGATGTTTGTCTTGCCCATTCTCTCAAAATTTCTTTTTCTTCTAATGTGTGAGAAATGGGTTTGCCGATTTTTATTGTCATATTTCTCTGGAACAGTTTTGTTGCGTACCAGGTGAAACCGCAAACCGCAACAGGTAGAACGTCTGCCTTGTATTTTTTTGCAAAATACGCAACTCCTCTTTTGAGATCACGGATTTTTTTGTCTTGCCTGACTCCGCCTTCAGGGAAAATACCGAATGCCCATTTAGTATTAAAAATACGGCGCACGGTTTTAAATGTAGAAGGTTTTGGGTTATCTCTATCAACTTCAAATGCACCCAAATGCCAGGCAAGAAATCGTAATAATTTTCTGCCATTGATTGATTTAATAGGCATTGGTAAATCCATGTGAAAAAGCTCTCGTTTTGCCATATAGGCTACGAGTTTTCCTATAGCATAACTTACAAACTCAGGGTCACAGTATGAAACGTGGTTTGGTGCAACAATGAGATGATTTGTTTTCGGAACATTTTCTCTGCCTTCCACTTTCAAGTTATACATATACTTTGCGGCAGTTCTTACAAAAAGAAAATAGAAAATTTTATTGAGTATGGTTCTTAAAAAACCGTAATCCTTCTCATACCTTTGGCTGTAAAACTTGTCTTTTTCCATTATGCAGTTCCTTGTTGTTTAACATTTTAGCATAAGTTTTTATTATAACGTATTTTACTAATATATTTACCCCTTTCTTGCGGAAAGTATTAAATTCATGTATAATAACTTACGATATGAATGATAAAAAACTGTCACTCGCTATATACTGGCATATGCATCAGCCTGTGTATGAGCTGGAGGGAACATATTTAATGCCTTGGGTCAGACTTCACGCGGTGAAGGATTACCTGGATATGGTTCTTTTTTTGGATAGATTTCCGAAACTCAAACTGAATTTTAACATTGTTCCTGCTCTGTTAGATGCACTTATAGATTATGGCGAAAAGAATTTTAATGATATTCATTCTGAAATAACCGTTTCCGATACGGATAATATTTCAAGTGAAGAAAAATCGTTCATACTTAATAATTTTTTTAATACCAAATTTGAAACAATGGTTTATAAAAATGAAACGTACAGAAATCTTTATCAAAAACGTTTCAGCAAAGAAAATTTTAGTATAGATGACTTTAATTCTCAGGAATACGCTGACCTGATGGCAGTGTTTAATCTTGTGTGGATTGACCCGATTCATTATGACCGTTATCCCAGATTAAGAGAGCTTTGGGATAAAAAATACTGTTACACCAGAGATGACAGGATAGAGATTCTTGAAATCCAGAGACAAATAATACGTGAAATTATTCCCACGATAAAAAAATATATAAATGAAGGCAGGATAGAGCTTACAACAAGTCCTTATTATCATGCAATTTTACCAATTCTTATAGACGCAAAAAGTGCCGCAAAAACAGGTCTGACTTCCGCAGGACTTCCCGAACGACTCGGAATGGGTGATGATGCAAGAACCCAGATAAAGGCAGCGTTAGACAGGGTAGAGGATATATTCGGGGTACGTCCGAAAGGTATGTGGCCGCCTGAACTGTGCATAGGTCCGAAAACTTTAGCGGTATTCGCTCATCAGGGTATAAAATGGACAATATCAGATGAAGGTATTTTGTCAAACTCTCTTAATTTTGATTTTGTAAGAGATTTTAAAGGCAATTTGAGTGACCCGTACAGACTTACGAAGGTTTATAACTATCAGACAAAAAAATCGGATATTGATGTTATTTTCAGAGACAGGTCTATTCCGCATCTTATTAACTTTGAATATGCAGGTATAAACTCTGATATGGCGGCAGGTGATCTTTATGAAAAAATTAAAACCATTCAGAACAAACTTCTTGTTTCTCCTGATGATACGCATCTGCTTACAATAGCGGCAGATTGTGAAAACTGTTGGGAAAACTATCAGAATGACGGTATAGAGTTTTTGGAAAAATTATATGGGCTTTTTGAACAGGACGAATCGCTTGAAACGGTTTTAATCAGTGATTACATAGAAAATGACAGGCACAAAAAGAGCCTGAAAAAGATTTATTCCGGCTCCTGGATAGACAGAACTTTTCAGTACTGGATAGGCGAACAGGAAAAGAATAAAGCCTGGTCGGCATTAAAGAATACAAAAGATGATTTGAATGCTTTTGTGAAGGAGAATAAGAATAATCCGAACATTCCTGCCGCAAAACGGGAATTGTTTATTGCACAGGGTAGTGACTGGTTCTGGTGGTACGGAGAACCTAATAATTCAGGTCAGGACTTTTTGTTTGATTATATGTTCAGGGAAAGGCTCAAGCACGTATATACTACACTGGGTCTTGAACCTCCGGAATATCTCGATACATCTATAATCACAAAAATAGAAGCTCCGTTTAAATTCCCGAAACGTGCAATTACGCCAAGTCTGGATGGTTTAAGCAGCAGTTCGGATGACTGGTACAATGCAGGCAGTATATCTCTGCTTGACGGTCCTGTATTCAGAGAAAACAAAAATGTCGATAAAATAGATTTCGGGTGTGACCACGATAATATCTATTTCAGACTTCATGTTAATAAAAGTACAGGTGAAATGAGTCTGGCGGAAAGAATAAACCAGTTTTATATATATACGAGAAACGCAAGTAAAATATCGAGCAGAGCTCATATAAGATTAATCAGCAGAACGGACAATCCTTATCCGATACTGATGGAAAAATTTGAACATGAACTCACGCTTACGCTTATTAAAGATACTCTTTATCCTCTGCGTTTGACAACTGTTTTACATCCGGATATATGGACTCTGGATAATCCTGACGGAATCAAAATGGTTTATGAAGACGTGATTGATGTATGTATTCCGTTTGATAAACTGGGTGTCGGAGAAGGTGAAACAGTAGAGTTCTTTATGGCTAATACAGATTCTGCCGTAAAAAACACTTATCTTCCGCAGGAAGTTTTACTCTCAATGAGCAGAGTGTAGTTTTTATCAAAAAGTTTTTATGATATTATACTTAAAGAGGGAAAGAGGTATTTATTTTATATATTTACCCCTCCCGGCCGAAATGTATGAGGGATTTGATTATGGATTACACTAATTTAACAAAAGACGAATATTTAAAACTGTATGAAGAACCGCTTGAAGAGTTAATCAATATTTCACACAAAATTACTGTGGAAAATTTTGATAATACTGTTGAAGCTTGCAGTATTATAAGTGCAAAAACCGGTGAATGTTCAGAAAACTGCAAATACTGTTCTCAGTCAAAGCACAACCACGCAGAGATTGAATGTCATCCGCTTCTTGATGTTGAAACTGTTAAAAAGGCTGCTCTGAGCGCAAAAGAAAACGGCGCAACACGTTTTTGTATAGTAACTTCAGGCAGAGTTCCTACCGGCAAAGATTTTGAAAAAATATTAGAAATGATTAGAGAAGTTGCTTCAATTGACGGACTTCACTGCTGTGCGTCACTCGGACTTCTTTCGGAAGAACAGGTTATAAAAATAAAAGAAGCAGGTGTTGAAAGATTTAATCACAACATTAATACATCTAAAAATTATCACAGTCATATCTGTACAACACACAACTTTGAAGACAGGGTTAATACGGTTAAAATGATTACAAAACACGGTATGGAAGCGTGCTGTGGTGTAATTATCGGTATGGGTGAATCAAGAGAAGACAGAGTTGATATGGCACTTTCTCTTAAAGAGCTTAATCCGAAAACCGTTCCGATTAACTTTCTGAATCCTATCAAGGGAACTCCGCTTGAAGGATATGAAAGCAAAATAGATGAAGAAGAAATCCTGAAAACAATTTGTATATTCAGAATGATTTTACCGAAAGCAATGCTTCGTTATGCAGGCGGAAGAACAACAAGATTAAGCCAGTATAATCAGAAAATAGGAATTATTGCAGGTATAAATTCGCTTCTTGTCGGAAATTACCTTACAACCTGCGGTTCAAAATCCGAAGAAGACAAAAAAATGCTCAGCGAACTTGACTTGGTAATGAAAGCATAAGCGGTATGAGAGTAGAGAAATATAACAGCACAATGTTTAAAGCAAAATTTGTCAATTTTGAAAATGTTGGCAAAGCGCTTAAGGACAGGCATGGATACTCAAACCAGCAAGTTTCTTTTGTTAAAATTGACCCTTTTAACTCAGGAGATATAAACGCACTGGAAAGCGCTTCAAAATGCTGGGTTAATGACAAATTCGCTTTGAATATATATCATGTTGCATGTGCCCTCAGGAACAAAAGCAAGTATTATAAAGGTCATGAAGTCTATGCTTTAACTTCACAAAGTGCAAATTATGAAAACATAAAGGACGATGACATACTGGGATTAATTCAGGTATCCCCACTTGAAGACAAATCTATGTTCATTGAACGTTTTCAGGTTGATCCTGATTTGGTAAATAGTATGCAGCCAAAGTTCAAGGGAATAGGTACGGCAATTTTAAATATGTTAAAGCAAATGAATGATAAAATATCCTGTTTTCCGTCACCAGAAAAATCTGTCAAAGACTTTTATATAAAAAACGGTTTTAAAAAAAGTCCTGATGAAATAAACTATTATGTTTGGCAGAAAAATAGTTCGCAGGTTTAATAATTATATATTTGAAAAGAATTTGTTAATACTGCTTAAAGCCACGTCAGCTTTGTATTTTAGGTAGTTTATCGTACTTCCGAAAATTTCTTTTAGTGCATTGGTTACCGACTCCTGAACAGGAACCGTTTCTCCCAACGAATTTTTCTGTGGATTAGCCGTGTAATATTCAGAAATCATTGTTGACAGTTTTTCGATTTCACGCTGGCTTAACATAAGGTCACCTGCATCGCCAACGTCATTCGGGTCGTTAACATCAGGTTTTCTGTTGTCAATCTTTTCAGCATACTTTTTCCAGAGTTTGTTTTGAATGTTGTCAATCTGAATGTAGTTTGTCATTTTATACTCTCCTATAACATTGTATCTGTATATATAAAGTATATAAAGTCTTCAAAATTGCTCTTTTTGAAGACTTTATGTTACATAACTTTACGTGCGTTTGTTTAAATTTCTCTTTATAGTACGCCAATTAAATCGTATTCGGTTGCACCTGTTATTTTAACAAGTTCAATATCTCCCGGGACAACAGGCTTGTTGGTTTTTATGCTCACTATTCCGTCAATTTCAGGTGCATCGTATTGAGAACGCGCAACTACATCTCCATTATCAGAGAAGGCTTCAATTATGCATGGAATTTTTTTGCCGATAAAACTTCTGTTTCTTTCGAGAGATATTTTTTGCTGAATACTCATCAGTTCTTTGAATCTTTTATGCGCAGTCTTTTTGGGAACTCTCGGTTTCATATTATAAGACGGAGTTCCTTTTTCACGTGAGTATTCAAAAATCCCAACACGGTCAAACTTCATATCTTTAATAAACTGTTTGAGGTGTTCAAAATGTTCTTCCGTTTCCTCGGGGTATCCAACGATAAAAGTTGTCCTGATTGAAACATTCGGGATGTGTTTTCTGATATTTTTTATTAATTCTCTATAGTCAAAGGAAGGTCTGTTCATAAGCTTTAACATCTCAGGATGAGAATGCTGAAGCGGAATATCAACGTATTTAACAACTTTGTCGCACTTTGCAATTGTATCCAAAAGCTCGTCACTCATTGTTGTAGGATAAGCGTACATTATTCTGAGCCAGCCAAGTCCTTCTATCTTATTAAGTTCTTTAATTAACCCGGGAAGCATCGGTTTTTTATAAATATCTATTCCGTAACCGGTTGTATCCTGAGCAATCAGAATAATTTCGGTTACTCCGCGTTTAACGAGTTTTTTTGCTTCCGCAATAATATCTTCCATTTTTCTTGAATGATAATCACCTCTTAAATACGGAATGATACAGTATCCGCAGCGGTAATTACATCCGTCAGCTATCTTAATATAAGAGCTTGCGCCCATTGTAATCTGCTGACGTTCTACGTTTTCTGGGTAAATATAATTCGGTTTTTCACTTACCTCAGAAACGTAATCTTTATCAATATTTTTAATAACTTCAACTATTTTATTAAAATCTGTTGCACCGACTATTCCGGCAAGCTCAGGAATCTCTTTTCTTAGTTCTTCCGGATGTTTTTGAGCGAGACAGCCTGCAACAATAACTTTTTTTCCCTTGTCAACAAGCTCCAGAATGGTTGATATAGATTCTCTTTCTGCGTCACAAATAAACGAACATGTATTCACAATAACAATATCTGTTTCATCTTCATTGAGCGTAATTTCATATCCGTTTTGAGCCAAAATACCCAAAATGAGTTCCGAATCAACAAGATTTTTTGCACAACCGTGACTGATAAGAGCAATCTTTTTCATACCCTAAGTGTAACATAAAACGAAAAGTATTGCCAAAGAGCCAAAATATATTTACCCCTTATCTTACGTCTGATTGAACAGCGTTTGATGTAAAGTATTTGTTTGCAACTTTTACTATGTCTGAAGCTGTTACTTCGTCAATTAGTTTTATGTAAGTATTTAAAAAATCGTATCCGAACCCGAACGCTTCAAAGAATCCTGTATTAGATGCTTTTTCTGAGTTTGTTTCAAGAGCAACGATAAAACCGCCTTTCAGCCTGTCTTTTGCATCTTGTAGTTCTGAATCTGAAACAAACTCTGTTTTAAGTTTGTTAACTTCTTTGAGCATTTTCTCTCTTGAATATTCTAACGTTTTCGGATTTGTTCCGATGTATGTTATAAATATCCCGCCCAGCATTTTGGGTGAATACCCCGAACCGAGCTGATAAGCAAGTCCGTCTGATTCTCTGAGATTCCTGTAAAGACGTGAGCTTAGTCCGGAACCGAGCATTGTATTTATAACTTTTAGTATCACAAAATCTTTTTTGTTCTGTACTCCTGCTGTCTGCCAGCCGATAAAGAGCCAGGATGTTTTTATGTCTTTTACCTTTTGGTTAATCATTTTGGGCGAAGAAAGTTTTGTCACACTGCAGTTTTTGTAATCAAATTTTGGAGCGGTTGACTGATGAAGCATTGAGCCAAAAGCTTCTGCCATTAATTTTGGGTTAACGTTTCCGTTAATTGATATAATTATATTTTTAGAATCAAGAACCTTATTATAGTATGAAACAACATCTGCTCTTGTTACTGACGGAAGAGTTTTTTCAAGAATTTTGTTCGTATGAGAGTAAACACTTCCTTCATAGATAGCAGTTTTAAAGTTTTCAATCGCAATATTCATAGGATTATCTCTGCGTTGTTTGATTTTTGACAAAATTTCGGTTCGTGTTTTTTCCAGTTCATAGTCATCAAACAGAGCATTGTTCAGTATCTCATTTAAAACATCAAGCGTTTTTTCTATTTGAGCCGTTGTAGTCTGAACATCAATAATAAAGAAGTCTTCATCACATGAGGGTTTAATCTCTATGCCGTTTTCGTCCATAATTTGAGCCAGCTCCTGAGAAGAATATTTTTTTGTTCCTTTAAGCATAACTTTTGCGGCGAGTGTTCCTTCTCCGGGGATTTTTTCAATAAATTCCCCGCCTTTTGCTATTATGCTTATTGCGATAATATCGTTGTTTTTATTTTCGTTTATCAGAAGGGTTGCTCCGTTATCAATTTGATATTTTGCTGTTCCGTTGCTTTCGGAAACTTTTGTATAGGTATGTGTTTTTTCTTCTGCTTTTTTAACATTTTTCATTGATTCCGGTAGAACAATTGATACTGCACTTCTGTTTACGCCGAGATATTTCTGAGCGGCAGCCTGAACGTCACATGCGGTAACTTTTTTTATGCCTTCTATGTAATTATTATAAAGGTTTGAGCTTCCGGTAAGCGCCATAATATAACCGAGTTCTGAGGCTATATTAGCAGTGGATTCTCTTGAATAGTATGTATCCTGAATAATTTTATTTTTGGCTGTTTGGAGTTCTTCTTCGGTTACTCCGTATTTTTGTATGGTCGAGATTTCATTAAAAATAGCTTTTTCAAGTTTTTCATAACCGTAAGGAGCATAATTTGCCGTTATGTATAATATTCCGTCATCCCTGAAGCTTCCGTTAGATGCGGATATTGAGTATGCAAGTCCTTTTTGTTCCTTGATATCTTTGTATAATCTTGATGATTTGCCTCCGCCAAGAATTTGTGCAAGTACATCTAGTGCAAATGTTTGTTTGCTGCTTATGTCTGCTCCGCGGAAGCCTATCATCATATATCCGGACTGAGTGTCCGTGTATTCTGTGTTACGTCTTTGGGTCTGAATCTGACGTTCTTTTACAAAAGTTTGTTTTACGGGTTTTTTATACGGCTGGTTAAAATAGTTCTGAACTTTTTCAACGGTTTTGGTTGTATCAACATCACCTGTAATTACCGTTACCATGTTTGAGGGAGAGTAGAACTTATTAAAATAGTCTATGATTTCTTCTCTTCTCATAGTTCCTACGTTTTCAGCGTTTCCTATAACCTGCATTCTGTACGGGTGATGAGTGTACATAAGTGTATTCAGGTTATTATAAACTTTTCTTGAAGGGTTATTCAGATCTTTGTAAATTTCCTCGATAACAACTTTTCTTTCCTGTTCAAGTTCTTTTCTTGGTATCTGGGGATTAAGAAGCATATCCGAATGTAAATCAAGTGCGGTATCAAAATCTTCTGACGGCAAGGTTATATAATAGTGTGTAAAATCTTTGCTTGTTGCAGCATTAACAATTGCACCTTTTGATTCAAGGATTCTGTCGATATCTCCTGTCGGATGTGCTTTTGTTCCTTTAAAGAATAAGTGTTCCAAAAAATGAGATATGCCGTTATTTTGGTCCGTTTCATTGATTGAACCTGTTTTTATCCAGGTGTCGATTGTTACAATCGGGTTATTGTGAATCTCGTACACAACAAGAGTTTGTCCGTTCGGAAGTTTCTGAACTGTAAAATTCTCGGCATAAACATTTGGTATGTTTACTCCTAAAACAAATAAAAATAACACACAAAGTATAATCAGATGTTTAATATTACGCATATAATTCCCTCTCCTGCTCTTATTTATATTTATAATAATACATTATGTTTTTATTTTCCATAGCCGTATTATTTATTATCCCTTTTTATTTTATTATTTTTGGAATAAAATTAAAGACAATCGGAGAGTGAGAAATGAAAGAAAAAGTTTTAGTTTTGGGGTTGTCAAAAAGCGGTATCTCTGCGGCAATTGCGGCTGATAAAAGAGGTGCTGACGTTTATATAACTGAAGGGAAAGAACCGAAGGAAGAATATAAAGCAAAAATAGATGAGCTTAAAGAACTTGGTATTCATATAGAAACCGGAGGACATACGGTTGCTTTCATTGAAGGTTCAAGCTATGCAATTACAAGTCCCGGGATTCCTCCTAAGTCTGAAATTTTTCAGAAATTGAGAGAAAGAAATATTCCTATTATTTCTGAAATTGAATATGCTTACAGAAATACGGATATTCCGTTTATAGTGATAACCGGAACAAACGGAAAAACAACAACAACGGCCCTTGTTTCGCATATATTAAGTAAACAATATTCCGCACCGGTTTGCGGAAATATCGGCGTTCCTCCTACATCACTTATAGATGAAAAACACGATTTTCTTGTTTGTGAAGTAAGCTCTTTTCAGGCAGAAATGACAGAAAAATTTAAAGCAAAAATTGCCTGCTGGACAAACTTCACTCCTGACCATATTGACTGGCACGGAGGACTGGAAAACTACTTTAAGGCAAAAGCAAAATTATTCCTTGGTTCTCAAACTCCCGAATATGCAGTTCTAAACGCTCAGGACGGGAGATTGGCAGAGTTTTCAAAAGAATGTAAAAATGTTGTTATGTTTGACGATGACAAAGATTGTTACATAAAAGACGGGGCAATTTATTTTAAAGGTGAAGAAATTATTACTCTTGCCGATTGTCCTCTTATTGGTCATCACAATTATCAGAATGTTATGTGCGGTATTGCGATTACAAAACTTCTCGGAATGAAAAACGAAGATATCAGAGAGCAAATAATGTCATTTAAACCTCCCGAACACCGTTTGGAAAAAGTTAGAGAAATGAACGGGATAACTTTTTACAATGATTCTAAAGCAACAAATCCCGAGGCTTCTATTGTTGCAATTGATTCATTTAACAATGTTGACGTGGCTCTTATTCTGGGCGGAAGGGATAAAAACACAGATTTGACGGAAATGTGTAAATCAATTAACAAGCATATTCGTACTGTTCTTTTAATCGGTGAAGCAACTCAGAGATTTGAAGAAAATTTAATAAAAAACGGATTTAGTAATATAATAAAAGAAACAAGTATGGAAAACGCAATCGACAAAGCAATAAGTCTTAAGCCGGATGTAGTTCTTTTGTCGCCGGCATGTGCAAGTTTTGATATGTTCAAAAGTTACGAACACAGAGGAGATGTTTTTAAACAGTATGTCTTATCCAAATAGCAACAATTACAGTTCACAAAACATGCAATCAGACAGACCGCTGCTTATTGCGGTAGTTTTTCTTGTTGTAATCGGATTGATGGCAATTTTTTCCGCAAGTGCTCCGAAGTGTGTAGAGATGGGAGTTAATCCCGCGAGATTTCTTATTCAGCAGGTAATCGGCGTAATTATAGGTTTTATCGGTTTAAAATTTTTATCGAATTTTCACTACAAGAAACTTCTTACATATACAATGCCGTTTGCTCTTTTTGTAATAATAATGCTTGTTCTTGTAAAGATTGCAGGTGTTACGGTAAACGGTGCCCAAAGATGGATAAATATAGGTCCTATGAGTCTTCAGCCGTCAGAATTTGCCAAACCTGCCGTTGTAATGCTTCTGGCTGCCGTATTTACAAAAAATACAATACTTCTGGATGAGAAAAAAATCACAAAGGCTTTCGTTCCGATTCTTATAATGGTTTGCCTTATATTTATTCAGCCGAATTTGAGTATGGTAATTTTGCTCCTTGCGACATCTGTTGCCATATACTTATGTGCAGGAGGTTCTTTTAAGCTGATTCTCGGCTATGCATCTTTGATGATACCTTTATTGCTTTTAAAAGGTCTTAAAGGGTATCAGTCCTCTCGAATTACAACCTGGCTTCATCCGGAGTCAGATCCATTAGGAGCAGGATATAATATTATACAATCACTTGTTGCATTTGCGTCAGGCGGTTTGTGCGGAGTCGGCTACGGAAGTTCAAAACAAAAACTGGCATGGCTTCCGGAAGCGCACACTGACTTTATTTATGCGGTAATCGGTGAAGAACACGGGTTTATCGGTTGTCTGCTTATTATATGTTTGTTCTGGACAATACTTCAGAGAGGGTTTACAATAGCGGCAAGGTGTCAGGATATGTACGGTAAACTGCTTGCTCTGGGGCTTACTTTCTCGCTCTGTTTCCAGGGTTTTACAAATATGTTTGTCGCAAGTTCATTTGTTCCGGCAACAGGTATTCCGATGCCGTTTATAAGTTATGGCGGTTCTTCCGTTATGGTATCGTTATGGATGGTCGGAATAATTTTAAATATATCAAAAGATAATATTACAAAAGGAAGATTTGGTAATGTCAGAAGTTTACAATAACAAATACTTCGTTACCGGAGGCGGTACCGGAGGTCATATTTACCCTGCACTAGCTATTGCTGATGAGTTAACATCAGACGGGGCAAAAGTTTATTATGTAGGTAATAAACGTAACATGGAATACGAACTTGCTTCAAAAAAGGGATACAAGTTTCTTCACGTAAGCGTTAAAAGTATGCCGAGAACATTAAATCCGAAGTTTTTCTGGTGGGGAGTAAAACTTGTAAAGGCAATACTGTATTCAATAAAATATATAAAAAAATATAAACCTCAGGCGGTTTTTGCAACAGGCGGGTATGTTTCGGCACCTATGGTTTTTGCGTGCAGAATAACAAAAACTCCTTATGTAATGCATGATTGTGATGCAATGCCCGGACTT
Organism: uncultured Acinetobacter sp.; assembly: GCA_900321205.1. Taxonomy (GTDB): domain Bacteria; phylum Cyanobacteriota; class Vampirovibrionia; order Gastranaerophilales; family Gastranaerophilaceae; genus CAG-196. The sequence goes on along the minus strand of ONVC01000004.1, from coordinate 18,295 downwards.
GTTACGCGAAAACTTTCCGGACGGGCAAGATATGTAACACTCGCATTTGAAAAAGCTAAAAAATTTATTCCTAATAAACATACGATAGTTACAGGGAATCCTATAAGAGAGCAGTTTAAAACTCTGACAAAGGAAAAAGCGAAGACAGAACTTAATTTGGATAACTCAAAAATGGTTCTTGCCATAATGGGTGGTTCGCAGGGTGCGAAATCCATTAATAATGCTGCTGTTGAACTTTTGAAGGAGTTTTCTCAGGAGCTTGGTTTGCAGGTGATTTTCCAGACGGGAAAGAAAAACTATGCAGAAATTACCGAATATTTAAAGCAGATATATCCTATGTGGGAACAGGATAAAAATCTTATGGTAAAACCGTATTTTGATAATATGATATCTGTATTAAAAGCCAGCGATATTGTAGTTTCAAGAGCGGGTTCTCTGAGTATCTCGGAAATATGTGCATCAAATGTTGCGCCGATACTTGTACCGTATCCGCATGCAGCCGCTAACCATCAAAGGATTAACGCCAAGTCAATGCTTGAAAACGGAGCATGTGTATATATAGAAGATGCCGAACTCGAACCGAACAGACTGAGAGATGCGGTTATAGAACTTATTAACAGTCCGGTAAAAATCAGTTATTTAAAGCAGAACTCATCTTATCTTGCAAAACCCGATGCAGTAAAGGAGATTGCTGAACTTATAAGAAGTTTAACTTAAAACCGGACACAAATTTTATACACTTACCCCTTCTATACATTTACCACGTTTTGGAATATAATATCCGTATGGATAAAAAAGTTGTTTCTACAAACAGAAAAGCTTTTCATGATTTTTTGATTTTTGACAAGTTTATCGCAGGGATGGTGTTAACCGGTACGGAAATAAAATCCATACGGAAAGGAACTGTTAATCTTAAAGATTCTTTCGCAAAGATTGAAGATAATGAAATGTTTTTATACGGAATGCATATCTCACCATACGAACAAGGCAATCGTTTTAATCATAAGCCGGACAGAGTGAGAAAACTTCTGTTGCAAAAAAGGGAAATACTAAAAATTCAGGACAAAGTGAAAAAAGATGGTGTAACAATTGTTCCTTTGGAATTGTTTTTATCTCATGGTTTTGCTAAAATAGAAATCGGGTTGGCAAAAGGTAAAAAGATTTACGATAAACGCGAAGCGATTACAAAGAAAACGCAGGAACGGGATATCGCAAGGCTCGTAAAAAGATGAGGATATGCGGATGTTTAACAGAGAATCAATTTTAAAAAGTTTAAATACTGAAAATTATTACATAGACAAGCATTCGCTTGATTTGTTTCTCGAGGACTGGCGTATAGAAGCTATCTATGAAGATGAAAACGGACTTGAGTTTTATGACGAACTTGCGCTGGAAAAAATAAAACGCGGTATTTCTCTGAAAGCACAGGGATTTACTGATGAGCAGATAATAGCAAAACTTGCCAAAATAGAAGCTCGTGTGGAGAAATATGATGAGCCTCCCAAACCCGTTCAACCGGTAATATTAGACGAAAACGGGGATGAAATAGTCGGTGGTTTGGAAGAAGCTGCTAATAATATTGCCGTGCAGGAGGCTAAACAACAGCTGGAAGAAGAAGCCGCAGCACAGCCTCAGGTTCAGGGCAAAAGTTTTACTCTTGATGTATCCAGCCAGACTCTTCAAATGCTGGCAGAAGCGGTTGCAAAAAAAATAAGTGATGATATTACAAAAACAAACCTGACTGAAAAACTTATAGAGGCAGGCGGGTATAAAAGAGATAATGAAATCCTTGCTCAGCAGGTAAAAGAACTTCTTGAACATAACAAAGAATTGTCAAAACGAATTGAACAACTTGAAAGTCATGAATCAAAAAGTTTTTGGTCACGTTTTCGCCGTGGCAAGGGTTAAATAAAACAAATAGAGACGGAAAATAAGATTCTTATATTGCGTTTCTTTCGTGTCCGGTTAGTGTTAAACGATGAATTACGAAGTTTTTTTAGTTGACTTAGATAAAAGACTGCATCAGTATTTTGAATACCACAAAGAGCATATTAATTGTTGTTTGGGTTGTTCTTCATGTTGTGAAACAGGTGATTATCCTATGTCTCAGATTGAGCTTGAGTATTTAATGCAGGGATATGCAAAACTTAGTGATAAGAACAAAATTACCGTTCAAAACAATATAAAAAACATAGTAAAAGGCGGAGCTTGTCCGTTTTTGATTGATAAAAAGTGTTCAGTTTACCCATATCGTCCGATTGTTTGCAGAGTTCACGGACTTGCATATATTTGTCACGGTGAAGTTGTCAAAGTTCCTTACTGTGCAAATGAAGGTAAAAATTATACCAAAGTTTATAAAGACGGCGAAATAGAAATTAATCCTATAAAGGAAAATCTTGATACTCAAAATATATTAAAAGATTTTAATTTCGGCGAAATCAGAAATCTGATAGACTGGATAAATTGTTAATTTTTACACCAAAACAAAATATGTATTTTGATATGTTTATTTTTTTATTATATACCCTTTCTTTGACCGCAAAGAAAGGGTAAAAGAAACTCTTGGGGCTCGAACTTCATTCGCTAAACATTTGTACGGTTCGACCAGAAATCGGCAAACTCGCTATGCTCAAACAATGCCGATTTTGTTGTTGTCTCACCTACATTGTTTGCTCATTCCGTTATGCCCCAACCCCTTTATTTTTTACCCAAGCATTACGCAGCGAACAATCAATGTTAGTGAGACAGTAACAGAGCAAGTGCTGTTTGAGGGATTGGCAGGTTGCAGGTCGAACGTTACCATTGATTAGTGAGCGTAGTACGAGCTTGGGGAGTTTCTTTCCGTTACTTTCTTTGCGGTCAAAGAAAGTAACATTCAAAATATCAGAATAGATAAATTAAAATAATAATATTAAACTTTTTTCATCAAAATACATATTTTGTTGAATAATCCTAAAAACAAATTTATTTGAAAAAGGCATGCTTATAAAATTTGATTGTTTTTATTTAGGAAGTGTAAGATTAACAATTTATAAGAGCTACAAAAACTGTCAAGAAATTTTACAAAAATTCATGCTAAAACTGTTACAAAATTAATAATATTTCAAAATGTAAACACCTTGTTATTACTGTTTTCCAGCCATTTTATAAGTTTTATTAAAATTTTGATTACAAGACTTTTTTGAATTATCATTTATATAGTGGATTAGATTTGGGAAAGAGAATGTTATTCTCATAATAGAGGTAGTTAATTACAGAAATAAAATAGCTAACCTTACTCAACTTACGATTAGGAGGTTTATCGGTCATATGCAAAACAGTTTAAACAAAGAAGGAAATGTAGTAGAATTCTCATCATCAAGAGCAACTGCGGGTGTTGCTACAGATGTTATGCATAATTCGGGAATGCCGAACAAAGAATTTATCTCTCAGATTGCACAATTGCAGGCACAACAAATTAAGCCTGTAAAACTTGAAAATATTCACGTTATCAAAAAAGACGGCACAAGAGAAATCTTCGATGACTCTAAAATTGTTAACGCTATATCTAAATCCGCAACTCGTGTTTTGGTAAAATTAAGCGAAGAAGAAATTAAAAATATCTGTGATTTTGTAGAAGTTAATATTGCAAAAAGCGGAAAGACCGAAATTACTATTGCTGAAATGCACAATTTTGTAGAAGGCGCTTTGGAAGCTCTTAATCCGAGCGTTGCACAAAGTTACAGAAATTACAGAAACTATAAACAAGACTTTGTTCATATGCTGGATAAAGTTTATCAGGAATCTCAAAGAATTATGTACATTGGTGATAAAGAAAACTCCAATGCTGATTCAACATTAGTTTCTACAAAACGTTCTTTGATATTCAACGAACTTAACAAAGAGCTTTATAAAAAGTTTTTCTTAACTGTTGATGAACTTCAGGCAATCAGAGACGGTTATATTTATATCCATGATATGTCTGCAAGACGTGATACAATGAACTGTTGCTTATTTGATGTTGCGTCAGTTCTTAAGGGCGGTTTTGAAATGGGTAACCTCTGGTATAACGAACCAAAATCACTTGACGTTGCATTTGACGTAATCGGTGATATCGTAATGGCTGCTGCAAGCCAGCAGTACGGCGGTTTTACCGTTCCTGAGGTTGATAAAATTTTGGCACCGTACGCTGAAAAAACTTTTGAAAGACAAAATGAAAAATATTTATGCTTAGGACTGGACTTTGAAAAAGCAAGAGAGGCTGCTTTAAATGACGTTCAAAAGGATTTTGAACAAGGATTCCAGGGTTGGGAATACAAATTTAATACTGTTGCATCATCCCGTGGTGACTATCCGTTTATTACTGTTACAGCAGGACTTGGTACTGAACAGTACGAGAAAATGGCAACGATGGCTATGTTAAAAATCCGTATGCATGGTCAAGGTAAGAAAGGTAATAAAAAACCGGTATTATTCCCAAAAATCGTTTTCTTATATGACGAAAACTTACACGGTGAAGGCAAAGTCAATTACGATTTGTTTGAAGCAGGTATTGAATGTTCTAAAAAAGCAATGTACCCTGACTGGTTATCACTTTCAGGAGAAGGTTACGTTGCTTCAATGTACAAAAAATACGGCAGAGTTGTTTCTCCGATGGGCTGTAGAGCATTCTTATCACCATGGTATGAAAGAGGCGGTATGGAGCCGGCTGATGAAAATGATAAACCGATTTTTGTCGGTCGTTTCAATATCGGTGCAATCAGCTTACACTTACCTATGATTTATGCTAAGGCTAAGAAAGAAAGCAGAGATTTCTATGAAGTTCTTGATTACTATATGGAACTTATCAGACAACTTCATATCAGAACTTATGAATACTTAGGAGAAATGAAGGCATCAGTTAACCCGTTGGCATACTGCGAGGGCGGATTTCTGGGCGGTCATCTGGGCATTCACGACAAGATTAAACCGCTGCTTAAATCAGCAACAGCATCATTCGGTATTACTGCATTGAACGAATTACAAGAACTGTATAACGGAAAATCACTTGTTGAAGACGGTCAGTTTGCAATTGATGTTATGAAATACATTAACGAAAAAGTAAATCAGTTCAAAAAAGAAGACGGTAATATGTATGCACTTTACGGTACACCGGCTGAAAACCTCTGCGGTTTACAGGTAAAACAATTCCGCAAAAAATACGGTGTTGTTTCTCACGTATCTGATAAACCATACGTTTCAAACAGTTTCCATTGCCACGTAAGTGAAGATATTACACCTATTCAGAAACAAGACCTTGAAAAGAGATTCTGGGATTTGATGAACGGTGGTAAGATTCAATACGTAAAATATCCGCTTGATTATAATACAGATGCAGTTAAAACTCTTGTACTGAGAGCAATGGATATGGGCTTCTACGAAGGTGTTAACCTTTCACTTTCTTATTGTGATGATTGCGGTCACGAAGAACTTAACATGGATGTATGTCCAAAATGCGGAAGCCGTAACCTTACAAAAATTGACCGTATGAACGGATACCTTTCATACTCTCGTGTAAAAGGCGATTCTCGTCTTGCAGACCACAAAATGGAAGAAATTGCAGACAGAAAATCTATGTAGAGTAAATGGATGAATAATAAGATTAAAAAAGGCGGATAAAATATCTGCCTTTTTATTATTTTTCAAATATTTCTTTTATGTCATCATACAGAACATCTGTTTCATCCTGATTGATATTATACCGTGTTCCGAGAAGGTTTTCGCATCTGCGTTTAAGAAGTTCCCGAACTTTTTGAAATTTCCCGTTATGTTCGCTCGTAACTTTAGAATACTTATTTAAAATATCAATTACTCTTTTTTTGTATTCTTCAAGTGTTTCACCCACAATAGGTTTTAATAAACTGCCGATTTTTGCGTTTTTGTGAGCATCAAGTTCTTCTTTTTTGCTTATAACTCCGTTATGGTTTTTATCTGCTTCTTCAAACTCAAACTCTGCATAAAGTTCATTATATTCTTCTCTTGAAAATTTTTTATCCATTGTTTTACTCTTAAATGTTTATAAATCTTTTAAATTCTTTTAAAAATCCCTGCCAGCCATTTTTCCAAATAGTTGCAGTTCCTTTATAATAATCTTCATAGTCTGCAATTATATTTCTCGGGAGTTCTTTTCCTGCCGAGAGAGTTTGTGCTATTTCTTCAAGATAATCGTTTTGTGCTTCTTTATATTCGATATCCTGATATCTCATATCTTCATCTGCCTCATAGTGAACAAGAGCGTGATAAGCGCATTCAATATTTTTATCCATGGAATCAGGGAAGAGTTTAAGTGCTTCTCTCACACAACGGCGTTCTGTCAGAACGGAATACACAAGCCGCCCGACAAATTTTCGGTTATTTAATATTTCAGTGTTTTGTTGGTTCAAAATACGCTCCGCTAGTATGGATCAACTATTTTAACATCAAATTCGATGTTCTTGGGGCCGAATTTTGCGTTGTAATTTTGTCTCGGACCTTCGGATAAGTCTATTGCATTAGGATTCCCCTGTTGTTGCTCTAAATATTTTGCAAATCTTCTCTGAGCCTGAATCATATTCTTTTTAGGCTTTTTTTGTTTTGTGCAGGCAGTTGTGCATACACAAACCATAGAAAACATTATGAGAAAAATAAGTGCTTTTTTCATACTTACACCTCTTCTACTACAATTATAATGTTTTTTTTTAATATTTCATCCTTCTAATGTACTATTTTATTAGGCAGGCAGAAAAATGGTTTACGCCCTTTTCTTCCAGTTTCGGCTGGGTAGTAGTGCAAATTTTTGAATCACAATATTCGCATCTTGGGTGGAATTTGCAGCCTTCAATTTTTTCACTGATACTTGGCGGTGCGCCCTCAATTGTATTGAGTTTTAATGCAGGATTCCTTGAAGGAAGTGAGTTAAGAAGAGCGTTTGAATAAGGATGGAGCGGATTTTTAAAGAAAATTTCCGCAGGAGCTTCTTCTACAATATGTCCCGAATACATTACCGAGATAGTGTCGGCATAATTGCTTACAAGGGCTAAATCGTGGGATATTAACAAAATTGTTGTTCCAAACTCTTTTTTTATTTCGTCAATTAAATCCATAATTTGCTTTTGGATAGTAACATCAAGCGCCGTTGTAGGTTCATCTGCTATAATAAGTTTTGCATTTGTAGCGAGTGCCATTGAGATAATAATTCTTTGTTTCATACCTCCTGAAAATTCGTGAGGATAAAGGTTCAGTTTATTATCTTTGTCCGGAATTTTTACCAAATCAAGGACTTCTTTAGCTTTTCTTCTTGCCTGATGATGTGAAACATGTGAGTGGGCTCTTATAGATTCAATAAGTTGATTTCCAACTGTGTACAAAGGATTCAGAGAAGTCATGGGGTCTTGCGGAATAAGTGCAATTTTATTTCCTCTTATTTCTCTCATTTGTTTTTCTTTGTAATTAAGCAAATTTTCTTCGTCAAAAAATATTTCTCCGCTTTTAATGATTGCAGATTTTGGTAACAGCCTCATAACTGACATTGCTGTTATAGTTTTGCCGCAACCTGATTCTCCGGCTAATGCGTGCATTTCACCTTTGTTTAGCACAAGGTTAATGTTATACAATGCCTGATACTCACCAAAAAATAAGTTTAGGTTTTTGATTTCCAAAAGCTTATTCATATAAATATTATTCTTGTTTTGTTCTTTTCAGTCAATAGACCGCGAGGAGTAAATTAGGTCAATTACTCATTTACAAAAAAGTATATTCTTGATTCTATTCATAATTAAAAACGGCATCTGCTTAAAAAAGTAGATACCGCTTAGCCTTCAACAGAGTATCTGGCCGGTCTGACAAACCGCCACCCTGTTGTCTATATTATAAACGATATCTAACCTTTTTTCAACTTTCCATTTTTAAAAGGAAAACTGTTTTGTACAAACCTGCTGTTTATTGTCTTAGATTATTATGCAAAATCCGATAATTATGCTAGAATAAATATATCAGTTTTGTTTAATAAGAAAGGGGATAATATGGAAAACTTGGCAGATATTGGTGTTTTTGGCGGTTCTGGATTTTACAGCTTTTTGGATGATATTAAGGAAGTACAGGTAGAAACACCATACGGTATGCCATCTGATAGTTTGTTTATCGGAAAGATTGGTACACACAGAGTTGCTTTTATGCCGCGTCACGGAAGAAAGCATACAATATTACCTCATCTTATTAATTACAGGGCGAACGTTTGGGCAATGAAAGAGATTGGATGTAAGCGAGTTATATCTCCATGTGCGGCAGGAAGTCTGCAAAAACATGTTGAGCCGGGACATTTTGTAATCTGTGACCAGTTTGTTGACTGGACAGACGGCAGAAAATCAACCTTCTTTGAAGGTCCGGTTGTTACTCACCCGTCAGCTGCTGAAACTTATTGCCCTGAGCTTAGAAAAATTGCGATTGATACAGCAAAAGAACTTGGAATAACAGTTCACGAATCAGGTACGGTTGTTGTAATCAACGGACCGAGATTTTCAACAAAAGCAGAATCAAAATTCTTTACAAATCAGGGCTGGGAAGTTATCAATATGACAGCATTTCCTGAAGCATATCTTGTAAAAGAAGCTGATATGTGTCCGCTTAATATTTCACTTATTACTGATTATGATGCAGGTCTTGTCGGTGACGTTCCGCCTGTTTCTCACGGTGAAGTTATAGAAGTGTTTAACAGTAACATAGACAATCTTAAAAAGTTGTTGTTTACTATGATAGAGCGCATCCCTGCTGACAATTGCAACTGTGATTGCAGAAATACAAAGAAAAACTCTCAATTACATTAGAGTAAATTTATTTTAGGGAGAAGAAATGATATCAAGATTTATAAATCAGTTATTTTATTTTTACTATCTTATATTGATAATCAGAATATTTTTAACGTGGATACCTAATATTGACTGGGATTCTCAGCCGTTTAATTTTTTACGTTCGATAACCGACCCGTTTTTGAATATATTCAGGGGAGTTATTCCGCCTATTGGGGGAATGCTTGATATATCACCGATTATTGCCTTTTTTGCACTTCAGTTTTTGCAAATAGGTGTTAACTGGTTACTTGCTGCATTTGGATTATGATGGATATAGAAAAATTACAACATGCGATTAATTTAACTTATCAGGGCAAGATTAAAGAAGCAGAGGAGGTTTACGTTAAACTTCTGGAAGATAATCCCGAAGAATCTGCATTGTTGTCTGCGGCAGGTTTATTTTATGTCGGTTTGAAAAATTATGATAAAGCCGCCGAATTATTAAAAAAAGCGTGTGAAATAAAAGAAACGGTAGGTACTGTTACTGCATTAGGATTTGCGCAATATGAACAAAAATCTTATGCGGAAGCTGTGCAAACGCTGGAACACGCACTTACTTTGGGTGACAATCCCGACACATATAACAAACTTATTTTGAGTTTATTTGAGATAAAGAATTACAAAAGAGCTATTGAGTTAACCGATAAAATGAACGAGCTTTATCCTGACAATCCGAAATCGGTTGCAAATCTTGTAAAATCATATACCCAGCAGGGGAAAATGCTTGAAGCGGAAAAAATATGTATAGAATATTTGCAAAAGCATCCGATAGAGCCGTCATTATGGTATCATTTGGGCTTGCTCAAAGAGCTTATTTATTCTGATGATATGCGAGCGATAGAATGTTATAAAGTTGCAGGCGAACAGGGAAGTCAGAATGCGGATTATAATATTGCGGTTGCGTATCAAAAGCTGGGAGAGTATGCAAAAGCAGAAGAGTATTACGGCAAATTTCTGCAAAAATTTCCTGACGACAACACAGGACTTATTTCACTGGGCATGTGCTATCTGGCTCAGAAAAAGTTTCATGAAGGCTATAATTTAATCTGTACGAGAGCCGGCGGTGTCGGGGGTAAATATACCAAAAACCTCTGGAAACCGGGGACATCGTTAGATGAAGAACTTGTGATTATAGCAGACCAGGGTTTTGGAGACAGAATTCAGTTTGTCAGATACTTTCCATTTTTAAAAGAACATAAGATAAAAGCCGCAGTCGGAGAGCCTCTGAAATGTTTGTTTGAAGCGAATTATCCTGATGCGGAGTTTATCAGCTATGAAGAAATAAATCCGGAAACTCAGGCAATAAGAATAACGGATTTGGCTTATGTATTAAATATGGATTTTGATAATATTCCTTTTGCCGAAGGTTATTTGGATACGGAATCTGCGAATATTCAAAGTGACAAAAAGAAAGTCGGTTTATGCTGGGAAGCAGGTTCATCGGGGCGCAGGAGCATGATAAACAGAACAATTCACGTTAAGTCTTTTGAGCCGATATTTAATTTAGACAATATTCAAACCTATTCTTTTCAGGTAAACGATTCGTTTGACGGCAACAAAAAATACAGCGATAAAATGATTAACCTGGCACGTGATTTTAAAGATTTTTCCGATACTGCAAGAGCGTTAAAGTCAATGGATACTGTTGTTACGGTCGATACCTGTGTTGCTCATCTCGCTGGTGCATTGGGAGTGAAAACATACCTTCTTTTACCTTATTCGGCTGACTGGAGGTGGTTTGATTCCGAAAAGACAACTCCCTGGTACAATAGTATTGAAATATTTAAGCAGAAAAATGCAATTTCCTGGGATGATGAAATAAACGATATTGTGAAGAAATTATCAGGTTAAAGCAGGCTCTCAATTGCTTGTTTATAATTATCGCTTCCATATATGTAACTTCCTGCAACCAGAGAGGTTGCACCAAGCGATTTACAGACTTTCCCGGTAAGGTTGTTGATTCCGCCGTCAACCTGAATGATTAGGTTTTCGGGTGAGTTTTCCTTTATTTGCGGAATTTTTAATGCACAATCGTGCATAAACTCCTGACCGCCAAAACCTGGTTCAACAGTCATTATGAGGACTAAATCCACAAGCGGAAGGTACTCGAAAATTTCACCCGGGTCGGTTTTCGGTTTTATTGAAATGCCGGCTTTGATTCCGAAACTTTTTATTCCGGATATAACTTCCCTGACTTTGTCAGCATTTTCGCATGCTTCATAATGAAAAGTTAAGATATCTGCTCCTGCTTTTGCAAACGGTTCAATATATTTTTCGGGGTTTTCTATCATTAAGTGTGTGTCTAAAATTAAATCGGTTGCTGCTCGTAGAGATTTTACGACAGGAACGCCAATTGTAATATTAGGTACAAAATGTCCATCCATTACATCAATGTGAATCCATTGAGCCCCGGCTTCTTTGACTGACTGAATTTCCGTGTTTAAATTTGCAAAATCCGCAGATAATATAGACGGTGATATAATAACACTTTCCATACATATTATTTTATCATACATGTTGATATTTGGGGATATTTTTAGTAAAATATCAATGGAAAAAAATAAGGACACTTGGATAATGGAAGATATTACTGCGTTGCAGGATTATTTTAAAAAACTGCAAAGAGCAATAGACAACGCGGATTTAACGGTTTTTAAATATAAATTTGTAAAAAAGAACAGAATAGATGATTTACTGGTTTGTACTCTTGCCGTAATGCCGGATGTTTTTAAAAAAGCAATGAAGAAAAGACTTCAGCTGGATATGTTTCCGTCTGTTTCATGTTATAACAGGCTTACAAAGCTGACGAAAAAAACATTCTTTTTGGCACCGGACTACTACCTTGTAGATTATGCAGAGGCTACCGTGATGCTAAAGAGTATAAAACAAAATCTGGAAATGGATATCAGACGGTTAGAAGAAGCCGGATAGGGGTGTTATATACGTTGACTTTTATAAATAAACTGGTGTACAATTTTATTGATTGTCGTAAGAATAGATATACGGAGTAGAAGATGAATTCACAACAAGATATTATATACGGATTAATGGGAGATTTAGAAGACGCATTAGACAAAGGTTTTTCGCCGTTCGGATATTATTCTGTTGTCAAAAAAGATACAGTAATGGATTTACTGGATAAATTATATGCGGCTCTTCCTGATGAAATCAAAGAAGCAAGAGCTTTGCTCAGAAGAAAAGAAGAACTTCAGTATGAAGCACAGCAAAAAGCAGAAAAAATTATTGCAAATGCTCAGGGTGAAGCAAACAGATTATTAAGCGAATCAGAAGTCTTGAGATCCGTAAAAAAAGAAGCAGAAAAAATAAAAGAACAGGTAATTAACGAATGTTCAGAAATTAAGAGAAAAGCAACTGAAGAAGCAGATGCTATTCGTTCTCAGGCAGCTGATGAAGCAATCAGAATACAGGATGGTTCTTCTGCGATGGCTGAACAAATACTTGCCGGTCTTGAACAGAATTTAGCTCAAATGCAGGAAATAGTTAAAAACGGTCAGGTTGCACTGGAAAAACGCCGCATGGAATCCGAAGAGGTTATGCGCAGCAGTTATGTAAACCAGCGTCCTGAATATGCACAGGATTTCAGAATGCAGTAAAATTTTTAAAATATAAAAAGAGCGATGGTTTTTAAACCACCGCTCTTTTTTTAACCTCTTTTGACTACCGTTGTAATTTGTTCGCCGTAACTGTTTACGCAACCGTTAGTTTCTTCTATGGTATAGCTTACTTCACTGTCTTCAGCTTTTTGCTGTTCCGCAAATTTTTCAGCATCGCTAAGTTCTTTGAACTCACCTGCCATATCAGGTTCAAAATATGACGGTTTATCGATATAGACTTGATACATAGAATCCTCCTTTTTCATAATTATAAAACCGACATTTACAAAAAGCAAAATTTATTATAATTAATTAAAATCAGATATAATAGATATATGGAAGATTTAGAGCAGATAAAAAAAGCGATAGAGATAGAGATTAAGTATCAGTACATTAATATTAACGGAAAAACAAGAAGTTTTTCATCGTTTATTTGTTCAGAACTTCGTAAGGAAATAAAATCTTCCAAAAATCCTAAATGGCAGATTTTGCTTGAACATTTTCAGCGTTATCCTATGGATACTTTGTTTCAGAGAAAAAAATCACTGGAAAGACTTGTGTCTGTTATAAAATCTGATTTGGAGCAACCAAAACAGGAAAATAACAAAGATAAAAAACTGACTCTTAAATCAGACGTAATGTATCTTAAAGGTGTTGGTCCAAAGCTCGCTTATCTGTTGAATAAACTCGGAATATATACCGTTTCGGATTTGCTTTACTATTTCCCGAGAAAGCATGTCGATTATTCGACAAGAACAAGGATTAGAGATTTGGAACTGGGTGAAACCACTACTATTTTTGGTGTGATTAAAAATGTTGAAGCGTTTAATACAAAAAATAATCTAGGGGTTCTGAAGGTCAAAATCAGCGATAACTCAGGCAGTATTGATTTAAACTTTTTTGTTTCAAAAGCTAACAGATATGCGCTCGAGAGAATGAAAAGCCAGTTTCCGAAAGGCTCGGGTATAATGGTTTCCGGACTTGTTAAGTTCAACTCTTATGACGGACGCCTGACTTTTGACAAGCCGTCGTATTCAATTACCGACTATGAGATAACCGAAAACCAAAATCTTAATCTGGCTCGAATAGTTCCTATTTATCCCCTGAGTGAAAATCTGAATATTAAGTCATTAAGAAAAATTATTTATAGTGCTATTCAGCTTTTTAAAGGAGAAATCCCAACGATATTACCTGAACACATTATAAAAAAATATAATCTGCTGGAAAAAAACGAAGCAATAGAACAAATCCACTTTCCGGCAGATAATGAAAAATTAAACCAGGCAAGATATACTCTTATTTTTGAAGAGTTATTCTTAATTCAGTTAAGACTTGCTTTGTTCAGGGAAGAAAATAATAAACATATTTCTTCAATCCCTCTGGAAATCAAAAAAGACGGGCTTGTTATGAAGTTTATTGAAAGCCTGCCGTTTAAGTTAACTGAGGCACAAAAGAGGGCAGTTAATGAAATTTTGAACGACTTACACTCTTCAAAACCTATGCAAAGACTTCTTCAGGGTGATGTCGGAAGCGGTAAAACAGTTGTTGCAACGATTATGCTGCTTGCGGCAATAGAAAACGGATATCAGGCAGCAATTATGGCTCCGACTGAAATCTTAGCACAGCAGCATTACAACAATATGGTTAACTGGTTAACACCGCTCGGAATAAAAATAGAACTATTTCTGGGAAGTATCGGTAAAAAACAGCGTAAGATTTCTGAAATAAATTTGAGAAATGGTCAGGCTGATATTGCAATCGGAACGCATGCTTTAATACAGGATAATGTTGATTTTGCAAACCTAGGCGCAGTCGTTATTGATGAACAGCACAGATTTGGAGTTAAGCAAAGACTTGCTTTGAGGAAAAAGTCACAAAATCCTCAGATTTTGACAATGACTGCGACTCCTATTCCGAGAACGCTTGCAATTACAATGAACGGTGATTTGGATTTAACGATAATTGATGAGCTTCCGAAAGGCAGAAAACCGATTATTACAACAATGACAAACTCACGCAGACAAATTGCAGAACTGATAAGACAAGAGGTTGAAGCAGGCAGACAGGCTTATATTGTTTACCCTCTTATTGAAGAAAGTGAAACTCTTTCAGCAAAAGCAGCCACGATTGAAAAAGAAAAATGGCAGAATGAAGTATTCCCTGAATACAAAATCGGACTTCTTCACGGAAAACTCAGGAATGACGAAAAAGAAGATGTAATGAACAAGTTTAAGAACAAAGAGTACGATATTCTTGTTTCAACAACCGTTGTTGAAGTCGGGGTTGATGTTCCTAATGCAACGGTTATTGTAATAGAAAATGCTGAACGTTTCGGACTTTCTCAGCTTCACCAGCTCAGAGGTCGTGTAGGCAGAAGCGATTTGCAGTCGTACTGTATTCTTTCTTCTTCAACCCGTTCTCAGGAAACAAAGGCAAGACTGAATATTATGACTCAGACAAATGACGGGTTTGTTATTGCGGAAAAGGATTTGCAGTTAAGAGGTCCGGGTGAGTTCTTAGGAACTCGTCAAAGCGGACTTCCTGATATGATTATTGCGGATATTGTTAATGATGCTAAAATACTGGAACTAGCCAGAGCCGAAGCAATAGATTTTGTAAAAAAATATAATATAGACGACTACCCCTTATTAAAAGATGCAAAAAGTCTTAATTATGACGGCGATTTATTCGGTGCGGGTTGATTTATCTCAAGCCTTGTTCCGGATGTGCTGAGTTGGATTTGGTAATCTCGTAGTACTCATTTTTATCAATATTGACACCCATATTTTTTGTGTCAACGGTAAATTTCTTTTTCTTTTTTGTACTTTTAGGACGCATATCCATAACTTTTAATCCAGTATTTCATTATTTTCGCCAACCTGAACGACTGTTGGTTTGTGTGTTTTAATTTCGTCTTCGGTCAGTTGGGCATAAGTTACAATAATTATCTTATCTCCGGGCTGAGCTTTTCTTGCAGCGGCACCGTTCAGGCAAAATACTTTTGAACCTCTTTTGCCTTTTAGTGCATAAGTTTGGAATCTTTCGCCGTTATTTATATTCAGGATTTCGACTTTTTCCCATTCTAAAATATTTGCTTTTTCTAAAAACTCTTCATCAACCGTAATTGAACCAACATAGTTTAAATTAGCATCTGTAACGGTTGCTCTGTGTATTTTTGAGTGTAAAAATTCTCTTAACATATATTTCGCCTCAAGCTCCATGATATCACAAAGAAAAATATATGACGCATTTTATTATTTGTAATATAATAAGTGCGTGGGGAGATATAATAGCATGAGAGTTAGTTCAATTCAAAGTAATTGCAGCGTGCCCAGTTATAAAGGCTCGTTTTTTAAAGAGGGTGCTTTTGAGAGGCTGGAAAACAGTTTAACAGGTTCTGATAAAGATACTTTTGAAAGTATAATTAAAAATATTGAAGATACTAATGACGACCACAGCTGGTGGTTTGATACTCAGAGCATCCGAAACGGCAGACTCAAACTTGCCATAATAGGGCAATTTAAAAAAGACGGTACACCGATAAAACCCGGCTGTTTCCTGGATGAGGCTAAAAATTCATTAGAGCTTTTTAAAAAATTATCAACATGGTACAAAAACAACGTAGAAGGATATAAAGGGGATGCCTTCTAAATAATGCTTCTTTTTAGTCTCTCAGAACGGTTTTCGCTCAGCAGGTTTTTAAGTTTCATGATAGCCTGTGCGTGGAGCTGAGAAATTCTTGATTCGGAAACGTTAATTGCTTCGCCTATTTCTTTTAGTGTCATGTTTTCGTGGTAATAAAGAACCATAATAGTTCTTTCTCTTTCGGGTAATCTTTTCAACGCTTCCTCCAGCTCTTTTTTTACATCTTTTTCTTCAAGTTTTTCATGCGGATTAAGTTCACGGGAATCCTGAATGGTATCGATTATTTCTATGTCACCGTCAGATGAACCTTTCTTTTCATAGATAGAAGTAACAGTTGTGTCTTCCGAAAGCAGCTGTTCTACTTTTTCTTTTTCTATACCGAGATAATTTGCAATTTCGCTGTTTGTTGCCGTTCTTCCGAATTTTGCTTTAAGTTCTTCCTGGGCTTCTTTTACATCCTTAATTTTTCTTCTGACACTTCTCGGAAGAAAATCCTGCGACGAACGAATTTTATCAATAATATTTCCTCTTATGCGGACAAGAGCATAAGTTTCAAACCTTGCACCCATCTTCGGTGAAAATTTTTCAACGGCATCAATCAAGCCTTCTACACCGTAAGATGAAATATCTTCAAACGAAAAAGTCGGCGGAAGAGATACTTTAACTCTGCCGACAACGTATTTTGTCAGATAAATATATTGCAGAATAAGGGCATCACGATATTCCTTGTTGTTGTGGTCATCAAAATACTTCTGCCACATATCAGCAAGTTCTTCATTAGTTACACGCTTTATTTTATTGTAAGATGAAGTATCCTGATCCATCCCTCTCTCTTCCTTGTCCTTTATTATTCTATCTTTTTTTCTTCAAATCGTTATCGTATATATAGATGAAATTTTTGTTTTTGCCTAAAGAAAAATTTTCTCCGATTTTGTTTACAAAACTTAATAATACATTTCAAAAAAGCAATTTTATTTTTTTTAAAGACTTTATATATATACAGGATATCAAAATTACTTAAACTATAAAGGAGAAATATATGGCTAGAGTTCTAATTTCAATGCCTGAAGAATTTCTTGACAGAATTGATCAGGTTGCAGACGGAGAAAATCGTACCCGTTCAGAGCTTATCAGAGAAGCTCTAAGAAGCTATATGTACAAAAGCAGAGTAAAAGCAAGTACAATGGCAACAAAGAATGCAGCAATCCTGGAGGCTTTGTTGGATTAAAATTTAATCTGATAAAGACTTTTATCGGGAAGCCGGGAAAAGGAGGCGAACAGGTTTATTTGTCCTGTTTGTCGGAGAAAAGGGCGGATAAAATCCGCTTGATTAATAAAGGAAATCGGGAAATTTTGAACCACTCATTATTTGGGTGGTTTTCGTTTTTTGCAGGGAATAAAAATTGAATTTTTTTTATTCAATTTGAATACAGGTAGTTTTATATCTCTTCAAAAGAGTCAATCATAATATCAACAATAGCTGTTCCTTTATGTTCAATAGCTTTGTTGATAGCAGGGATTAGTTCATTTTTATTAGTGACACGGATGGCAAACAAGTCATATGCTTCCGCAATTTTTACAAAATCCGGATTTGTCATTTCAACCTGATATCGGTTGTTATATATTTTTTCCTGCATCTGGCGAACCATTCCCAAGTATCCGTTATCCATAATAATAATTTTTATCGGAATACTGTTTTCTCTGCAGGTTGCAAGTTCCTGCAAATTCATCTGAAATGAGCCGTCACCTGTTATGTTTAAAACCAGATTATCGGGATTTGCTATGTGAGCTCCGATTGCGGCAGGGAGCCCGAATCCCATAGTTCCCAAACCGCCGGAAGTTATAAATTTTCTGGGTTTGTTAAAGTTATAGAATTGTGCGGTTAACATTTGATGCTGACCGACATCTGTTACAACTATGGGCTGAAAACTTCTTGTGTACTCGGAAAGTGTTGCCAAAACGTATGATGATTGTAAACAGTTTGAATGGGTTTCATCAACGGAAAGTTCATTTTTTATCGCATTTGTTTCTTCCAGCCAGTCTTTGCTAACGGTGTAATCAGAAGGCATATTCAGATATTGCTGAATAAAGTCTTTAACATCGGCTTTAATCTGGAGTTCAAAATCTTCGGATATAAGATTAAGGTTTATGCTTACGATTTTTTTGTTAGCCCCAAAATCACGTCTTTTACAG
>ONVC01000022.1 GCA_900321205.1 uncultured Acinetobacter sp. | reverse complement strand
TTTTTCTTCTATTGCTTCTGTAGCTTCAATCGCATTATCAATGATATTAGTTAATAAGAAATAGACATCACTTGAAGCCATATCCTTAAAGGCATCCCCGTCTACGAGAGAAGTGAATTCAATACCAACAGAATTACAGTAAATAAGTTTGTCTTGAATCAAAGCGTCGATATTAACGTTACCTGTTTTAACACTGCTATCGTAGAAGTTAAGAGATTCTTCTAACAAACAGAAGTCTTCATCCGTTAATTCGCCTTTTTTAGCTTTTAATCTTCTTAATTCTTTTCTTAAGTCATGACATTTCATGTTGATGAAGTTAATGTTATTTTCCATCATCTCTTGTTGTCTAATTTTAGAATTAAGAGTGGCTTTAATAATCATTGTTTCTTGACGATGTTCCACGACACGGAAACCACCGACAACAAGGACATCAAATAAAACACAGAAGATGATTAACGTGCCCGCGAGTATGCCTTTTAATTTGAATTCATACCATGGTAAATGTTGCGCCACAAACACATTAGCAACATTAACAACTAAATAGACAACAATGCCTAAGATGATGATATATATTTTGCTGAGAATATATTTAATTTTGCCGAAAATATGAGGAAAATCGGTATAGATGATTTACCAGGGATAATTTTCAGTACTCTTATGAAAATGCCGTTCTTAAAACCGGAAGTAAAAGAACATTATGCGCTTAAGGGTCTTGAATATGCTCAGGAAAAAGGTGATGTGATTCACCAGCTCGCACGCCTTGTTGATTTGGAAAAGATGTATAAACAGAATAAAAATACTCATAAATATACGAGAATACTGTTTCAGCAGGAAAAAGTACTGATAAATATATGTAACAACTTTAAGTCAGCAAAAAGAAATTTTAAAACATATACAAGAGAGAATAATCAGTTAAGTCATTATGAAATGGAACTTGCAAAAACAAGGGTGGATATTGCAAAAGTTATATTAAAATCAAATCCTAATCTGGCAAAAACTCTTCTGGAAAAATCAGGTAAGATTTTTGAGCGTGAAAACCGGCAAAAAGAAGTCGATTTTATAAATCTGCTTTTGGAGCAAATCTCAATAAAAACAGGTAATCTGTAAATTTATTTTTTGTAACGGCTTGTAATACCTCAAATAATAGGTTAAAATGAATAAAAAGCCGGAGAATTAAATTGTTCGCAAAAGTCACATATTTAAAAGATGCTGTAACATATATTGAAGCAGAAGGAAAATTGGATATATACAGTGCCCCTGATTATCTTGAAAAAGTCAAGGAATACTTGCAGTTAAGATATACCAGAGAACTTGTCCTCGATTTCTCTAAAATTACTTATGTTGCAAGTATCGGGCTTAGAGCAATTTTAGAGCTCTATAATCTTATGCAGAACAGAAGAGGAATTTTAAAACTAAAAAATGTTAATGAAAACATTTTGAATTCTATTAGATATACAGGTTTTGATAAATTTTTAGTTATTGAAAATGATTCGGTAGAAAATGAAGAAGAAGCTCCCAATGAGAATACAGATTATTAAAATTTTGCGTTGAAAAAATCCGGGTTAATATTTCTCAGTTGTAAAACGTGATTTATTTTTTCTTTCTTCTATCCCTCTTTGCAGGTTGTCGTTAACTTCTTTAAATTTTTCAAGAATAGTATCCATGTACTTTTCTAGTCCTGAATTATCAATTTCTTCCTGTGTGTAATAATGAAAATCATAATCAAGATGGCTAGGTTTTTTGTTAACGGTTTTTGGATTAAATTTTGCAAGTTTATTTTCATATATAACAAACGATTTATCAACATTTTTATTATTGTAGTCCATAAGGAATATTTTCATTGCTTTTTTACGGTTAATTTTTGAATAACCGAGAAATATTGAACGTTCGTCATTTGTTGCATTTTTAAACATAATAGAGTTTTGTGCGTGGAAAGTTTTAATCTTATTGTATATTCTGAAAATATCTTTATCGAGGCTGTTGTATGACAGTTTATTTATGTGTGATTTAAAATATTGAAACTCTGTATCGATATTCTTAATTTTATCTGATAACGTATTTAAATTTCCGGGAATGTTATCAGCTTTTTTCTCTCGAATCTCATTAATATCTTTTTGTCTCAGAAGTATATAATCAATATATTTTTTTAACTCTTTTTTTAGTGCGAATAGATGCTTATATATATCAAGGCTGTCTATTTCTTTTTGTGAAAAATAATCCAGTATTTCATTCTTTTCTCTTTTGTTTGCTTTATGAGTGAATCGCATAGAAGAATTTTTTTCAATATTTCCGTCTCTGTTAATTACAAGTTGTTTTTCGTCAATGAAAATTATAGTTTTGGGATATTTCCCATGGTCAATTCGCAGGTTTACTGCAATATCTTCTCCGTTCTGTCCTATGTTTTTAAATTCCAATATACTTGAACCTGCGATACCTTTTTTTAGATTATTATATCCATTTTTTATTGCACTTCTTGTATTGCAGGATTTGGCAACAGATTTTATGGTTGAGTGTGCGTATTCAAATAAGTCCCTGATTTCATTCAAAATATTCATGTTAAAATCGCCAAGAGTTCCCTTGATATTTTGCGGAACAGACTCCTCTGCAAATGACTTGCTTTTTGTAACTTTATTAGTCATATTGCCCGATTTCAAACCATAAAAATTCATCGTTTCAAAAGAAATTTTCATAATATTTTAAATCACATAAAAATAAAATTTGCCCCTTCTATATTGAGAGTGTATTCACGGAGGTCAGAAGCCCGGTTTGACTAACCGCAAAATAAATAGGACTCCAAATGCGTGCAGAAAAACAGTACTAATTGTACTGTTTTTCGTGAAGTTGCAAAACAATATGTATTTTTGACGTAAGCATTAGTAGGAGGACTCGAATCTTAAATAATAAAAGCAAATCCATATATGGATTTTAGTGTCAGTCAGAATGTACAAAATAAAAAGGACAATAACAAAAGTCATTGTCCTTTTTATATGGGCCGCAGTGGACTCGAACCACCGACCTCACCCTTATCAGGGGTGCGCTCTAACCACCTGAGCTAGCAGCCCTTATACTGCTATATTATTATAAACTTATTCGATTTTCAACTTTACGGGCTAACCCTTATCAGGCCTCTCAGAAAAACCCTCAATGGTTCGGCTTTTTCTTCGGCAGAGTGCTCTAAACCTGAGCCAGCAGCCCTTATTTAAACTAACGAGGCTTGGGCTAGTTCTCTTTACCTCGCAATATCTAATCTATCATAGACATAATTTTAAATCAAGCAGATTTTTTGATTTTTATTTATACCTCAATATCTTCAACAGGAAATATTGTTTTCAGTTTCAGTGCATAAATATTGTTTTTGTTTAATAATGCGAGTTTTACAGCATCTTTTTCTGTCGTAATAATATTCCCTTTTATATTTTCTACATCGCTAAGTTTGTACTTATGATGGTCGTCAAAAGTTATTTTATCCTTTATAATATAATCGCTTTCAAGAAACTTATAAAACTGCTCAGGCTGTCCTATTGCCGACATCAGAGTAACTTCTTCTCCTTTTTCAAGATGTTCACCTGTAATTATGTTGTAAACGTAATCAGGCTCTGTTTTACATAACAAAACACGTTTTTCGCCTTTCGAGTTCTTAAAAAACTTCTTCTCCATAATCCTTGCCATTTTTTCAGCTTTTGAATGGTCTTTGTTTTTGCTTACAATGACAAGTTTATCAAGCCTGTCAAATCCTTCCATTCCTTCACGCAAAGGACCTGCAGGCAGAAGGTTTTCGTTTCCGAACATTTTTTCTGAATCTGCAAGGACAAGGTCTAAATCTCTGTAAAGTTTTCTGTGTTGGAATCCGTCATCTAAAATTATTTTTGTACAGCACATATTTTCAACTGCATATTTTGCAGCTTTATATCGGTTTGAACATGTTAAAACGGCACACCCGTCAATGTTTACCGCAAGCCAGTATGGCTCGTCTCCTGCCATATCAGCTTTATAATAAAGATTAACCCCGTCTGAGATTACGTGAATATCTTTATTATTTAATTTGCCTCCGTATCCCCTGGATATTATTGCAGGCTTTTCACCTTTTGATACATAATATTTTGCAATTTCCGCAACAACCGGTGTCTTGCCTACTCCGCCTGTGGTAAAGTTGCCTACTGATACGACAAAAGCATTAACTTTCTTAGGTTTTAATATCTTTTTATCATATAAGTAATTTTTTATTCTGCTTCCTATACCATAAAAAATAGAACAGAATTTAAGCAGGTTAAAAAATGACCCTCTTGCGTTTCTGTCATAATGAATTTTTGTAATCTCTGTTTTAAGGTTCATCTGTTGTTCTTACCCCTGCTATTTACCCCTACTCATCTACCATTGCCTTAAATTTATTAAAATCTTCTATAGTATCAATGCCAACAGGAATATTCTTTACAATCGCAATTTTTATTTTCATGCCGTTTTGAAGTGCTCTTAGTTGTTCAAGGCTTTCTGCCATTTCATAAGTTGTCTGGGGGAGTGAAGTCATCTTAAATAAAGCTTCTTTTTTATATCCGTATATTCCCAGATGACCGTAAAACTTGCTTTTCCCTGTATTTCGTTCGTACGGAATTTTTGAACGTGAAAAATACATCGCAAAATTATTTACATCAAAAATACATTTAACAAGGTTTGGATTGTTAACCTCTGTTTCATCGGTAATTTCTCTTACCAGAGTCGAAATATCAGCTGTATTATCTTCAACAACTCCTTGTCTGACAAGTTCTATGTTTTCAGGTTCAATTAGCGGTTCGTCTCCCTGAACATTAATAATATATGCAATTTTAGAGTGTCTTTTGGCAACTTCAGCTATTCTGTCGCTTCCGCTTTTGTGCTCGGCGGATGTCATTTCAACTTCTGCTCCGAAACCTTTGCAGGCATCAAAAATACGCTCATCATCCGTTGCAACAATGACGCGGTCTATGTCTTTGCATTTTACAGCTTTTTCCCATACCCATTGAATTATATATTTACCACCGGCCTTTAACAGAGGCTTTCCCTCTAACCTGGAGGAACCATATCTTGCAGGGATAATAATTGCAGTTTGTTTTTTCATAATACTCCCTCAGTCTTTTCTTTATTATATACCGCAAAATACTTTATTTTGTAGCATTAATAAATACAGCATTTGTCTTTAATGAAATAGTTCTTCCCGTTAAATATTCTTCGACCTGAAGCATATATTTTTCAACTGTCGGGAAATCAAAGTATTTTAAAAATCGTTCTTTTGTTGAAGGCTGTGTCGGAGATGGCGGATTTATAAACCATTCTCTTACCATATTTTGTTTAACTACATAATTTGATTTTACTTCCTGTACTTTGACTTCCGGAATTGAAAATCCTGCAATCTCAAGATTTGTTTTTAATGTATTTTCATCAAAATTGCATAATGAATCCAGCGGATTGTTCATAATCTCGTTTTCAACATTCTTAAAATCTTCATATTTATCAATATATTTTGGGTCAAGAATTTCCCAGTAACGAGTGTTTGAACGGATAACAGGTTCAAATGCACAGAATTTTCCGCCCGGTTTAAGAACTCTGTATATTTCACTTATTGCAGGCTGTTTGTTTACAACGTGTACCAATACCGAACGCATTAGTGCTTTGTGTACCGTACTCATCGGAAGCGCAATATGCTCTACCGGACATTTGAGAAGTTCATATCCTTCTGTTATTCCGAGTTCATCTAATACCTGTTTGCAGTCATTAAGACAGTCCTGAAACATATCTGAAAAAATAACCGTGCCTTTGCATTCTTGTTGCTCAAGTGCTTTAAATGCGAGTAGTCCGGTACCGCATCCTATATCCAAAACGGTTTCATACGGTTTTATATCTGCGTAGACTAAAATAACGTCACGGACAGCTTCAAGCCATCGTGTCGTTTGTTCAATCATTTCCGGAGTCTGACCGGCAAAACGGTTCTTCTTCAACCACTGTGTCCAATTTTCACAAATAGCGCTCATCTTATCTTCCTTTAATATAGGGATTATACAAGACAATTATACAACATTTTCCTGTTCCGGGCAATTATTTACCTAACAGTAATTTTGCAAAGTCAGTTTTATCTGTTATTATATTCTTTTTTGAATGCAGAAAAGCATAATAATTAGCCATTTTCATTTCTTCGCCTAAGCTCGTTTTATTCTTAGATGTTTTAATAATACGTTTTGCAGCTTTTTGACTGGCGTCTGATAATTTTATTGTCGATTTTCTCCTTAAGTAAACATACTCCCT
The DNA here is from genome assembly GCA_900321205.1 of uncultured Acinetobacter sp. Classification (GTDB taxonomy): domain Bacteria; phylum Cyanobacteriota; class Vampirovibrionia; order Gastranaerophilales; family Gastranaerophilaceae; genus CAG-196. Next base: position 30,736 of record ONVC01000022.1, on the reverse strand, counting down.
CAATTATGGGGGAGTATGTTTTTAATTCGTTTATTTACAGAGCTTATACAGCATAAACTGATACTTGTTTTCTGTCGCGTCTGTGTGGTTCAAACTTAACCTGTCCGTCAATTAATGCGAACAAAGTATCATCAGAACCGATGCCTACGTTGTTACCCGGGTGAATTTTGGTTCCTCTTTGGCGAACGATGATATTACCTGTTTTAACCATTTCACCGCCGAATTTCTTAACGCCTAAACGTTTAGCTTCCGAATCACGGCCGTTACGGGTAGATCCCATACCTTTCTTATGTGCCATTTTTATATCTCCTTTTAATTATTTTTGTTTATTATTCCGTAAAGCAAAATTAACTATGCTTCTGCTGTTTCTGCTGTTGCACCTTCTGCTTTTGCTTTTGATGCTGTTGTTCTGATTTTATTAATCATAACTCTTGCAAAACCTTGTCTGTGACCTTGTTTAAGTCTGTAACCTTTTTTAGGTCTTTGCTTGTAAACTATGATTTTCTTAGCACGGTCAGTTTTAAGAATAGTACCTTCTACTTTTGCATTAGCAACATATGGCTGACCAACTTTTGACTTTTTGCCGTTAACAATCATAACAACTTTATCAAAAACAACTTTGGCATCTTTTTCTTCGCCTAATAATTCAACGTCAACATAACGTCCTTCTTCAACCTGGTATTGTTTACCACCTGTTTCGACTATTGCGTACATATTGTTTTCCTTTCTTTTTAAGGGATTGTAGGGAGTGGGAATTTAAGTAAATACTTATCGCTTTTTGATTTCACGCCCGTTTTAGACAATCAACCTATCTATACACTATTTATATATTCTATTTGTAACACAAGCCGTATTTCACTGTCAAGAATATAGGCTAATAAAGTTTACAAATAAATTTTAAGGTAACTATATACAATGTTACACAAAAATAACTAAATTACTGTTATAAACCCGTAAAAAATAATTTTTGCATTATTTAAGTAAACAAAAAAGGACAGAAATCATTCTGTCCCTTTTTGTTGTTATTAAGTTGAACTAATTAAACTGCACCGACTTGTGCTTTAACTTCTCTTCTTTTTACTTTGTTTGTAGTTGTTCTCGGTAACGTTTCACGTCTAATGATTAAGTTTGTCGGACGTTTATATGGAGTAAGTCTCTGTAAGAGTTCTTTTACATCCGCTCTTATTATAGCATCAATTTCCTCATCCGTTTTTTCATCGTATAAATACGGTTTCGGAACAACAACCGCAACAACTTCTTCTGTACCGTCTTTTGCTCCGAAAGTTCTTTCCGCACCGAATACACAAACTTCTGCAAGGTATTCGCTCTTTTCAAGGACGGATTCAACTTCTTCCGGAAGTACTTTTTTACCGCCTGAAAGAACAATCATGTTTTTGATTCTGCCTGTAATATAAATATATCCGTCATCACCGATTTTTGCCACGTCACCTGTGTGGAACCAGCCGTCAGGTTCAAGTACAGATGCCGTAAGTTCAGGCTGATTGTGGTAACCTTTCATGACGGAAGGTCCTTTTACAAGAAGTTCGCCTGTTTTTGGATCGGTTTTGTATTTCCAGCTCTTGTGAGGTTTTCCGATTGATGCGTAGTCGTTAATCTTGTCTGTATTTAAGGCAACAACAGGGCTTGTCTCTGTTAAGCCGTATCCCTGGCAAACCTTTATACCGATTCTGTTAAAGAAAATTGCAACGTTTACATCCATTGGTGCACCGCCTGAAAGAATGCCCCAGAATTTTCCGCCAAACTGTCTGTGAAGGTCTCTGAATAGGAATTTTTTTATTACACCAAATCCGAGCATCTTAGCGATATAATGATATTTAATATCAAACCACCATTTGCCGAGTGTTGTATATTTGTTTATACACTCGGTTTCAAGAGTTGTTTTAAGAAGCTTCATAAACGCCGGAACCATTATCATAAACTCAATTTCTTTATCTCTCATCATTTTTAAAATATCTTTCGGTTTAAGGCTTTTCGTATAATAAATTGAATAACCGAAGTTAAGGAATGACGAGAATCCTACAGTCAATTCAAACATGTGGTTCATAGGAAGAATTGATAAAATCGAAACTCTTCTGTTATCAGGAAGGATTTTATCAAAAGCGTCTTTTGTAATAATAAGCTGAGATGTTATGTTTCCGAAAGTAATTTCAACGCCCTTTGGTGCTCCTGTGGTACCTGATGTATAAATAATTAATGCAACTGCTTTTCCGCTTCTGACTCTCCATTTTGCATCGTATTCATCAGGAAGCTCATATATGTTTTTAATTCCGTCTGCCTGGAATTTATCGTCCATAACCAAAATTGTTTTAAGAGAAGGAATTTCATCTCTTAACTGATATGCTTTATCTATGTATGTTTTTGATACCAGTATAACAGTCGGTTCAGCATCAAGTAATATAGATTTAAGTTCGTATATCGTTAATTTATTATCAAGCGGAACGGTTATAGTACCGGCAAGAGCTGATGCAAAAACGCAGGCACCGTATTCAGGCTTAGATTCAGAAAGTATTGCTAATCTTTCGCCTTTTACAACACCGACTTCTTCTATTAAATATTTTGCCAGTTTGCGGGATAAAAGCCCAACTCCTTTATAAGTCAGTTCTCGCCAGCCGTATTTGCTTCTCATACCCAGTGCAACACGACCTTCGTACTCGGAAGATTTGTTAGCTAATATTGACAATAAATGTTTACTTCTTTGTTCCATAAAAACCTCTTCTTAATCTGAATACTCCCTAAATCTTTTATTATACTATCATTAAAATATTTCTTGTCAAAAGGGGGATATATCAATCTGTTAGTATTTCAACTCTCTGTTTTTTTCTGCTTTTTCCGCAAGGAATGTAGAGATGAACGGAATCAGTATATAATATATTGTACCCAGTATTAAAAAGGGTTTTGCTATTTTTATTCCCTGAACCTGTTTGGCAAGATTCTTGTCGTTTTTATTCGCTTTTTTGTATTTTTCGATAAATTTTTCAGCAGGTTTATCTAATAATTTATCAATTGTATAACCGCCTGCAATACTTAATGTTGTTGAAATTCCTGCATTGTATAAAAGAGCTTTTTTCCTTTCGTTTTCAATTTTTCTGCTTTTGTTGGCTTCAAACATAAAAGTTAGCGTCGCAACTGTATCAGTTATGGCGTTAATATGCATCGGAAAATTTGAGTCTTTGTACTTGTCTGTAAATTTTACCATTTTTTTATTATTTAATGCCTTGCCCAGTTTTTCGGCAGTTCTGTCTGTAATGCCTTTAAAGGAAATGTTTTTGTCATTATTCTTTTTCCGTGGAGAAAAAGCATTAACGATATATGGCATACCGTTTGCCGTCATTATTGCCTTCGGAATTGCAACAACAGAAGCTATCCCGAGTTTAAACAGCTGTGTTCCGAAAATATAACCCTTTGAATCTGTAAGCTCTTTTCCTTTTTCTTTAAGTTTATGTATTGTTTCTTTTTTTAAATATTTTTCAGGGTTATTGTCAATTTTTTTTATTGAAGCTGCAAGAGGAACAGATACTCCGAGCATAAGAAGAAAGTTTATAAGACTTGATGTTACGGATTTTGCAGCTGCGATTTTTCTGTTTTCTTTGTCGGTTTTTGGAGTGCACATTATTGAAAGCGGTCTGAGTGCCGAGAATGCAACCGTTGCAGATGCACCAAAAAGTGCACCGTTAGAAGAAGCCAGCTCAAGCCCCTTTTTGACGGCACGATTTGTATATACGCTTTTGAATGAGATATCCCTGTTATTGTTTACTTTCATCTATATTTATAAGATAACATGGAAAAGGAAGTGAGTGAAGTGAGTTCTGGATTAAAGATAACGGGAATATTATTTGTTTATTCGGTATTGTTTTTGAATGCGTATTTAATGCAGGATTCTTTTATAGCACTTATTTCTGCTTTTTGCGGAATTACTTATACTATTCTTGCGGGTAAAGGTAATCCGCTTTGTTATTTAATCGGTATTACCGGCTCGGCTTTTTATGTATATCTTTCTTTTTCTAACGGACTTTGGGGAAACTGTCTTTTGTATGCACTTTATTTTTTTCCTATGCAGTTAATTGGTTTTTTTAAGTGGCATAAGCATTTGAAGTCTGATAAGTATGAAATAATTAAAACTTCTTTATCAAAGAAGGAGAATATTATTTTATTATCTCTGACTTCAGTGATTTCAGCATTTGTAATACTTATTTTTGTAAAAATAGGTGATTCCAGTCCCGTTATTGACGGATTAACAACAGTATTTTCTATTTTAGGTATGTATTTGACTGTAAAACGTGCAATAGAGCAGTGGTATGTTTGGGCAGGAGTAAATTTGTTATCTCTTGTTATGTGGATAATAATTGTGCTAAACGGCACAAAAGCCTGTTCCACTGTTTTAATGTGGTCTGTTTATTTAATACTTGCTATTTATTTTTATATAAGCTGGAAAAAAGAATTATCCAAGGTATCCTAATACTTCGTCAACGTGTCCTTTGACTTTTACTTTTCTCCACTCTTTTTCTATGTTGCCGTCTTTATCCAGTACAAAAGTTGAGCGTTCTATCCCCATGTATTTCCTGCCGTACATGGATTTTTCTTTCCAAACCTCAAATTTTTCAGCAAGTTTATGTTCAGGGTCAGATAAAAGCATAAAATTTAAATCTTGTTTCTCTTTAAATTTTTTATGACTGGCAACAGAATCAGGACTAACTCCTATTACGACAGCTTTTGATGTCAGTCTGTTAATACTGTCTCTGAAATCGCATGCTTCCTGTGTACACCCAGATGTGTTATCTTTCGGATAAAAATATAAAACTGTTCTTTTTCCTTTAATACTTTCTAATGATACTTCTATTTCGTTGCCGTCTTTATCTATGCCTGAAAACAATTCTTTCATATATTCTCCTTCTTGTTAATTAATGTTATTTATTTTTTATTATAATATACATTAGGGATATTTAAAATGATTAAAGACCTTACACATGGCGAGCCGATAAAATTAATGATGATATTTTCGATACCTTTGCTTATCGGAAATATTTTTCAGCAGTTTTATAATATTGCAGATATTATAATTGTCGGAAGAACACTCGGAATGAATGCACTTGCTGCTGTTGGTGCTGTTTCACCGTTGTTCTTTTTGATAATGTTTATCATTATAGGGCTTACAAACGGTTTTGCCGTTATTACGGGGCAGCGTTTCGGAGCAAAAGACTATAACGGTGTCAGGCGTTCATTTGTAGTATCGACTGTTCTGAGTTATGTATTTACAATTATTTTTTCCGTTTTTTGTTCTCTGTTTCTTAAACGTATTTTATACTTTATGAATGTTCCCTCCGAAATATTCAATGATGCGTATTGGTACACTTTGATTTGTGTAATCGGTCTGGTTATTTCAAATTTTTATAATTTGCTTGCAAACGTGATCAGAGCTCTCGGTGACAGTTTAACTCCTTTATATGCATTAGTAATTGCCTCTGTGGTTAATATTTTTCTTGCACTTGTTTTTATTCTAAAACTCGGTTTGGGAGTTCCGGGTTCCGCATTTGCACTTATTTTCTCGCAAGGTATTTCCGGTATTTTGTGTATGATTTATATTAAATATAAAATGCCTGTATTGCATTTGTCCCGTTCTCACTGGCATATATCAAAAAATGATATTCCTTTTGCCGTTGAACACTTACGTGTAGGACTTCCTACCGCTTTACAGTTTGCAATTATAGGTGTCAGTATTTTAATTATTCAGGCTGTTTGTAACTCTTTTGGCGCGGATATTATTGCTTCGTTTACAGCTGCCCTCAGAATTGAACAAATAGCTATTTTGCCTATGGTAACTTTTGGTATTGCAGTTGCAACATTCGTTGCGCAAAACTTTGGTGCCAGATATTATTCACGTATAAAAAACGGTGTAAAAAAAGCTTCATTAATAAATTTTATTCTGAGCATGATTATGGCGATTGTAATGTATTTCTGGGGCTCTGATCTTGTAAGATTGTTTATCGGTTCAGGGAATGATAATATTGTCAAAATAGCTCACTCATATTTAACAATCAGCTCGCTGTTCTATTTCTTCCTTGCTCAGATTTTTATTTACAGAAATGCCCTTCAGGGGTTGGGCAGACCTGTAATTCCTTTAATTGCATCAATAGGTGAACTTGTCATGCGTTCTTTTTGTGCAATATGCCTTGCCGGAATGATTGGTTATTACAGCGTATTCTACTCCGGTCCCGTTTCATGGGTTACAGCTTCAATTGTAGTTGCAATAGGGTACTATACTACAATTAACAGATTTTTTATTAAATCTCACAAAAAGTTTAAGTCAGAATTTTATTCAAATAATTCATAGATTCTTGAACGGATGTCTTTGTCTTCCATTTCTTCCGTTATTTTATTCAAATCAAGTGTCATTTGATAATATTCTGCGGCAAGTGCTTTATCACCGATAGCCTGATAAGCTCTTCCAAGATTGAAGTATGCAAGCGTATAATTAGGATTTATATCAATAGCATTTTTAAAGTATTCAACAGAACATCTCGGGTCGCCGATACCATCCAGATAAACAACACCAAGATTGTTTTGTGCTATTTCAAAATTCGGGTTAAGTTCGATTGATTTGTGAAAAGCTACGATAGATTCTTCAAGATAGTCTTTTTCCCACAAAGCCAAACCTGCTTTTGCGTAGCTCAGATAATTTTCAGGGTCTACTGTAATTGCGTCGCAGTATGTTTTAATTGCTTTATCTATTTCATTCTGAACCATGTACATATCGCCCAGTGAAAGTTGTATATCAACGTTATTAGGATCAAGTACCATTCCTGCGTTAAAGGTTGCTTCTGCTGCTTCGTAATTTCCTTTTACTTCCGCATAAATTGCACCTAATGCGTGACAAACAATCGCAGTCCATTCCGCATCAGGATTTAAGCGTATTGCTTCCTGATAATATTCAATAGCATCATCATAAAGCTCAGCTTTAATGTAAGCATAAGCAAGTGAGTTGTTATAGTATGGATTTTCGGGGTCTATTGTATGTGCAAGTTTAAATGCACTTACCGCATTAATTTTGTCTGATTTATTTATGTATAAATGTCCGAGTTCATAATAAATTTTATCTAAGTCAATGCCAAATTCCAGTAATGAAGTATAGTAATCTATCGTTTCATCAACGTTTTCCGGAAAATATGTCTGATTTACCGTTGCCAGTTTAATTAAAACGGATCGGTCTGACGGATTAAGTTCATGAGCTTTCTTGAAAAATTCAAGACTTGCTTCTATGTTATTACATTCAAGAGATAAGTCTCCCATTTTTTGATAGAACAGATTTCCCTGAGCTGTTTTTTCAAGCCCCTTCGTATATGCATCAAGAGCAGACGGGAATAATGTCATTTTTTCAAATGCTTCACGGAGAGCTTTGTATGAAAATACTGAAAAATCATTAGCGAGAAATTTGCAAAACATTTTTATTGATGGGCAGTCCCACATAATCATCATGCTTCCTGATAACAGATAATACAAAAACTTCATCATATCTTTAATACCGGAAGTATGATTTTTAATTTTGGAAAACAACAGTTTTGACATAAACAATCTCGGTCTTGCTGAGTTTACACCGGAGTTATTTATTGCGATTTTAAATTCTTTTTCCGCTTCCTCAAAATCTCCGTTAAGACACTGAAAATACCCTGAATAAATGTGCGCATTTACGTTCTTCGGCTCTAATGTTAAAGCTGTTTTACACTGTTCTAATGCACCGTCAACAGTAATTTGTCCTTTCAACAATAATAAACTTGCCAGTCTGTAATATGATTCGCAAATGCCCGGGTCAGCTTTTATTGCATCTACATAGCATTCGATAGCTTTTTCCAAATCGGTGCTCTGTTGTCTTATAAGATAATTTTCGTGCGCTTTACGAGCTTCTTCCAATAAGCCCTTAGCATTTGTAATGCCGGCTTTTACAGGGGTAACTAATGTGTCTGTCATAATCTCTCCAACCATGTATGATTATGTATTAATAATCGACATCAAAATTAAAATCTTAAACGCATTTTTCTATAAATCATCCATATATACTATTTTTAAATTTTCATGATTTTAAAATATTTTTGTAATGAATTGTAACGTTTTTTGTAAACTTTTGTAACAATTTTCTCTATATTTCTAAAGTTTTTATCAGATTATGCCGATAAAGTTATCAAAGGGACAATAAAAAACAAAAGGAAAAGCGATTAATTATGGGAATGGCAGCATCACAAGTCAGATTCTTGCAGCTCACCGGCAGAAAACACGATATCAGCCGTGAGCTTCAGCATCTTTCTATGGAAAAGATGTCTTTGACTCGTGACATGCAGGCTGTAACAAAAGAATATCAGACTGCTTTGTGCTCCAAATCAATGAAATGGTCAAATAATTCCGGCGTTTCATATACGGATATAAGTTATTCTACTTTAATGAAGCCTAATGCTTACAATATGAAAAGCCCTGTTTTAATAACTGATTCTTCCGGCAGAGTTGTTTTAAACAAACAGTATCAAAAATATGCGGAAATGCTTGATGCAGCCGGCGGAAAATGGGAAGGCAGTATCAGAAATCAAATTTTGGCTCAATTGACAGGAATTCCTCAGGAAACAATTGAGAATATTGATTTGACCTCATCTGCTGTTGCTGATGCAACAAATGCATATAACGATTCACTTGAAAGTTTTGACTCCTGGAAAGCAAAAGAAACCAGAAAAGCTGGAACCGAATATTTAACAATTGATAATCTTGCAAAGAAGCTGGGAAGTGTTAACGGGATAGACTTATCTGCTCTTTATATAAAAGGTGAAAATGACGGCTATCCTATTTCTTCTGTCAATGATTTAAAAGTTTTGGCAGAAGGTATCAAAAATAACATGAGTAAGTATTTCTTTGATGATGACAAATACCTGAATATAAAAGACAAAACAGCTTTTGAAGCTGGCTGTCAGGCTTTTGTCGATTATTATACCGCACTAATTAATGATACAAATGAAACTGCAGACAGTTTAAGAGATTCAGACGGTCTTAAAGGTGATTTTGGTGACTGGAGACTTGATATTTCTAAGGCTTTTGCTGTTATAATGAAAGCTTATTTAGAAAAATACGGTTCGGCAAATGATAGCGATGTTTTAGGCGAAAAAACATACCCGGTTCGTTATATGGATACTCAGGCATGGAATAACTGGTATGATGAATTAAAATCCAGGTCAACTCAGATTGATGATTCCAAAAACGAATACAATGTTTCGGTAGATACTGCTAATCAGGTTATGACTGCCGATAAGGAAGCACTTATAAAATATTATGACCTGTTATTTCAGGCAATTGCTGATAACGGCTGGACAACAGATGCTCAGATAGAAGATTCGGAATACCTTAATCAGGTATTTCAGAATAATAAATACTATGTTACAACTATTACCGAAAATCAGTGTTTTAACAAAGATTTACCGGAAGGCTCAAACAATACAAAATTCTTCTACGATACCAGCGTTGCTTCAAACTTTGATAATATTTTTATGGTTAATGATTCTGATGTAAGGAATGAAGCTCTTGTTAAATATGAATATGATAAGAGTGTTATTAATGCTAAGGAATCAAGAATTGATACCAGAATGAAAAATCTTGAAACAGAGCAGTCTGCTATAACTAAGATGCTTGAAAGTATCGACCAGGTAAAAAATGATAATATAGAAAGAACATTCGGTATCTGGGGTTAATTATCTTTGTTTGTGATATCCTTATATATGTACATATATAAGGGATATTACGGATGTTTGATTCATTATCTGATAAATTGCAGGATATTATAAAACGTACGGCAGGTCAAAAGGAGCTTACGCAGGACAATATGCAGGATGCGCTGCGTGAAATCAGGCGTGCCTTACTTGAGGCTGATGTTAACCTGAGAGTTGTAAAAGCATTTATTTCTAATATTAAAGATAAAGCAGAAGGCGAGAATGTTTTAACAGGAGTTAATCCCTCGCAGCAGCTTGTCAAAATTGTTCACGATGAGCTTATAGAACTTTTGGGAAAAGAAGTTAAGCCTCTCGATTTTTCAGGACATCCGAACTTAATAATGATGCTTGGTCTTCAGGGAAGCGGTAAAACAACATCTTCGGCTAAACTTGCAGTCAAACTTAAAAAAGAAGGCAGAAATCCTTTGTTGGTTGCCTGTGACGTTTATCGTCCGGCTGCTATTACTCAGCTGAAAGCTTTAGGAGAACAAATCGGGGTTCAGGTTTATTCAGAAGAAAGTCAGGACGTTCAGGGTATTATTAACAATGCAATTAATTATGCAAAAGATAACGGTTTTAATACTCTTATTCTTGATACGGCTGGTCGTTTGCAGATTGATACTGATATGATGGCAGAGCTTTTGCTTATAGACAGGGTATTTCACCCTGCCGAAAAACTTCTTGTAATAGATTCAATGACCGGTCAGGAAGCTGTTAATGTTGCTGAGAACTTTGATGCTCAGCTCGGTGTAACAGGTCTTGTTTTAACAAAACTTGACGGTGATTCAAGAGGTGGTGCTGCATTAAGCGTTGTTTACTGCACTCAAAAACCGATAAAGTTAACCGGTACAGGTGAAAAACTTAATGCGTTAGAAGATTTTTATCCCGAAAGAATGGCAACCCGTATTTTGGGAATGGGTGATATTGTTTCTCTTGTTGAAAGAGCTCAGGAAGTTTTTGATGAAAAGTCGGCAAAAGAAATGTCTGAAAAGATGGCAAAAGCCGAATTTTCTTTTAATGACTTTTTAAAGATGCAGAAACAGATGAAAATGTTTGGTTCTATGGATAATCTTTTGGGGATGATTCCCGGACTTGGTTTGTCAAAAGATGACAGGCAGCTTATCTCTCACGAAGGAGAAAAACAGTTTAAGCGTATAGAAGTGTTTATTCAAAGTATGACTCCTGAAGAAAGAGAACACCCTGAACTGATGAACAGTTCTCGTAAAAAAAGGATTGCGTCAGGTTCCGGTATTTCTCTCCATGATGTTAATCTCTTTATCAATCAGTTTGAACAAATGCGTTCAATGATGAAGGGTATGAACGATATGAAGAAGAACATGGGTAAAATGATGGGTAAGTTTGGCTCAGAAATGGGCGGTAAACTCTCAATGCATCAAATGATGAAAAACATGAGAAGGTTTAAATAGGGGTAAATGTGCAAATATCGGTATCGTATTGCACTATAAAAGAAAAGTAAAATAAAATGAAACTTATAGTAGGACTGGGAAACGTAGGTACTAAATACACTTTTACAAGGCATAATGCAGGCTTTATGCTGGCAGACAGTATTGCTTTAAACTCAGGAATTACATTTAAAGAGAATTCACGTTTAAAATGCTTTCTGACAAAATTTTCAAGCGGAGGTGAAGACTATCTTCTCATAAAACCGACTACGTTTATGAATCTTTCAGGTGAAGCTGTAAGGGCTGTTGCCGATTATTATAAAATTGGTGTAAATGATATATTGGTTGTTTATGATGACCTCTCGCTCGAGTTGGGAAAAATCAGATTCAGAGCAAACGGTTCTGACGGAGGACATAACGGGATTAAATCCGTTATTCAGCATATGGGTACAAAAGATATAGCAAGGCTTAAAATCGGTATAGGTCCTCAGCCGCAAATTCCTTCCGAAGTTTTTGTTTTACAGAATTTTTCTCAGGAAGAACTTGGGAAATTTAAAGAAACATTAACAATAGCAAAAGAAGGAATTGTGTGTTATTTTACAAAAGGTATGGCAGAAACACAAAACAAATATAATTAGGGGTAAATGATATGAATACAGCGGAACAACTTGAACAAAGCGAAAAATACGAAGAAGCGTATGCAGAATATAAAAAAATGCTGATGCATAAGCCTGATGATGTCGATTTGTTAACACGTACGGCTCACGTTGCATTAATAATAGGAAAAAAAGAAGAAGCTAAACAAATTTATGCAAAAATATTAGAGGTTGATCCGGCAAATATTATGGCGCATGAACAACTTCTGGATATTTTTGTTGATGAAGATAAATTTAAGTATTATTTGCTCCGCGGAAATATGCACGCTCTTCAGCAACAGATGAGTTATGCTAACAATGATTATAAAAAAGCTATATCTCATGCTAAAGATGCTCAGGAAGCACTCCCTGCAAGATACCTCCATGCCGGACTTTGTGAAGGTCAGGAAAAATATCAGGAAGCAATTGATGAGTATTTAAGAATTGCAGATGACGATGACAAAAATCCTATGGTATATGTAAAACTCGGTGAACTCTATGAAAAAACAGAGGGAATAATATCGGCTATACAAATAATGGAAAGAGGAAAAAGGGATAACGGTTTTACCGAATATGATGAAGTCCTTGCAGGTCTTTATATAAGAAATTCACAACCGGATAAAGCATTAGCCATTACAAAGAACGAACTTACAAAAGCAAGAGCATTATTTGATATGGGTGATAATGAAAGAGGATATAAAATTTTAACAGATGTTAAGGATAAATATTCAAATATTCACACGTATCATTCGTTAATGGCTCAGTATTATTTCCAGAAAGAAATGTATGAAGAGGCGTTTAAAGAAATTGATGAGTTTGAAAAACTTGCTCCGAACTCACCTCTTATTTATCAAATGAGAGCGTTAATATATGAGCAAAAATTGGGGTAAATATAATATTTTAAGAAACGATAAAGATGTTGCTCTTAATGAATATATGACCGCATACAGGTATAATAATAAAGATGCGGATTTAACCGAAACAATTGCCCAGTTGCTTGAATCAGAAGGGGATAAAACAAAGGCAAGCGAGTTTTATGAGCATCTTGCCGATATAGACCCAAGAAACACCCTTGCTTTGGAAAAGCTGGTAGAGTTCAGAGATTCTATCGGTGACAGTTATGGTGCAAAAGAATATTTAGAAAGACTTCTTGCTGTTGACCCGAGAAACGAATATGCGAATAAAAATGCCGAACGTATCCAAAACGGCGGCGGAATAGGCGGAACAGGTTTGCTATCTTTATTCAAAAGTATCTTTGGTAAAAGAATGAGATAGGGTTAACGGGTAAATTAGGGTAAATATTAAAGGGTATATGTTTTGAAAACTGAGCTTCTTGCACCTGCAAAAAATAAAGAAACAGCGTTTGCCGCTATTGATTGCGGTGCGGATGCCGTTTATATAGGTGCGTCATCTTTTGGAGCAAGGCAGAATGCGTGTAACTCATTAGATGATATTAAAGAAGTAGTTGAGTATGCTCATAAGTTTTTTGCTAAGGTTTATGTTACGGTTAACACTATTTTGACTGATGAAGAACTTGTAGAAGCCGTTGAGCTCATAAAATCGCTTGATAAATCAGGAGTTGACGCTGTACTTATTCAGGATATGGGACTTCTCAATAAGCTAATCGGTTTTCATTTATCCATTCCTATCCATGCAAGTACACAGTGCGATAACAGGACTTCCGAAAAGGTCGCTTTTTTGAATAAAATCGGTTTATCACGAGTTGTTCTTGCAAGAGAGCTGTCGTTAGAACAGATTAAGAAAATACACGAAGAAAACCCCGATATTGAACTTGAAGCCTTTGTCCACGGTGCGCTTTGCGTATCATATAGCGGTCAGTGTTATCTGAGTCAGTTTATCGGAGGACGCTCAGCAAACAGAGGCGAGTGCGCTCAACCATGCCGAAAAAAGTATTCTATCCTTGATGATAAGGGGAACATTGTTAAAGAAGATACTTATGCATTGTGCTTAAAGGATTTTAACGCATCTGCCAATATAAAAGATATGATTGACAGCGGAGTATATTCTTTCAAAATAGAAGGAAGGCTTAAGGATATCGGATACGTAAAAAACGTTGTTTCTTATTATAGACAATTATTGGATAAGTATTCCGAAAAATCTTCATCAGGCAAAAGTATTTACCCTTATGTTCCTGATGTTGAAAAGAGTTTTAACAGAGGTTTTACTGATTATTTTCTAAAAGGAAGGACTAATTGTTTTAATCCTAATTCCCCTAAATCAAAGGGAAAATTTATAGGTAAAGTTTGCGGTGTAAATGGTAATGTTATTTATATAGAAACCGGCATGGATATTCATCCTCAGGATGGACTTTGTTATTTAAACAAAGATAAAATGGAAGGCTTTTTGGTAAATAAAGCCGAAAGGGGTAATAATAAGACTGCTGTTTACACAAACAAAAATGTAAATGTATCTGTCGGAACAAAAATATACAGAAATGTTGATGTTGCTTTTGAAAAAGAACTTCTGCAACCGGTTAAACGCCAAATCGAAGTGGGGGTAAACGTATTAAATAATAAAATTGAATTGACTGATGAAGACGGTATCTCGGTATCAGTTGCCATGCCGGAAGGCGAGGCCGCAAAAAATCAGCAAAGAATGAATGATACATTTGTTAAACAGTTTTCCAAAACAGGTGACAGCGATTTTTATATAAAAGAAATAAGTATAAAATATGATGTTCCGTTTTTGCCTGTAAGTGAGTTAAACCGGCTTCGCAGAGACGCTTTTGAAAAACTTATGTCAGAAAGGCTTGCGTCTTATAAACGTGAAAAACAAAAAGAGCTTAAATATGCACAGTTCTCATTGTTTACCCCTGATTACAGAGCAAATGTTCACAATAAATCCGCAAAAGAATTTTATGAAAAATGCGGAGCGGGGGTAAATGAAATGAGTCTTGAAACAAAACTTCCCAAACGTCAGGTTGAGCTTATGCGAACAAAGCACTGTATAAAATATGCTCTTAATATGTGTAAATCACCTGGAAATCTCTATTTACAGGACGAAAAAAACGTGATTTATCCTCTTAAATTTGATTGCAAAAATTGCGAAATGACAGTTCTAACCCCTGACAATTAACCAAGATACATCTGATTAAGCTCGTTTTGTACTTTTGCAATTGCTTCATCGTATTGTTTAATTTGTTCTTCCATCTGAGCCAAGGTTTCTTTTGTAACTTCTATAACTTCTTCTTTTTCATTACCGTTTTCGTCTTTAGTTACAGCCTTTGTTTTAAGTGTTTTATCACCCATATCCATGGCATCCCCTATAAATCCGGTAGTTAAAAAACCTGCTTCGTACATAGGTGCAAATGTTTCTTCTA
This sequence comes from uncultured Acinetobacter sp., assembly GCA_900321205.1. Taxonomy (GTDB): domain Bacteria; phylum Cyanobacteriota; class Vampirovibrionia; order Gastranaerophilales; family Gastranaerophilaceae; genus CAG-196. Next base: position 15,603 of record ONVC01000022.1, on the reverse strand, counting down.
TTTTATAGAATGTACTTGCCGGTGTGCTTTGTACATAATTCCAAGGCTTAAACGGTATCATTGTAAGCTCCCAAAGTGCTTTAAGCGGTGACAGAATAACTTTTTTAGTTGTTATATCCGATTTTGAAATTTTTGCTGTATCATATATTCTGCCGAATCTGGAATTTCTTGAAACACCCGTATATGCTTCAACGTCTGATTTATATTTTTTCAAAAATGCCATTTTCTTCATTGTTGAAGTTCTGACTTTAACTAGATTTTGTATTTCTTTAGACAGTTTCTCCGAACGTGATAATGCTTCCTGTAATGCTGTCAGATTGTCTTTGTTCATAGTGTATGTATTTCCGTTTATACTTGCATTGCCATTAGCCTTCATTTCGGTTAATGTTCCCTGTAAAGTTCTGACATTTTTTTGTGATTCGGAGTTGTTCTTTAATAATTTCCAGCCGTCTTTTGTTACTACATTTCTAAGCTCAGTTTTTTGTGCTTCAAGGAACACACGTTCCTCTGAAAGTATTGATTTTTTTATCGGACTTATAGCCGGATTATTCAGCTCCTGATTTATTTGATTCAATCTTGCGTTTATACTTTGTGTTGTTTCATATCTTGCGTTTTCAAATTTACTTTCGCCTAATTTTGGTATGGTACCTTTTAAATTAGATGCGAATGTTTTTCCGAAACCATTTGCAGCAACTGATGAGGCATCATTTTTTATCCCCTGTGATGTCGCTTTCCAGACATTTATTGTTGCATCTTTAACAAATTGTGATACTGCATTATTGCTTGTTGAACGTACAACGTTTCCTGTGGCTGTGCTTGATGCTTGTAAGCCTTTTCCCAGTCCTCTTAAACCTACTGCAGAAGATACACCTATAGTTAATCCGGCACCTATATCCTGATATGCGTTATCGAGTTCTTCAGGAGTTTTTGCGTTTATAGCTTTATATACCCCCTTACCCGTTCCTATTGTACCGCAGACTACACCTGTTGTAAGTAGAGTTGTCGTTACAACCGGACCTACGTAAGGAATCGCTGATAGCGCGATACAACCGGCTGCTATTGCTGTGTTTTTAAGGCATTTTTTCCAATTCCATTCACTTTCGCCTGTTTTTGGATTTGTTTCATATCCAAAGAATCCTGTTGCAAGTTTCCATGTTCCCTGTACAATATGACTTGCACCCCTTAATGCTTTTTTCCAGGTCGGAAGTTTATTATAATCTGCCCATGTTTCTTTTACTTTTATTGTTCCGTCTTCGGTTTCTTTTCCGTTTTTTCCTTGTTGTACGGTTAAATTAAGTCCTTTTTTCTCCTGCTCCAGCTCATTAATTTGTGCGTGAAGTTTTTTGGCTTGTTCCGCATTTTGTTTTATAGTTTCAAGACGTTTTAAAAATTCTGCTTCTGCCTTTTTTGCTTCTTCTTTTTTTCTTCTTTCTTCTGTTTCTTCCGCAGTTTCAGTTTTTACAGTTCCGTTTCCAAAAGGAAATACTCCGCTGCCGGGCATTGTCCTAAAAGGCATCATGCCGTACGTTGTCTGCGGCATTATATATGGTGTAAATGTATTGATATTTTGACCCATTCCCATCTTATTATATCCTGATAATTTAATACCCTATTTTTAAAAAGTATTTCTTAATTCGTAAATTTACTTTGAGTGAAAGTTTTTTATAAATTCTGTTACAAATATTTACAAACCATGCTTTTTTACAAATAGTCATGCTCATGTTCTTCGTGATATAATCTGTATATGAAGTGTGGATTTGTAACAATATTGGGTCGTCCTAATGTTGGAAAGTCGACTTTGTTAAATCAGATTTTGGGACAAAAAATTGTAATTACAACTGATAAAGCTCAGACGACAAGAAAACGTATAAAGGGCATTTTAACGGATGATAACGGTCAAATAATTTTTGTTGATACCCCAGGGGTTCATCGTCCGCTTAATAAACTTGGTGAGTTTTTGCTGGATGAAGCAAAAATTGCAGTTCCTGATGCCGATTTAATTCTTTTTCTTGTTGATGGCACCGAACCTGCCGGAAAAGGTGATAAGTGGATTGCGGAAAATATACTTAAAGGTGCAAAAATCCCCGTGATATTAGTAATGAATAAGCTGGATAAAATTAAAAACATGCAAAAAATAGAAGAAAATCTTATGAGTTATAAACTTCTGTTTGATGAAAATGTTCCCATAATTCGAATTTCAGCAAAAACAGGGAGAAATAAAGATACGCTAATAAGTAACATATTAAAGAAACTTCCCGAAGGAGAAAAACTTTATCCTGATGACGTTGTAACAGAAGAGAGCATGCGCTCCGTTGCAGAAGAAATAATAAGAGAAAAAATACTTATTAACACTTCTGATGAAATTCCTCACTCTGTTGCAATAAAAGTTGAAAGATATGAAGAAACGGAAGAAATAGACAGAATCTATGCAACAATCTTCTGTGAAACAAAAAGTCAAAAAGGAATACTTATAGGTAAGGGTGGTTCTCTTTTAAAAACAGTGGGCACTCAGGCAAGAGTAGAATTAGAAGGAATAGTTGATAAAAAAGTTTTTCTCGGTTTAGAAGTGAAAGTTGAGAAGGACTGGAGAAAAAAAGATAAAGTATTAAAAGATTTTGGGTACGTATCGCAAGAAAATTAGCATGGATAGTTCTAAAGTATTAGCAAAATAATATTTTACGAGCGTATGTATTTGTATAGGAGTGTGTAGAATGAAAATACAAAGTATCGGAAATGAAGCTTATGCAAAAAACAATCTGCAGAAGAAAAATCATTATGTTCAAAAACAGCCGGTGTTCGGCAGAGCCTGGGAGGAACATGTAAGTTGGGGTGCTAAATATATAAAAGAAAATGGCAAAACTAATTTTAAACTGCCATCATTTTCTGATGCTATTGCCGTACTCCTTGAAGTTACTAAAAATCCGAAATTAAAACTTACTAACTGGTGGGATCATACCGTAAAAGTTGAAAAACCGGAAGCTCTTGCTGCTGCAACAACAGCTGCTGCAATTGCGGCAATATCACCGTTGGATAATCAATCAAAAATATTTCCTATGGAGAATAAAGGCGAAGGAATTTATGAAGTTAAAGATGTAGATGTTCAGCCCGGTGACGGTTACAGATATATAGTCGTTCAAAAAGACGGAACTCTAAATACAGTAAAAGACCCTTATGCTAAAAAACAGGAAAATATTCACGGCTGGAGTACTGTATATGATGAAAATAAATATGTATGGAAAAATACCGAATGGCTGGAAGGAAAAGACCCGAGACGAATAAAACGTGACCCTTCAAAACCTTTAAGAGGACTTGAAAATTTAATCATTAATGAAGTTAATATTCCGACTCTTACGTTAGAAGGAACTTTTGAAAGCGCAAAATCTAAGATTGATATGATTGCAAAACAAAAGAATGCAACAGCTATTGAGATTATGCCTGTTGAGAATACTTTTTCAAAGCAATGGGGGTATGACGGTGTTGATAAATTTGCTGTTAATGAAAAATTAGGCGGTCCTGACGGACTGAAAGACCTGGTAGATTATGCACACGGTAAAGGGCTGAATGTAATAATCGATATGGTGCCTAATCATGTCGGACCTGAGGGAAACTATTTATCACAAACAGGTCCTTACAAAAAGCGTCCTGCACAATTTGGTGATATTCCGAATTATGAAGGTCAGGACAGCAAATACGTAAGAGACTGGATGGTTAATGCAGCTCTTTGGTGGGCAAACGAATTTAAAGTTGACGGTATCAGATTTGATTTAACAAAGGATACCGAATCAGACTGGCTGCTTCGTGAGATTGTCTTGGAACTCAATCATCACAATCCCGATGTATTCTTAATAGCTGAGGACCACAGTTTTAAGCGTCATTCTATAACAAATTACTGGATTAATAGTAAGATTAAGCATGAAGACAACATCAATATGATAGATGATGCAATAGATAAAAATAACAAAGGTTTTGAACCTGCAATTCCTTTAAGTATAGGTTTTGATAGTGAGTGGGATTCTCAGTACAAAGATGCTGTTGCAAAAATGGCTATAAATCCTTGTTCTACCATGCTTGATGATTTGGATAAATATTTGCCCACATCTCATTACAGAGTTCATTATGCATACAGCCATGATGAGATAGGCAACTGGGACGGAACCAGATTTATACCGAAATATATGGTTGCACATCTTAATCTGTTTACAAAAGTAAACGGAATTGATGATCAGGAAAAAGGTCAGAGAGCTGCTCAGGCTGCTCAAAAACTTTCAGAGATTATCGTTTCAGAGAATTTTGAAAATATTAATGAAAGAACGCTTCACCAAAAAGAACTGGATTTGGGAATAAATACATTTATTCCGAAACAGGAATTAATTGATGTATTCAAAACTGCAGTAGCAAAACAAAGGCTGATACTTGGTACAATTTATACAACACCCGGCCCGAAAATGTTTTTCCAGGGAGATGATGAAGGTGATTTATCTCACTTCAAATTCTTCAGAGAATTTGCAGGAGAAAAAGAAAAAAGAGCTGAAAATCCTTCAATTGAACAGGATGCTATAAGAAAATACGGATATGATTATCTTGAAGAAATCGCAAGACCGGATTCAGTTGTCGGCAGAGTTAAGATGGGCGGTATGTTCAAAAATTTGCAGACTCAGATGAGAGCCTATACAACAGATTTACGGAATGTCTTGGATAAGAATCCTGTTATTAAGACCGGAGACATTGTAGGTACATATAAAGATAACAATCACAATGTTCATATCCACCATATAAAATCCGGTGATGACGAAGTGCTTGTTATAAAGAACTTCGGACACGGATTTCATAACAACAGTTATTCATATTACGGATTTCCAGGTAATGATACTAAATGGACTGAAGTATTTTCGAGTGATGATGAAAAATATGGCGGAATGGGATATACTAACTCAGGAAGAATGGATATCTCGAATGACAACCAGCATCTGTCGCTCGCTCCAAACAGTATGATAATTTTAAAGAAAATCGCATAATAATACATCATAAATAGAATAATAAACAGAATGCATGTTTAGTGCGTTCTGTTTATTTTTATATAATTCTGTACTGTATTTTATGATAGAATTTTTTTATGAAAATTTTTTACTTAAAATCAATGGGCTGCAAGTCTAATCAATTTGAAGGGCAGATTGTTGCCGAAAAATTAGTTGCTTCCGGATATAAACAGGTATTTAAACTGGAAAATGCGGATTATTATATACTAAACTCATGTTCTGTTACCCACAAAAGCGATAATGAAGCTATGTATTTGCTTCGTCACGCTCATTCTGTCGGGTTAAAAACAGTATTAACCGGATGTATTGCTCAAATTGAAAAGAATAAACTGCTTGAAGAGGATTTTATTGATTATGTATTCGGAAACGAAGACAAGTTTAAATTAGCAGAATACTTGGATAATAATAAGAACTTTGCCGTAAAAGACTTGATGTCTGAATCTGAGTTTTGTCCTGTTGTCCTTAATGACACTACAAAAACTAGAATTAGTCTGAAAATTCAGGACGGTTGTGATAACAGATGTTCATATTGTGTTATTCCGTTCGGCAGAGGTAAATCCAGAAGTGCCGATACAGATTTTATTATAAATGAAATTAACCGTTATGCCGAAAACGGTTATAAAGAAGTTGTTTTTACCGGTATTCATATCGGGCTTTGGGGCAAAGAAAACGGTATGAATATACTGCATCTTCTTAAAAAAGTTGAAAAAGAAACAAAAATTCACCGTTATCGTTTAGGCTCGCTTAATCCTCATGAAATTACAAACGAACTTCTGGATTTTTTACAGTCAAGCGAAAAGTTCTGTCCTCATTTTCATCTTTCTCTTCAATCAGCATGTAATAATACTTTAAAACGAATGAATCGTCATTATACTGTTGAAAATTATTTAGACCAAATATTTGATATTAACTCTCGTTTTGACATGCCTTTTCTTGGCAGCGATATTATAGCAGGATTCCCCGGGGAAAGTGATGAAGACTTTGAAATAACAGTTGAAAATCTGCTTAAATCCGGACTTTCAAAAATCCATGTCTTTCCGTATTCTATAAGAAAAGGTACAATTGCTGAAAAAATGTCAGGTCATTTGCCGGAATCTGTGAAAGATGAACGTGCGCAGATTATAAAAAATATATCGGAAACAAAATTTAACGAGTTTATAAAGAACAATATCGGTAAAACGAGAGAAGTTCTTATTGAAAAACGCCCTGATAAACATACGGGAAAATTTAAAGGCGTTACTGACAATTATATAAATGTACTTTTGGATGAAGGTCAGTTTAATACCATAAAAAATGTGCTGTTAACACAAGATATAATGCAAAAATAGACTTTTTAGTTCTTTTTAAAATCCAGTTATAGCTAAATTTTCCTCTGTTTAAAAATTTTATCTTTACAATTCTTAATAATATTAAACAAAAAAGTCAATTCTATAAAACTTAAATACTTTATATATATACGATATATAAAAAGGGAAAAACGGAATATGGCTAATTGTTATTACAAAATGCTGAGTAACAAAATTAATGCAGGCTACAAGGATGAATTTATATCTGGTTTGCAGAATGAACTAAGAAAATCAATAAGTACTGAAAATGAAGATTTATATTCTATGATAACAAATCTCAGCAGCGGAAGCGGACGCCAGCTTGATATGAATTTGCTTCTCAAGTACTATATGCTGAATCAGATTATTGAAGGTAAAAATAAAAAAGATAACCGAGCTTCTTTAAAAGATACAAAAAATCCTAATATCAAGGTCGACAGAAATGGTACGTATTTCAGAGTAACAGAAAACGATGTTATTAAAGAAGAAAGAATACAGACTGTTAATGAAGACGGCAGTTATGTAGTTAATGAAAAAAGACATACTGATGCGTTTAAAGTTTTAAAAACATACAATATAAACGACCAAATCTTATCAATAAAAGTTGTTGATGCTAACGGAAAACCAAACTCAAATAAGATTGTTGCAGCAGAGCTTGTCGGTTTGCGTAAAGAGTTAAAGAAAAAGTACAAACATTCAGGTTACAGCGGTAACTCAAAAGATATGGTCGCAACATTGCGCAATATGTTTTCTACTCCTATTGAAACAGGTTATTATATAGATTTTCATTGTGCATTCTATAGATGGCAATATTCAACTTCCAGCTTTGTAAGAGTGTTTGAACGGGAATCTGACTCACCGTTACTGGTTGATATGGAATTTAGAGATAACGGTACTGTTTTAAGACAGGAATATACAGGAATTGTTGCGTAATTTAAAGGAGAAAAATATGAATCCGGAATTAGAAAAAAGTATAAAAGACAAAAAATCTGCTGTTGAGACTGAAAACGCACAAAAACTTAAATATTCAATGCTTTATTATTTCAAGTTCAGACAGAGCCATGAAAATTTATTAATGTTTGTTATGGATGTATAAACAAATTTTAGTTATTTTTATGTTATCATAATATTATTGGAGTACTGGAAATTATGATAACTATAAAAGATGTAGAACACGTTGCAAAGTTGGCACGTTTGGAATTAACGGAAGAAGAAAAAGAAAAATTTACAAAACAGTTAGGTGATGTATTAAAGCATGTAGATGCTATGAATGAGGTTGATACGTCTAATGTTGAACCTATGGCTCATGCAATAGATTTTGTAAATGTTATGAGAGAAGATAAGGTTTATTACGAACAAACAAAAGAAGAGCTTATGAAAAATGCTCCGGACGAGGAAAACGGATTTTTCCGAGTACCAAAGATTAATTAGGGGTTGGGGTAATATATCTGAGAGAGCTATCTGACTGTGTAAGCAGATAGGAATGTTGTTTTTGGAGATTCAGCTATGACAAAATATATTTTTATAACAGGCGGTGTTGTAAGTTCACTGGGTAAAGGAATTATAGGTGCATCGCTGGGTAAACTGTTAAGAGCAAGAGGTTTTTCTGTTGCTATACAGAAATTTGACCCGTATATAAATGTTGACCCCGGAACAATGAGCCCATTTCAGCATGGTGAAGTTTTTGTTACTGATGACGGCGCAGAAACTGACTTAGACCTCGGTCATTATGAAAGATTTATCGATTCAAACTTTTCACAGTTGAGCAGTGTAACTTCGGGTAGTGTATACCAGACTGTTATAAATAAAGAACGCAGAGGTGATTATTTAGGCGCTACGGTTCAGGTTATTCCGCATATTACAAATGAGATTAAATCAAGAATTGTTAAGGCTCAAAAACAGTTTAAACCTGACTTCCAGATTATAGAAATCGGCGGTACAATAGGTGACATTGAAGGCTTACCGTTTATTGAGGCAATAAGACAATTTAAAACAGAGGCAGGAATAGGAAATGCAATAAATGTTCACTGTACTCTGCTTCCTTATTTACAGACATCAGGAGAACTTAAAACAAAACCTTCTCAGCATAGTGTTTCTGTTTTAAGAAGTTATGGCTTACAGCCTGAAATTCTTGTTTGCAGAACTGCTAAGCCGATACCAAAAACTGAAAAAGAAAAACTGGCTCTCTTCTGTTCAGTTGCAAAAGATGCGGTTATTGAATGCAGAGATATGAAGAGTATTTATGAAGTTCCGCTTGCACTTGAAGAACAGAATTTTGCAAATGTTGTTCTGAAACTTTTGCAGACACAGGAGCAAAAACCCGATTTGTCTGCCTGGACAAAACTTGTTGAAAGGATTAACCATCCTAAATCAACTATAAAAATTGCAATTGCAGGAAAATACACAAAACTTTCTGATGCTTATATATCTGTTGTCGAATCTATAAAGCATGCAGGATATTCAAACGAAGTTAAAACTGAAATTAAATGGATTAACTCAGAAGAATGTGTTGACTGGGATAACTGCAAAGAGCTGATGAAGGAAGTTGACGGTGTAATTGTTCCCGGAGGATTTGGTGTAAGAGGAATTGAAGGAAAACTTAATGTTATCAAGTATTCCAGAGAAAAAAATGTTCCGTTTCTGGGAATATGCTTAGGTATGCAGTGTGCCGTTATTGAGTACGCAAGAAATGTTGCAAAAATTCAGGGTGCCAACTCAACCGAGTTTGACGAAAATGCTGTTAATCCCGTTATTGATTTGATGCTTGAGCAAAAGAATGTAAAAGGATACGGTGCAACAATGCGGCTTGGCGCTTATGACTGTCATCTTAAAAAAGGTACCAAAGCCTATGAGGTATATGGCTCAACAAAAATCTCAGAACGTCACAGACACAGATATGAAGTTAACACTGATTATATTGAACAGTTGAAGAAAGCAGGACTTGTATTCTCAGGAATGTCACCTGACGGTATGCTTTCTGAAATTGTAGAGCTTCCTTCATTAGATTGGTTTGTTGCGTGTCAGTTCCACCCCGAGTTTAAATCAAGACCCGAAAGACCGCATCCCTTATTTAAAGGTTTAATTGATGCTGTTGTAAAACAAAAGGGGTAAAAACAAACTAATCCTTTATAATTCCTGCAACAACTTTTTTGTACATATTATTTTTTGGTGCACTATTACTGAGCTTGCGTATAATTTCATACCCGAATTTTAGCGGATTCATTTTTTTTGATGCAATAAAAAGAAATGGTTCTGACATTTTAAAGTCGTCCATTGATTTTGGAATGATAACATCCTGTTTTGGCGTGTATCTGGTTAATATTACGTACGGAATCTTTTTCTCGTCTTCCGTTGTAAATAATTCAAACTTTAACCTTCTGTTAAGAAATGCACAGTCAATATTTTTTCTTGCCTGATTTAATTTGTCAAATTTTCCGTTTTCTACCGCATAATTTACTACATCTTTTAAAGACTGTGAGTTTAGAAATTTTGCACCGAATGAACATTGGTTGTTATTTTGTATGTACATATTTTTTCACCTTTTATACTAATAAAAAACGTAAAAAAATAATTTGCTAATTTAATCTCAAAAATGCTTCAATCTTGGCTTTGACTGAGTTTGATGCATAGTCATCAATATCTATGTACAATCCGTTGTATTTATCAGCAAGGTATTTTGCAAGCTGTGCTTTTGAACAGAAAGCTTGTGCATAAAATACGGTAGGTACATTCGGATTAACGTACATTTCTAAATCCAAATCAGCGGGAGTTCCTGCTTCAACGCATCTTGTCCAGCCGTAAACGTGAGTAGTGTCCGGGAATAATTTTAGTATTTCTAAATCATTTGGCGGTACACCCCAAAAACCTGGGGTAAATAACGTGTTTGATGATGTGTTATCTTCCGGAATCTGTGCGTGAATGTATGTTTTTTTATCCTGATTAATGATATTTGCTGTTATTGTTGATATTTTTTCGTATAGCGGTAAATTACTCCGGCAGATAACTATATCCTTCTTTGGCTCTAAGTTTTCAAATATCGTAGTAATCACATTAAATCCCATATCATTAAGGATTTTTGATGCAAACCAACCGCTGTCACACTTGTCTTTGCCAATCGGCGCAAGGATTAAATCCGGTTTCAGATAAATTGTGTTATCTATAATATTACGTATAATTTTGCAGTATGATTCAGGCAAAATGCTCGTTTTAGGATAATTGAAATCAATATCCAAATCAATCCATTCTGCATTCGGATATTTGTTTTTTGTATCTTTAATTATATTTGGCTCCGGATATCCCCAGAAGCCTATTCTTTTTATGTTTTCCATAGGTTTATAATAACATAAATATTTAGTTTTTTTATTTGAAAAATTCAATTGTTGTATGATATAATTCTGTAAAAGAAAAGGAGTATGTATGAGCGATAATATAGAAATAAGAGAAATTGACGGAGCAGATGAGGTTCGTTTTCAGCCGTCAGGTGTTTGCAGTAAATTAATGGTTTTAAAAATAAAAGATAACAAAATCCTGAATATGGAAACAATAGGCGGATGCAGCGGGAACTTAAAAGGAATTGGCGCTCTTGTTACAGGAATGGATATAAATGAGGTTATTAAAAGAGTTCAGGGACTTCCGTGCGGAAGCAGACCAACCAGTTGTCCTGACCAGCTTTCTGTAGCTTTAAGACTTTATCTTGAACAAAAATCAAAAGTTACTGTTTAGGTACGGGTAAATAAAATTTCCATATTTAATTTATTCTAATATTTGTCGTAGTATTTATAATTCCCTCGCCCAACGGGAGAGGGGTAGGGTGAGGGGGCAGAAACAAATGCATAATATAACATTGATTAAAGGTGACGGTATCGGACCTGAAATATCTGATGCCGTATTAAAAATTATTGATGCCGCAGGTGTTAATATAAATTGGGATATTCAGACTGCTGGGGCTGATGTTATTGAAATAGAAGGTGTTCCGCTTCCGCAGAGGGTAATTGATTCAGTAAAAAAGAATAAAGTTGCTTTAAAATCCCCTGTCACTACTCCTATCGGAAAAGGATTCCGCTCTGTAAATGTACAATTAAGAAAAGAGCTCGATTTATACTCAAACCTGAGACCTTGTTATAACTTACCTAATGTAAAAACAAGATATGATGGAGTTGATATTGTTGTAGTCAGAGAAAATACTGAAGATTTATATGCAGGAATTGAAAGACAGGTTGATGATGATACGGCAGAAAGTATAAAAAGAATTACTCGTTTTGCATCCGAAAGAATTGCAAAATTCGCATTTGATTATGCCGTAAATAATGGCAGAAAGTTTGTTACCGTTGTTACAAAAGCTAATATCTGTAAACTTTCTGATGGACTGTTCTTAGACTCAGCCCGCAAAGTTGCGCAAAACTATGATATACCCCTGAAAGAGATTTTGGTTGATAATTGCTGTATGCAGCTTGTTCAAAACCCGAATCAGTTTGATGTTTTGTTACTGCCTAATCTTTACGGTGATATTGTTTCTGATTTGTGCGCAGGACTTATTGGCGGTTTAGGTGTCGCTCAGGGTGCAAATATAGGAAAAGACTATGCGGTTTTTGAACCTGTTCACGGTTCCGCTCCTGATATTGCAGGTCAAAACAAAGCTAACCCGACTGCTATGCTTATGTCTGCAATCGAGATGTTGAATTATATCGAAGAAAAAGATGCCGGCTACAGAATTAAATCTGCATTATTCAAAACTTTAGAAAATGACATCAAAACTGCTGACATAGGTGGAACAACTTCTTGTACCGATTTTACAGACTCGATAATATCCAGACTTTAAGTATTGTAAAACTATTCTTTACAATGATATTTGTGTCTGTTATAATGTCATTGTGAATAGTTTCTTAAAAAAGAACGGTCATTAATACCCGTTCTTTTTTACGTTAATAAGGGGGTAATCCTTATGAAACAGGACATTAACAGACACGAAGTATTGGAAAAAATCACGCCGCTCATTGAAAATACAGCTATGCGTTTCGGATATATTCCTATTGAGATTGAATTTGTAAAAGAAAATCACAGATGGTTTCTCAGAATATATCTCTATTCAAAAGATAAAGATGTTACACTTGATGACTGTGAAAATGTTACACGCTCATTGAACGACTTTTTGGATGAAATAATTCCTGTAAAATATTATCTTGAAGTTTCATCTCCCGGTTTAGAGAGAAAATTTAAATCAGACAAAGAGTTTGTATATTTTCAAGGCAGAAGAATAAGTCTTAAACTTAGAGAACCACTTGAAGGTGAAACAGAAAAAATATTTAAAGGCGAGATTATAAACTGGGATGATAATGATGGCTTAACCTTTCTGAGATTTGATGATGGTGAAGAACTGCAAATCCCAAAAGAAAACATACAATCAGCTAAATTATATATAGATTAAAGGAGAATAAAAGATGATTAAAATCGGAACAGCATTATTTGAAGCTTGTGAAGAGCTTGAAAGAGAAAGAGGTATATCAAAAGATGTTATTATATCTTCTCTTTGTGATGCACTTGTTGCTGCATACAAAAAACATATGCACGTAAAAGAAGCAGCTAATATTGAAGCTATTTTTGACGAACAAACCGGCGAAATCGGTGTGTTTTCAACAAAAACAGTTGTTAAAAAAGTAGAAGATCCTGATATGGAAATATCTTTAAAAGATGCTCAGGAAATTGATGATGAAGTCGAAGTAGATGATGAAGTTAAAATCGAAGTTACTCCTGAACAATTCGGAAGAATTGCTGCTCAATCAGCAAAACAAGTTATTACACAGAGAATCAGAGATGCTGAAAGAAATAACATTCTTAATGAATTCTTAGAAAAGAAAGGTACTTTGACAACAGGTATTATTCAAAGAGTTGAAAACAGAAACGTTATTGTTAACATCGGTAAAACAGATGCTATAATGCCTCAGAGAGAACAGATTCCGAGAGAATACTACAAACCGGGTAACAGAATCAGAGTTTTTGTTCTTAACGTAAAAGAAACAAACAGACTTCCTCAGGTTATCGTATCGCATGCTCATCCTGAAATTGTAAGAGAACTCTTTGAACTTGAAGTTCCTGAAATTGAAGACGGAATTGTTGAAATTAAATCAATTGCACGTGAAGCAGGCTACAGAACAAAAATTGCAGTCTGGTCAAATGACCCTGAAGTTGATTCGGTAGGAGCTTGTATTGGACCTCGCGGAAGCAGAATCCAGACAATTGTCGGCGAACTTAAAAATGAAAAAATTGATATTGTTCGCTGGTCGGAAGACCCTGTCGAATATATTGTAAACGCTATATCTCCGGCAAGAGTCGTTTCTGTTGATATTATTACAGATGACTCTAATGAAGAAACAAAGGATGCTCTTGTAGTTGTTCCTGATGACCAGCTTTCACTTGCAATCGGTCGTGAAGGTCAGAACGTTAGACTTGCTCACAGATTAACAGGCTGGAATATTGATATTAAATCAGTTTCACAAATGGAAAACGAAGAGTCTGCTAAACAGTCTAATTACAATTATGATGATGAAGCAGTAGAAGAACGTGCTGTTGATTCAGATGAGATTCAGGAAGAAATTGAAGAAGAAATGAATCAGCAGGCTTATGATGAAGAAGACTTAGCTCAGGAAGAAGCGGAAGAAACAGAAGAAACTGCTGACGAAGAGTAGTTGATACTTAAAACAAAAAATAAAAATATTCGGGCTTATAAATAAGCCCGAATATTTTTTGTTAATAGTGTTTATTAGTGTTTTGTGTAAATATATTGCTTGTTTGACAGTTTTTTGTTTTCTGTTTTTGTGATTATTGTTTTAAAATTAAATTGAGAGTTTGTGTTATATAAACCGACTCCTGTTTCTTCATCAAGAGTAACCAGGTTAAGTTGATTCGTGAGTGTTTTTTGTGAATCTTCCAGATTGCTTGTTCTTTCTATATAATCAACAAAAATTTTTCGCATAAATGTTTTTACGGGAATCAGACTTATTCCTATGGGTGACTTTTTATTGACCAGATATGCGTATTGCTGACCTATTGCAATTGATTTTGAGTATAACCGTTTAAAACCGTCACCAAAAGTGTTGAGGCTGATTACTCTGTAATTGTCAATTACAGTTTTTGTAAGTCTGCCCAAATATAATCCTTCAGGGCTTATAAAATGACAACCGTTTTTGTCATGTTTTGCGATAGCGTGATTTGCTCTTAAATATTGTGCTATTGGGGATATTTTCGGCATAATGTTATTCCTTTATAATGGGTTTTGCAGAGTCTATAGGCATTTCTTTATAATATAAATGTGCCTTAAATTCGTATTTGAAAGGCTTATTTATTTTATACATCGGAAAGTTATCAGGTATCCCTTTTCCTAGTTTTTGTCTTTCTGTTTTTAGCTCTTCTGACTCTTTTAATTGTTCTATATATCTGTCAGAAGCAAGACCTTTTGTTAATACATCTTTGTTTTTTGTGTTATGTTCAAAATTACAAAGAGTATTTTCTATTTCAATTTTTACAGGCATAAATTTGTGTTCATTAAGAAAGTATTTGTACGTTTTTTCTATTACCGTTCTTCTGCTTATAAACAACATTTCATTGTCAGCCCTGTATAAGTCAATATTAACGTATCTGTACTGACCCAGAGGTGCTTCACCCTTTGTAAGCCTGCCGATTAATTTATTTTCGGCATTTCTTAGCTCGACAAATCCGTCTTTTTTATATGCTTTTGCTTTATTTTTGACTATATACTTTGCGATTGGTGATAATTTTATTGGCGATACACTTGGCATTTAAATATATCCGTTGTTATTTTGTCTGTACTTTATCATTTGATTTAGGGCTTGATGCATCTTTAATATCCCTTGCATCAACACTGGGAATGTTGATATCAGAAAGGTTTTTAATTTTTAGTTCTGTTCTTCGGGCATTAATCATATCTTGTAGTATCATATCATTTTTAAGATTTTTTTTCATATCTGCAAAAACAGACTTGAGTTCTTCCTCAGATAAGCCGTCAGAAGCGTTCATAAAGACAACGAGTTTGTCTTTTCTAAATGTAAAATACGAAGCTGCAATTATTGCCCATAAGAGCATACCCTGAAATATTCCGATAGACGGAAGGTTTATTATATGAGATGATGCAAGGTTCCAGAGTTTCATACATACCCAGCCCGGAAACCAGCCAAAGCCGGCTGCCAGACAAATAACTATAAATGCCAGATACACTATTCCCATAAAAC